>DASWIN010000082.1:0-41720 GCA_036397655.1 Nitrospiraceae bacterium | reverse complement strand
GACGATGTCGAGCGGGCGGCGCGAGCCCGGCGCCACGCGGTCCCGATATTGGTTCGCGGCATCCGCATCGATGTACCCCGGCAGGCAGGGATAAAACGCCGCCCGGTCGCGCATATACGGATAGAGCGGACCCTGCCCCGTGGGTTGATGGACGCTGAAGATCGCCGAGACCCGCAGGTTGCAGAGCCACTCGTCCAGGACCTCCGCATGGTCGCCTTCATCCTGCGGCATCGCGATTTTCGGGCAGTCCAGCCCGCCGATCCAGTCGAACTTGTGTTTCCACTCGCAGAAACAGGTCGCCCACCGGGCGCAGAGAAAGGTATTGTGAAGAATCACCGCGTCATAATAGTCGCGGTTGGATCTCACCGGCTCGGGCAGTTCATCGCCCGTGACCGGCAATCGCGGGGCGATGTCCCACGCATCCAGGTAGGTCACCTCGTGCTTGGTCTCGCTCTGGTCAAGCGCGTGCAGATGGTGCCATACGGAATGGCTCAGCCTGCCGGGGCCGCCCCAATCGGCATAGACCACGAGGATGCGCATGGGTTCGATCGACATGACGATGTCACGCACGCAGCGTGATCAGACAGACCTGCCGGTTATTCTTGAACAGGCTGGGAGGATCTTCCGCCAGGCGCTCGAGCTCAGGCTCCACAATATGCCGGCTGAACTTTTCAAGCACCTGCCGGACCATCGCGCCGTTCCAGGCCAGGACGCGGAGAATCTCCGTCCCATCCAGGCGCTTGGTGCGATAGCATTGCATCCGATTGTAGTAGGTCAGCAGGATTCTCATCTCCCCGCATCGCGGCAGGAACGTCTCAATGAACGACTCCAATCGCTGGTCGACATTGGGGAACAGATCGTTGGCGAGGACCACATCGTAGCCGGATGTGGTCTTGTGATCGGACCAATCCTCCTGCTCCCAGAACCGCTTGCCCGCCGACCGCTCAATGGCCCTCAATGCGTCTGTGTCGTCATTGTCGATGGTGTCCAGCAAGGTGTAGGCATGACGCTTCAGCAGCAGCCGCGTCAACGAACAATAGCCGCCTCCGACATCCAGTATCCGTCGTGATTCCTGCGTCCCGCCCAGCAGGTCCCCATACATGCGCCAGTAGATCATCCGCTTGGGGAGGGATTCCGAAAGCCATCGGTGGGACGAAAAGGCTTCGTCCCCGGCCTGCCGGGCCTCCTCCAGCAATCGCAGGGTGTGATCGCTCAGCCCGTACTGCTCCAACAGGGGGGAGTTGAACAGAACCATCGTGCTCGTCCTAGGCCTGCAACTGAAGCGGGGAGGTCTTCCGCGAACCGTACACGTGGGGGGACAGACGGCTGAGGTTTCGATTCACGTAGTCCCTGATTTTGGCCTCGTCGTCGTTGCGCGCCTGCCCGGACACTGAGTGCCCAAGAGACGGCACCTCCCAGGCCGTTCTGCGAACCGGCACGGCGCGGGAGGACAACACTCCTCCGATCCGTTCCAGTTCACTCGTGGGCTGCTCGCAGAGACGCTCGTACCAGAGTTCCAGAAACTGCCCGGGACATACGCGGGTGAGATCGCGTTCAAGGACGGCGTTGTACTCATACTGCTGTTCGACCACCTGCTCCCAGTAGGGTCGCTGTCGGATCGCTTCGTAATTGGCCGGCGTGGCGGAATTCCAAATCAATGGGGAACCCCGCCGGTGGCGGGCCCTGAGATCCGACGTCGCGCTCGCACTGATGTCTCTCCTGAGCCAGATGAACCGGCTGCCCGGAAACACCCGATGCAGCTCCTCCACGCGAAAACAGTTCCAGGCGTTTTTCAATACGATCGGCCGCCCGCTCATCGCGTACAGGCTGGTCATGGTCCTGCGCAGGTGCGGCTCCTGGCCCGGCAGCACCTTGCAGCTTTTCGTTTGGGATGGATGTTCGCCGCCAAACCATCGCCGGAACAGGGCGGATCCCTCCGATGGTCCCCACCAGCCCTTTGTCTTCCCATGATCGCTCTGCAGCGTCACGACCCGCGGCCGGGCGAACAAGCGGCTGGCGGCGGCGCCGAGAATCGGGAATCTCCAGCAATAATCGTTCACGAAGTTCGAGACATAACCCAATCCGAACGCGTTGATCAGAAGCTGATAGACAAGCGTGCTGCCCGTTCTTGGTGAAGCCAGGATGAAGATCAGCGGGACCCGCTCGCTGTCCGTGTCGCGGCGGAATCGTCCGGCGAGCAGCGTGTCGAGCCGGCTCACTGCGCGGGCCTCGCAATCAAGTCAGCGACGGCGCCCAGGAGCAGCGGATAGAGCGCGTTGAAATACAGTTCGTGTCCCTTTTCGCTCGGGTGCAGCAGGTCCGGGCTGGGCAGCACCAACTCAAGCAACTTCGCCCGATCGCCTTGCGCATAGGATTGAAAGACCGTCTCAATGTCACTCAGCACCACCTGAGAGCCGCCACGGGCCGCCACATCACGGATGATCTGATTGTACCGCTCCAGGCTTTGCTGATAGGTGAGCGACGAATGCGGCATCTCTTTCTGATCCAGGCCCGTCGGGTGGTTGGTGTTCAGACACACGGTCTTCACCCCGAACGCCAGCGCCCGACCCACAATCTCGTCCAGATTTGCTTCAAATGCCCTGGGCGATACGCGAGGCATGCCGCGGTCGCTCTGCCAGTAGTTGCAATCGTTCATGCCGAGCTGGACGATGAGCACGTCGGGGAACTGGCTCTGGATTTCATACGGCATCTGCTCCAGCGCCAGCCGGGTCGTCCGGCCGTTGGCCGAGGCATTGCTGACGACCACCTGGCACCCGCGCGCCTCGGAAAACTCGCTGAAATGCGCCGAGATTCGCGTGACCCACCCTTTGTGGATGGACACATGCTGGCCGACACAGACGGAATCTCCGAAAAAGTACACCTTGATCGTCTTCATCATTCCTCGACCGGGAATCTCCACCGGCTCTCGTGATGAAACACCGGCCCCTTGAATTGGGGGTCTGCGGCGACCACCTTGAATTCATAGCTGCGGTCGATCAGATCATAGCGCTCGGACTCCGTGACCGCCGTTCGGAAGAGGCCCACCGACACCACATAGTGCCCGTCCCCAAGATTCAGACGGCCAAACTCGAGCAGGCCCGTACGCGGCTCGCCGGCCTTGAGATGAACCGATACGCACTTGTCGGCATGGTGCCGGGAGACCAGCACCCCGTCGAGGCGATACACCACCACGACCGGGAGAACGTCGAACACGTCGGTACGCCGGGCGGCAAACGTCATCCGGAGACTCATCGGTTCGCCGGGCGCGTACACCGCCTGCTCGACCCCCTTGGCATTCAGCAAAGCCACATCATGGATAGCGATCGACCCCTCTCCCGGCCACTTGACGACGCGCGGCAGCGGAGAGGACGCATTCACGGCATCCGTCCGGGTCTGCAACCGGTTCTTCTCCCGCAACCGGCGATCCTCGAGCAGACAGATATGCTGGGCATAGGCCTTCACGACGTCGAGGCTCGGCCCCTTCTGAACGATCTGTCCCCGATCGATCCAGATCGCTTCATCGCAAAATCTCGTCACCTGCTCCAACTCATGCGAGACGAGCAGCACCGTGGCTCCGGTCTCAACCAATTGCCGCATGCGCTCCAACGACTTGGCGACGAAATAGGCATCGCCCGCGCTCATCACCTCGTCGATGATCAGCACGTCGGGGTTGATGGCGGTGGCGACGGCGAACGCCAGGCGGGCGTTCATGCCGGACGAGTAGGTCTTCAACGGCTTGTCGATGAAGGCTTGCAATTCTGAAAATTCGACGACTTCGTCCAGGGCCTGTCTCGCCGGCGCCCCGATGACACCGCGGTAGCCCAGCGCAGCCAGGACGTTCTCACGACCGGTGAAGTCCGGATGGAACAGCGAGCCCAGATCGAGCAGCGCCTGGACCGTCCCCCGGACGCGAATGTCCCCGCCGGTCGGCTGCATCATACCGGCTACGATCTTCAGCAGCGTGCTCTTGCCGGCCCCGTTGCATCCGATGATGCCCAGGCGCTGCCCGGCCGGTACCGACAGTTGGATGTCGCGGAGCGCCCAGAACTCCTCGTACGCGGATGGCGGGACCGGACAGCCCACCACATCCAGCACACGGTAGAGGGGACTCCGGAAGATCCGGAAGCTTTTCGAAAGATGCCGTATGTCGACGACCGGGTCAGACATGTTCAACGAACATCCGCTTCCATTTCATGAATGCATGGAACCCCAGCCCGAACATGACGGTAGCCAGAGTCCCAAACACCGCCAAAATCTCCCACGGCACCGTGCCCTGCAGCAGGCATCCCCGATACAATTCGATGGGGTAGTACAGCGGATTGGCATACATCAGCGGCAGCAGCGCCGGCGGAATCATGTCGACCGTGTAGGCAATGGGCGAGGCGATCATCAGCAACAGAAGCAGAATGGGCACGAGCTGCCCGAGATCGCGGACAAACACGTTCAGGGCCGACAACGGCCAGATGAGACCGATGGTGAACAGCAGCTGGAACACGAGAATGACGGGTGTCAGCGCCTGAGCCGGATGCACCGTTCCCCGCCACCACAAGGCCAGATGCAACACCACCAGGCACAGCACCATCGTCAGGGAGCCGACCAGGACGGACCGCACCGGAATGAGCTCGATGGGGAACAGCGTGTTCTTCACCAGGTGGCGATTGGCCAGCACGCTGCCGATCCCCGAACTCATCGATTCCGAAAAACCGAACAGCGGGATCAGCCCCGCAAAGATCACCAGGACGGAATCAGCCGTCGACGGACCGCCCAGGCGCACGTTGAAGATCAGGGTGAAGACCGCCGTGTAGACACCCAGAAACAGCACCGGATACAGGACGGCCCACGCCAACCCCAGCGCCGTGCCCGCGTACCGCCCTCTGATCTCATTCAGCGCGGCCATCGCCAGCACGCGACGATGTCGTATCAAGAGATGCATGCCAGCCCACATGATGATCGATGACCCGTTCGCTCACCCGCCAAGAAATGCCGTCACAGGTATCCCAGGCGTTCCAATGCCGACACGATACGCTGGGTGCTTTGCTTCACCGTTTCCACGTCGGTCGACACGACGACGTCGGGATGGAGCGGCTCCTCGTACTTGTCCGAGACGCCCGTAAACTGCTGGATCTCGCCGGCCAATGCTTTCCGATAGAGCCCCTTGGGATCCCGCTTGATAAGCACGTCCACCGGGCACTTGACGTAGACCTCGACGAACCGTCCGATATCCTTTCGTATCAACTCCCGGCCTTCCCGATAGGGGGAGACCAGGGCCGCCAGCGTCACCACATCGTGGCGGTTCAGCGTCTGACACAGGAACCCGACCCGTTGGACATTCAGCTCCCGGTCCTGCCTGGAAAACCCAAGGCCTTTACTGAGCGTGGTGCGGATGACGTCCCCGTCCAGGATTTCCAGCCGGTCGATCCCGCGATCTCGCAGCGTCCCGGCAACCGCGTGAGCGAGCGTGGTCTTTCCGGCACCGGGAAGACCGGTGAACCAGACCGTCATGCCGGATACGTGCCGACTCATGCATGTCCCCCGCGGCATGCCGTGATCGCATGCGTTGGATGTCCAGAACGAAGCTCGACGACGATGAACAGATTTCCCTCTGCGTCCGGATGCTGCGCCGCTTGTCGGGAGGCAGGCATAGCTCCGCCCTCTCACTTACATCGCACTAATCTGCCACTGACCTGGCCGCCGCTCACTTGGCCCGTGCCGGCATGGACCGGCCGAACCTACGCAGCCGCTTGCAGAATGCCCAGAATCCGCTCCGCGGCTGTGCCATCACCATAGAGTTGCCCCGATTCCGACGGGAGGGCGTCGAAGGCCGTGTGCGCCGCCGCGACGATGGCCGCGGGATCCGTTCCAGCCAATCGGTTCCAGCCTGCGTCGACGGTTTCCACCCATTCCGTTTCATCGCGCAGCGTCACGCAGGGCACTCCCAGCCAATAGGCCTCTTTCTGCACCCCGCCCGAGTCGGTCAGGATCACGGCCGCTTCGGATTCCAGCCTGAGCATATCGAGGTAGCCCAGGGGGTCGATCACGCGCACACGGGATGAACTCAAGAGCGACGCCAGGCCAAACTGATCGATCATTTTTTTCGTGCGGGGATGGCAGGGGAACACGGCCGGACGATCCAGCCGGGCCAGGCCCTGCAGGATGCCGGCCAATCGCTCGCGCACATCGGTGTTCTCCGCCCGGTGCACGGTGACCAGGTCGTAGGCCTTCGATGAGAGCGACCATTGCTCGAGCACCCGCGAGCGGGCCTTGGCGACGGGCAGGGACAACTGCAACACCTCGTGCATGACGTCGCCGACCAGGTGCACGCCCGTGACGATCCCCTCGCAACTCAGGTTCTTCACGGCCAGGCTTGTGGGACAAAACAGATAGGTGGCCAGGTGGTCGGTCACGATCCGGTTGAGTTCCTCGGGCATTGCCCGGTTGAAACTCCGCAAGCCCGCCTCGACGTGCGCGATCGGAATCCGAAGCTTCCCGGCCGCCAGCGCGCCGGCCAGCGTCGAGTTGGTATCGCCGTAGACCAGCGCGAGATCGGGACGTTCCATGCCAAGCACCCGCTCCAAACCTTCCAGCATCCGTCCCGTCTGCTGGCCATGCGGACCGGGACCCACTCCCAAATGGTGCGCGGGCTCGGGCAGGTCCAGTTCCTGGAAGAACACGTCGGACATCTCCCGGTCATAATGCTGGCCCGTATGCACCAGCACCTCGACGATCGCGTTCGTCCCCGTGCGACCACCGCTGATCGACCGGATGGCACGCGAGACGGGCGCGGCCTTGATGAATTGCGGGCGGGCGCCGATGACGGTCAGAATCTTCATCGGAACACCACCAGGTTGTCGTTCGTCGTCCTGGGCACGAGGCTCCGCGGCCATTCCACGCGAATCCGCGCAAGGGATGGACAGGCCTTCTCGATGACCGGCGGCAACAGCGTCAGCCGCTCCGCCACCCAATAGGCGCCATAGACCAGAATAAACGTCACAAAGGGCGCGGTGTGGACGGCTAGGCGAATATCGGCGTCCCGCAGCATGACAAACGGGAGCAAATTCGCCAGCAGCGGCACGACAAACACCATTTCCCGATAGGGGCCCATCAGCAGCGCGACCAGCCCGATGAGAAACAGGCCGTAGCCGAGCATGGACCTGGTCCCGCTCTGGACTAAAAATAGATCCGTGGGAGCGAAATACATTCTGCGATATCCCTCGAGCGTATCCTCGACGATCTCCCGCCAGCCATGCAGGCCGAACAGGTATTGCCGCGCCGTGATCGGTGGTCCCGCATAAGGATTCGCGGCAAACTCCTCGCGGCTCGGACAGCCTTCACACGAGCCCCCCTTTTGCACGACCATTTCGTAGTTGCGAAAATACGAGAAGTGGACATTGATGCTGTACAGGGGATCGCCGAAGGCCCGGTAGTTATGGACCATATGCGGAACGGAGACCGCGCCGATCGCCAGCAGCACGCACAAGGGGTATCGCCAATGACGGCCGCCCGCACGCCAGCCCCACAGCAGCACCAGCGGGATCAACACCCCGTAGCTGGTAAACCGCAACAATTGCGCGGACGCGCCCGCCACGGCGAGTCCGACCGCCTGCCACGCCAGGGACAAGCCCCGATGCCGGACAAACACGAGATACACGACGCCGATCAGCGCCGCCATGTAGGCTTCCTCACGCAGGCCCCTCACGCTGAGCTGGATCAAATAATCGTTATCGGCCAGGAGCCACGCAACGAGGAGGCCGAAGAACGGTCTCCCCGTGTACTCGCTGAACAGCTTGTAGGCGAGCCAGACGACGAGCATCGAGCAGCCGACCGTCAGCAGCCGCATCGCCGGCGCGTCCCATCCGGCGGCACCGAGCCACAGATTCACAATCCAGATCCACAAGGGCTCGCGCAACTGCGTCTCGTAGGGAGACGCCATCGCTCCTGCGATCTGCATATAACCGAGCGCGTCGGGATCCAGTTTGAACGGCACGGCATGGGCGAAGGCGACAAGACGCCGGCTGAGACCCCAGACGAGCGCTCCGGCCAATGCCAGGTGCGCCAGGCGATCCTGATCGTTCGGTAAGACACGTCCGGTGAACCGTTGCCATCCCATCAGCGCCAACAGGAACAGATACGGGACGATCAGGTACACGTCAAAGTCCCTTCCGTTCGTGACCAGGTCCCGCCAGAAGGCCGGCTCGCTGATGGGAGTGCGGCTCCATGTCAACGCTTCGAGCAGCGCCACCATCCCCCCCAGGACCGCCAGGGCATAGACGGAGGCCGAGCGTGGCCCGGCCGCCTCACGAATGCCGTAGGCCAACAGCGGAACGAGCACAAGCAGCGCCGCGATCGCCAGGTTGGGGACAGCCGGCGGTGCTGTCAGGATCCCGACGTGGACGTGGGAAAGACGCACGGATCCACGGACTGAGGCGGTCGCCGATGCGATCCACTCGACTCGAACCTGAATCGGTTTCTCGCTTTCCAATGCAACGGGCACCTCGATGCGGGTTCCGCCAAATGGAAGGACCTGGTCGAGAAACCGATCCTCCTGGCCCTCGCGTGAGACGTGGATTCTGGCGCGGACATCCGCGTCCGCCTCCCCTTCCATTATCAACGAGAGCCGCCCCTCGCGGGAGGCCGGTTCACGGAATACCCAACGGGACAGGCCCGACCGGGCGGGAACGTCAGCCTGAATCAGCAGGTGCCCGTTCCGACCTGCCGGAAGCTGCCACCCTTGCGGCATCGGCAGCCACCCTTCCGAATACCGGCATCCCAACGGGCCGTCTGGACGGGAGAATGAGCAGGCCTCGCTGAAGATCGGAATCGGTTTAATGGAGACAGGGATGTCGAACCGCCCCCACAGCAGCTCGACAAGCGCCGCCAGGAGCGCCAGGCTCACGACAAGCAGCCGATGGTTATGCTGATGCGACATCGCGGCTATCCCCCTGTTTCGACCTACTCGATCGGCTGGAATTGCCGAAGCCAGCCGATTTAGAGGAGCACGACGTGGTCTTTCTTCCCCTGAACCAGTCTGGTGCCGTTGCGCGTATCAAACACAAGCGGCGCGTGGCGGACGATCTGATCGTAATCGAAGGCGGAATGGGCCGTAAGGATGAGCGCGCAGTCGCACTGCCCCAGCCGGTCCGCCGTCGCCTCGGCAGCCGCGTACGAACGCGCCTCGATGTCCATCTGGGGCGTGTAGGGATCGGCATAGGTCAGCGTGGCGCCCTCCCGCTGAAGCAATTCCATCACCTTTCGCGCCGGCGTTTCCCTGGGGTCCGCGACATCGGCCTTATAGGTCACGCCCAGCACAAGGACCTTGGCCCCGTTCAGGCAGCGCCCACGCTGATTCAGCAGTCGCTGGAGCTTGGCCACCACGTAATACGGCATGCTTTCGTTGATCTCCCCGGCCAGTTCGATAAAACGGGTATGGAGATCGTACTCCTTCGACTTCCAGGCCAGATAATAGGGATCAAGCGGGATGCAGTGCCCGCCCACCCCGGGCCCCGGATAGAACGGCATGAAGCCGAAGTTCTTCGTCGCCGCCGCGTCAATCACCTCATACACGCTCAAGCCCATCCGGTCGCACAGCACGGCCAGCTCGTTGACCAAGGCGATGTTGACGGATCGGAACACGTTCTCGAACACCTTGGTCATCTCGGCCACGCGCGGCGACGACATGGGATGAATCTTCACGATGGACTGCTCGTAGAACGTCTGCGCGACCTGCAAGCAGGCCGGTGTGACTCCGCCCACCAACTTGAACGTATTATGCGTTTTGAACGACCGGTTGCCCGGGTCGACGCGCTCCGGCGAAAACGCCAGGTAGAGATCCTGCCCCGCTTTCAGCCCCCCGGCCGTCAGCCTCGGCAGCAGCACCTCCTCCGTGGTGCCTGGATAGGTGGTGCTTTCCAGGACCACGAGCATGCCGGGATGCGCCCGCGCGGCCAGTTCGTGCGTCACCTTGAGGATCGCGCTGATATCCGGTTCCTTGTTCCGTGTGAGCGGCGTGGGCACGCAGAGCAGCACGACGTCGCATTGCCTGAGCGCATCGAAATCCGCCGTAGCCGTCAGGCGTCCCGAGCTGACGACCTGCCGCAATTCGGCGTCATCCACGTCGGAAATATAGTTCTCGCCACGGTTCACCCGTTCGACCTTCTCGCCCACTTCATCGATGCCGATGACGCGATACCCCGTCCTGGCCTGCAACACCGCCAGCGGAAGACCGACATACCCCAGCCCCACCACACCGACGACCGCCTCGTGGCGCCGAATCTTCTCCAGCAATGGCATGGCTCCCTCTCGGTTCATGCTAGAAATCCCGTTGTTGAAAAATGAGGCACGCGCCGACGATCAACATGCCGGCATACAGCAAGCCGTACGTCGTCGCAAGCGCCTGATACGACAGCGGAATCGCAATGCCCAGCGCGGCCTGTCCCTTCATATTGAGCATGTCGAGGTTGGGGCACAGATAGTAGACCCCGTTGGCCACGACTTTGACCGCTTCGCTGTGGCTTTTCTGGGCGAGGCCGCGCAAATCCGTCGTCACATGACCGATGATGTAGAGCCCGATCGTGAAAATGGCGCTGAGCGTGGCAGAGCTGAACGTCGAAAAAAACAAGGCGATGGCCGTGATCAGCATCAACTCGACGACGATCAGTTGAACGGCTTGCACCAAGACCCAGTGCACCGGGGCATGGTACCCCCAGAGCGTCAACAGAAATACCGACAGCATGACCAGCACGTTCACCACCAGCGTCGTGATAAGTCCCAGATATTTCCCCACGACAAACTGCGCCCGGCTGATGGGGCGCGCGACGATCGTATAGATCGTCCGTCGCTCGATTTCCTTGCTCACCAGGCCGATCCCGACAAACACGGCGATGATGACGCCGACCAGATTGATGGCCGCCAGCCCCATGTCGGTCATGATCTTGTAATGCTCCAAGATCGTGAGATCCGCGAGCAACATCGACGCGCCCATCAGCAACACCGCGAACAGCAGCAGGTTGTACAGAATCTTGTCGCGCAAGTTCTCCCGGAACGTGTTGGACGCAATGACGACGATCGGCCACATACCCTATGCCCTTCGACCGCTTTCCATTCCCGCCCCCTGGCTCACAGAGGGGAAGAACAACTCCTCGAGAGAGCCTTTTTGCGGGGTGACCGAGATCAACCTGCCGCCGTGTTTTCTGATCTCTCCGAGGATGTCCTCCAGCCGATCCGGGTTCGGAAGCACAATCAGCGCCTGTGGGCCTTGCTGGAGGACCCGGACCGCCGTGGTCCCGATAGCCGGGATCTCACCGACCGTGATCCCCTGGCAGACGATCTCGACCGACTGCGTGTGTCCGTGACCGGCCAAGTCATCCACGCGACCCGTCGTCAGCAGCTTGCCCTTGACGATCACACCGACCCGGTCGCAGATCATTTCCACGTCGGGGATGATGTGCGTGCTGAAAAATACCGTTTTGCCCTGGTCGCGCAGACCGAGAATCAAATCACGCACCTGCTTGCGCCCGATCGGATCCAAGCCCGACATCGGTTCATCAAGAATCACCAACTCGGGATCATGGATGAGCGCCTGGGCCAGGCCGATCCGTTGCAACATCCCTTTTGAAAATTTCCGCAGTTGTCTCGCCCTCGCCTCCGCCAACCCGACCATCTCAAGGAGTTGCGGCACCCGTGCCTCCAGGATATCCCGGCCCATGCCGGCCAAGTGGCCATAAAACGTCAGAAACTCCTCGGCGGTGAGGTAATCGTAAAAGTAGGGCGCTTCGGGTAGAAACCCGATGCGTCGGCGAATCTGCACATCACCTGCCGGCTTTCCGAAAATCTCCGCGGTGCCGGCGGTGGCGCGAATCAACCCCATCAGCACCTTGATGGTGGTTGTCTTGCCGGAACCGTTGGGACCCAAAAACCCGTAAATCTCCCCTTCACGGACAGACAACGAAAGCCCGTCCAGCACCGTGGCCGAAGGCAGGCCCGGCCAGCCTGACCGAAACCGCTTAACCAATCCTTCAATGCGGATGGCGTCCATATGCTTCTATCCCTTGCTGAGCAGCCGGCCCGCCGCCGGACTCCCGATGGATCAACTCGCCTTGCGCATGTCCCGATACGGCTTCGGGTCACGGGGCTTGCATCCGGTGGTCGCCGCGGTGCGATAAATGTCCAGGCGCTGGGAACGCCCCAAGGCCTTCACGGTTCCACTCGACGGATCCATTGCGTACTGGCCGCCGAACGGTTCCTCAGGTAGACTCGAAACAATCCCCCTGTCCACCAGCTCCTTGAGCGTTCGTGGAACCTTGCCGAAGCGGCCACGGTGCTGCCGTACGCTATCTTGCAATACCCGGATGTCCCGTTCGACAATCACTTCCTTGATTTTTTGCTCGAACGCCTCGCGCAGGCGGGAATCACTTGTTTGTTCGTACAACCGTCGCAAGAATTCCAGCGCTGCCGCAGGATCCCCTCCCGCAACCGTCATGCGCGCCGCGAGGCTCGGCAGATAAGACGGCGCTCCCGGAAGCCTCGCGGCGGCTTGAAAATAGGGCGCCGCCATCGTAGGATCGCAGAGTTCGTAGAAATAATCGTATCCAATGTAATACGGAAGCTGCCAGACGTCAGGATTTTCCCGCATGCCTTTCCGCAATATCTCAATGCTCTCATAATGAAGGCCGGCCCAGACACCCAGGATGCTCCCTGACGCCAGGTAGGCGGACAAAAATTTTGGGTCCAGATCCGTCACAACATTGACCACGTGGTAGGCCCAGGCATATCCGCCCTTCGACTGACGTGTCGCGCCAAGGTGTTGAACGGCCTTGAGCCAGATCAGATCCGCTGCGAATTGATCGTAGCCCAGCACCGCGATCTTGAGGTACTCACCCTTCGGGAGGTACGAGAGTTCTTCCGCCCGGACATCGGCAGAACGCTGGCGGTCAAGGGCCATCAAGACCCCGTCGGCCGAAATTCCAAGCGCGGCGACAAGGCCTGCCGCGAGCCATCCCTTCATCATAATGCACGGTTCTTCTTGGGTTTTTCGTCGCGTGACCGCTTCGACAATGCGGCCAATTCCCGAGCGTCTACGTTTAAGAAACTTCTTTCGTACGGCTCGATGGACCACCTCGCATAGTATCGCTGTCGCTGGAGAATTTCCTCATATTCCTGCTTTGCCGGCTCGAGACGATTCGTCCGGACATACCGCATCGCCAACCAGAGCCGGCCCGGCAGGAAATTCGGTTCCGACTCAACCGTGCCCCGGACCAATCGTTCCGCCTTTTCGCCCTCATCGAGCGCCAGGTAGAGCCGCCCCAATTCAAGCCGGTGGAACGGATTGAACGGCTCACGTTCGATCGCCTGCTCATAGGCAGCACTGGCCAGCCGCAACCATGATGCCGGCTGGTCGCCTCCCCCTGAGCCGGCCGCCATTCCCCCGTAGACATCGCCCAGCAGCTTGAACGGCCTCGCACTTAACGGGTTGAGCGCGATCGATTCCTTGAGCTCATCGACAACGACGGCCAACTCCTTTTGTTCGCGGGTCTGCTGGTACAATTGAAAATGCACGGCCGCATTCGAATTGTGATACAGGGCCTTACCGGGATCGAGCTCGATGGCCTGGCCGATATATTCGGCGGCGCGCTCATGATGTCGCTGCGCGAGCGCGCGCGAGCCCGCTTCGTATGCCATCCACGCCACCCCCATCCTTCCCACCAGCATGGCCGAAAGGGCGACCACGAGCACGGTGGCACCGCCCCAGAGGATGGGGTGGTGAATCGGGATCGTCCACTCCTGCGTTGCCGCTCCTGACAACCGCTTTACTGAGAGCAGAATCGCCACGCACAGGATCAAGACCAGGACCACCGCCGGCTCATGCAGGTTGGAATCCGCCAGGGCATGAACCAGAATGGACGCCACGGCGCCGCTCGCCCCGACCACGATGCCGCGCTGCCATCGTCGAAGCCGGGAGGCTGCAAGGGACTTGATTGCAAGAACAATCCGGCCGACTCCCCAGCAAAACACCACCAGCGCAAGCGCGCCGAGCTCCACGCCGATTTGAGCGTACTCACTATGCGGCGTCTGTGCGATTTTTCCGTAGCGAGCCACCTGCCCCTCAATCGGGAACGCGTAGCGCGGAGACAGGTACTGATAGAGTCCCAGCCCGACTCCAAACGGATGGTCCCGCATCTGGAGGCCGGCGCCTTGCCACATCTGCCAGCGCGCATACCCGACGGGGTTCACTCCATGTTCTACCCGGAGGCGATCGCTCAGGGGATTCGGAATGACCATCGCCAGGGCCAGGACGAGTGCCAGTGCCGCGAGCCCCTTGCGTCCGAATCGCAACACGACCACCACGGCAGCCCCCGCGGCAAGCGCGAGCAGCCCTCCTCGGGACCTGGTCAGGACGATTGCGAGTAGGACCGTTGACCCAACCGCGAACGGCAGCATGGCCCGGACCGAAGAGACCCTCGCTCTCTTTCTGCCCCGTCTGATTTTTACATATACGAATGAGCCCAAGAGAACGCTCCAGACGGCCGCAAGATACCCGGCCAGAAAATTTGGGTTCGCAAAGGTCCCCGTGGGCCTGGCCATCTCATCGAACCACCATTGATTGAGCGCCCACCCCGCTTCAACAGTCCCCATGCCGGCAAGCAGCAGCAACATCCAGACGACCTGGCCCCAGGTGGTCATCAAACTCACGAGCAAATATAGTGCCCCCGCATCGACCACCAATACGATCAGCCATTGAAGGCTCTGATGCCGATACGGCGAGGAGGCTACAGAAATGGCCGCCAAGACGAGAAAGGCCGCCACGCTGGGGCCGATTGCGAATGGGGGCAGAACAAGCCGCTCCTCATGCACCACCCGCCACGAATACACGCAGAGCAGCAACAGGACCATCAACCGGATGATCATGGCTGCCGTGTGAGTGGTCCCGCCCTCCAGCAGCGGAGAGAAAACCAGCATCCCGCTGAAGGTCAGAAGCCAGGCTGGAAACGCAAGCAGTCCTGCCTTAGACGAGGGCCACGGGAGAGCACGAAGAGGAATCCATGTCGTCACAAGCCGGCACGTTGGAGAGTGTGGTGTTTTGGAAGGCGCCAAAATTCGAAAATCTGATAGCTTCGGTCAGAACCGGAGCACATTGGAAACGGCTACGTGGAGATGCCACGCGGGCAATCAGCGCTGCCGGTCGGGAACCGCTCTCGCGGTTCCCGACGGCAAGCACCACCGTGCCTACTTCACGGATCGCAAGGAAGGCACTGCTGGAGGCCGGTCTTCGAATCACTGACACTCCAGTTATCGTAACCGGGGTCAGAGTCGAGATTGGCGGCCGCCGTGATGGTAAACGTGCTTTGGGCCATCGTGGCCGCAAGGGATCCCCCGGTTCCGTCCGGCGCGATCACTCCCTGGCCCGCAGAGATCGACTGAGCAGCACCACCGCTAAAAGCGGTTGCGTCAGCCACCCGGTAGGTATAGCGGCAAGGACCGCAGGTCCCGCTGGAGGTATTACCAAGCTGGAACCCGATCGCGGTGAAGTTGTCGAAACGGCCGCCATTCGCGAAGAAGGCCGACTCGGCAACGTAGACGCCGCCCAAGTTGGTCCTGGCTTCCGCCTGGCGGGCTCTGGCCTGGTAAGACAAGAAGTTGGGAATCGCGATCGCCGCGAGAATCCCAATGATGGCTACCACAATCATCAACTCGATGAGAGTGAAGCCCTTTTGGTCTCGTATCCTCATACACACTCCTCCTTATGAATGTGAACTACGCCTGCACTCTTAACTATCACTGTTTCTCTTTGCCACTGGTGTTACTGAAAGCATGATTTGTGCCGTGCATTGCATAATTCACTATTTGTACAAGCTCATGTTTTTATTATACTTTTAAACTTTTTAATATTACAGGTTCCGCAAGATCAGTCCTGGGCACAGATTTTCGACTCAAGGCGTCAAATTTTTGTCTCCTGATCTGAGCCGGATCCGCATACCGTTTAGTTGATGGCATCGTTTTGGTCAGGTATCGTCAGCCCCAATTTTGAATCGTTGACATGCCATTCATCGGTGGTGAGATCACCATCCAGATTGGAGGTGGCTGATAAGGTGAATCTTGGCGGATCGAGATTGGCTCCCGCAAGCACAAACGTCCCGCTCTGGGCCACCGCGCCCACGGGAGGCGCGTACATGTCATCCCCCAGTGCGTGTGTCGTGGGGCCGCTGCCGCCGGTGGGAGGACTGCGGAAAGTATAGCGGCTGCTATTCGCCGACGCTCCCGCATAGGTAAAGGCCAGCTCACGCATGCTGCCGTATCGATCTCTAACGACAAAATAGCCCTGCTCCTGCACAAACAGTCCGCTCAACACGGCCCTGGCTTCCGACTGGCGGGCGCGGGCTTGATAGGAAAGAAAATTCGGTATCGCAATGGCGGCCAGAACTCCGATGATGGCGACCGTGATCATCAGTTCGATGAGCGTAAATCCTTCCTGCCGATTTCCTCGCATCACAGACCCATCACCGTTTGCTCGTTGAACATGCGCATGTCACACCTACAGACAAGCACGTTTCATGCCGCGCAACACCTTCTTCGGCATTCCCGCCCTTCTCTTCGAATATATCTGTCATGCCAGACGGAAGAATCAGCCCTTTGCCATGCCTGAGTCGATTAACACCGACGTTCGGCATGCTTCCCGCTGTCTCTCAATTAATCTTTGATTTCGCGACGTGCACGATCTAAAGAGAAAGGCAAGCTGTCTTCCCACCGCTTCGTTCGGGGAGACTATCCGGATTCCGCCTTGATAGCAATTAAATTGTGACTGCTCGCTCGCAACCGAACGAATTACGCCGGCACTGACTCGCTCAAAATTTGTCTGCCATGCGACAGGATTATTCTTCCAGCGCGCTCGAGCCGGGCTCGCCCCCACGGGTCTTGGATAGGCACAGTCTCCACCGCGCCCCTGCGATCACCGCGACGCACAACAATCCTCCCAGCAACGACAGGCCTAGGCCAGCCTGCAATCCTGGCGTCGCGTAGGTGAACGTCACCTCGTGATGTCCGGACGGCACCACGACCGCGCGCGAAATTCCGTTTGTGCGAAAGATTGGCACCTCCTGCCCGTCTTCAAGCATCGCCCGCCAGCCGGGCTCGAAGGCATCGAGCAGAACCAGCACGGCAGCCGTCGGAGTCACCACCCGCACCCGCACTATTTCCGGCGCATAGCGCGTCACTTCAACCTGTCCGCCTGTTGCAGGGCCTGGCAGCACCCCATCGGATGACTCGACCACGTCCACCTCGCCGCGCAGGAAATCCATTCTTGAAAAGAGGGATGCGAAATCTATCGGGGATAGCGTCGGCTCTGGATAACGAGAAAGATATGCCCGTGGGTTGACCGGATAGGGATTTGTGACAAGCGCCAGCTCGTAGTCAGGAATGGCTGCGACATGTGATCGTTCAAATAAGGGGGCACGGAAGGACTCCGCACGACCCACGATATAGGCGCCATTGTAACGGGCGTACACGTTCAACTCCGAAGATACCCGAAGTCCATCCCGCATTGCAGAAAAGGTCTTGCTGAAAGCCGGCATATAAATGCCAAAAGACTCGATATGAAAGCTCGCATTATGCTCGACATCGAGCGCCTGTCTGGCTATCAACGCAGCCATTTCAAACGAATCGAGCGACTCACGAATCGCAGGCGGAGCAACATTGTGGCTCCGCTTTAGCGGCACCACTCTGAATAAACCAGGATCCCATGTGCCGGAATGGTGATGGATGGCCTCAGCCAGCCCCGAGGTAAACGTCGCCACTTGGGCGGACCCCGTATGATAGGCGTCCTGGTTCGCGCGAGAAAGATCCAGTGCCACGATCGCCAGCAGCGCCATCGCGAGGTGCCTCGCAACCCTCCATCGCCGCTGGATCCCCAAGGCGACCAGCCCTACCGCCACCGATGCAAGCGCGCTGAAAACAAACCCGTGCGCAGCCATCTCGGTCACCCTCTGCGTCAAGGACCGCGGAACTCCACCCGCGCGCTCAATCCACTGGTTCACGGCCTCCAGTCCAAGAGCGCCCCCTATCGCCAAACACACGACCGCAGCGAAGAACCACAGCTTCGGATATCCGCGGCCTTGCTGCAATGCATCAAACCCCGCGCCAGCAAGCATAATGACCGCAAATGAAACGATCCCCATAAACTTTTCAGGGAATCGAAACGCAGACCACAACGGTATGAATTGGTAACACAATTCGTACAGACCCCCGTATTTTCCCAAGGACAAGAGAAGGGCAAGGAGGCCCAGCCAGCCAAGCCCGTGCAGATCTCTACGGTGCCGCATCCCCAACATTGCCAGCCCTACGATTGGCATTCCCAGATAGAGGCTCTCCGCCCAATACCAGACTGGAGGCGTTCCGGGGGGATGACCACCAAAAAAATGGTATGCGATGTCAACCTGCTCGGCAGGGTTGCCTGCCGGCCCGACCATCGGCCCGACCGCCATTGTCAGCACTCGGAGCGGATGGGTGGACCAATGGAAGGCATGCTCTTTGAATGACAGCAGAACACGTTCGCTGTCCAGATAGACAACCGCAGCAGGCGCAAGTTGAATGCCGGCGAGCAGGCCCGTGAGCACACCGACGCCAACCAGCCGAATGCCGGCATTGAAATCGAATCGTGGTGCCCGGATCGCCGCCCACCACAGCGCGATGAAACCATAGTAATACCCGGTCTGAACATCGCCGTTCAGAAAAATCGAGGCCCAGACCAATGCCGATGCCACGATCCATGCCGCACTCCGACGAAGCGCCAAATCGAGACACAGGCAAAATAGAGGCAACAGACATGTTGAGTAGAGATAAACGATATTATCGCTGAGGGACACCACGTAGCCAGAGCAGGCAAGTGCCAGCCCGGCCACGGACGACCCCGTAAGCGAGAGTGCAAAATGACGCCCCAGAGCGAAGGCACCGAGCGCGGCCAGCAGACACGACAACAGAGTGGAGAAGCGATACGCCTCGTGGGCGGAGAACAGAAAATAGAGCGCGGTAAAGGGGTGGAAGACGCCGGTCGAGGGAACTCCGATGAACGGACGTCCCATGGCCTCATAGGGGTACCACTGTGGCAGTTCGCCGTTCAGCAATCGCTCGGCCATGTACTGCTTGATGGGGAGGAAAAAACGAAACGCGTCCCGTTTCGTCAACGCCAGTTCTGGCCACCACAAGCGATGATAAAAGAGCAGGACCGCGCCGCAGAGCGCTGTGAGCGCCAGCGCCGTCGGCGCCCAGCGTCCCGAGTCAAGACCGCCGAAAATAGGAGGATCGACCTGGGGATCGCGAGTGGTATCGAAACGGTTCACGCGCGCGACAAGAGTGGATCAGTGTGCACGCGGCTGGGAGGGGGGCTGTTGGGACACACGCCGTTTGGCTTGTCGCACGCGTTCTTCGGTGGCGGGATCGCCCAACCCTCGTTCGCGATACCGATCCATCAGTTTGGTGTTCGACGGATCCAACTCGAGCGAGCGGAGCCAGGCTTCGCGTGCTTCCTTGGTCAGATTTTGCTTGTGATAGATCTCGCCGAGATGCTCGAAAATGACCGGATCATCGCCGACCAGTGCAATCGCCCGTTGAATTTCAGCCAGGGCTTCCTCCAATAAACCCTTCTTGAACAATGCCCACCCCAGGCTATCCACGTAGTACCCGTTGGTCGGCTTGAGCGACACGGCTTGCTTCGTCAGTGACAGGGCCTCGTCAATCTTGATGCCCCGGTCGGCATAACTGTACCCCAGATAATTCAACGCATCGGCATGCGACGCATCCAGCTGCAGCGCCTTTTCCATGGCGCGGACCACATCGTCGAACCGGTTCATCTTGTCATAGGCCGTGCCGAGGTTGAAATACAGGTCGGCGCTGCCAGGGTTGTGCAGTATTCCCGTTTCAAACGCCTCGACCGCCTTGTCATAGCGCTCGGTCTGAAGATGGGTGAGTCCCAGCAGAATGTGGCCGTCGGCCTGCTTGGAATTCAGTCCGGCCACAGTCGAAAAATGCGGGATGGCCTCCTGGTACCGTTTCTGGCGATAGAACAAGTATCCCAGATGCATATGCCCGTCGGCATAGTTGGGTTGCAGCCGCAGATTCTGTTCATAGGCCTGGGCGGCTTTCTTAAACTCCTTCATCTCTTCGTACATCAGTCCGAGGTAGTCGCGGATTTTCAACTCGGCCGGGCGCGCCGCCAGGAGCGACGTCAGCCGCTCGACCGCCTTGGGAAAATCCTTCATTTCGCCATAGACCAGCCCCACGCGAAGCTGCGCGTCCAGATCATCCGGATCGTCCTGCAACATGCGCTGCAACTCGGCCAGCGCTTCCTGGTAGGCCTTTCCGCTGATGAACAGTCGGACGAGATTGCGGCGGATTTCCCGGCTGTGCGGATTGGCCTTTTGCAAGTATCGCCGGTACACCTCGACGGCCCTGGCCCGGTCCTGCTGCGATTCGTAGACCGACGCCAGCGCCAAGTATCCGGGCTCGAAGGCGGGGTTGATGGCGATGGCCCGCTCAAAGCTGGCGATCGCCTGGTCCGGCCGCTTGGACTCCGCGTAGACACGGCCGAGATAATAGTGGCCGACCGGCGAGTTCTTGCCCCGCGTAATGCCCTGCTGCAGGGTCTGCTCCGCCTCGTCCAGGCGCTTCGCGTTGATCAGCAGCAACCCCTTCCAGAAATAGAGCTCGCCGTCGTCGGGATTGCGTTCGATCGCCTGCCCATAGAGCGCCAGGGCCTTGTCCAACTGCCCGGCTGCCGCATAAATGCTCGCCATCTGGGCGAAGGTTGCGGCGTCTTGTGGCCCGGCCTCTATGACGCGATCGGCAAACCGGACGGCATTGGCCGACTCCCCGGCAGCAAAATAGAGCAGGGCCAGGCGTGTCTTGAGGTGCAGGGACGAGGGATCGACGCGCAGGGCCGCCAGGTACTCCCGGATGGCCCGCTCCGTGTCCTGCGCGAGTTCCGCCTGATAGCCCAGGATGAAATGGTAGTAGGCCCGGGGGTCGGCGGCGGGCGTCGACATGGCAGGACGGGTGGCCGCATGGCTTGTAACAGACGGGGAAGCAGGCGGGGCCTGTTTTGCCGGCGGGGCGCCCGTGCAACCGCCGGCCAGAACCCATGCGGCGAGGAGACCTGCGACCGTGAACGCCCATTTGACCTGTACCGGCTGGCACGCTGGGATCATTAGGGCGCCGATTCTGATTGCTCGGCTCACGATCGGGATCTCCCTTGTACAGCGGAGGCCAGCGTGTCGCACGAAGGGTGATTGCGCGACCGTCGCATTATACGGAGGAGGGCAAAAAGGAGTCAAACTGCCTCTCGATTTTCGAGACTTTCGAATTTGGCAAACTTGTCGTGGAAGAAGAGTTGGCGGTCTCCGATCGGACCGTTGCGGTGTTTGCGGACGAGGATGTCGGCGATGCCTTTCTTGTCGGAGTTCGGATCGTAGACGTCTTCGCGGTAAATGAACATCACGACGTCCGCGTCCTGCTCGATCGCGCCGCTCTCCCGCAGGTCCGCCAGCATGGGAATCGGCGGCTTGCGGCTCTCCACCGCCCGGCTGAGCTGGGACAGGGCCAGCACGGGAACGTTGAGCTCTTTGGCCAGGGCTTTGAGCGAACGCGAAATGTCCGAAATTTCCTGTTGCCGCGATTCGGCATCGCTGCGCCCCTGGACCAGTTGCAGATAGTCCACGACCAGCAGGTCGAGGCCGTGTTCCGCCTTGAGGCGTCGGGCCTTCCCCCGCATCTGCTGCACCGTCAGCGTGCCCGAATCGTCGATGAAGATGGGCGCCTGCTCCAGACGCCCGGCCGCCTCGGCCAGCCGCCACCAGTCTTCCTTTTGCAGCCTGCCCGTCCGCAGGGAATGGGAATCCACGTGGGCTTCCGAACTGAGCATGCGCAGCACCAGTTGCGCCTTGGACATTTCCAGGCTGAAGACCCCGACCGCCTTGCGGTGATGGACCGCCGCGTGCTGCGCCATGCCGAGGGCCAGGCTCGTCTTGCCCATGCTCGGCCGGCCGGCGATCACGATCAGATCGGACGCCTGCAATCCGGCCGTCAAATCGTCGAGATCGTAATAGCCCGTGGGCACGCCCGTGATTTTCTCCTTGCGCTTCGAGAGCGTGTCGACAAGATCCAGGCTCTCCTTGATGACGTGCTTCAATTCCGTGAACGACCGGCCCAGTTTCCCCTGTGCGAGGCTGAACACGGAACGCTCGGCATAGTCCAGCAAATCGTCCACCGATCCCGTCCCGTCGTAGCCGCGCGTGATCACCTCGGTGGACGTCCCGATCAATCCGCGCAGCAGCGCCTTGTCGCGGACGATCTTGCAATGGTAGCGGATGTTGGCGGCCGTCGGCACCACCTGGACCAGTTCCGCCAGATACGCGGCCCCGCCGACCGATTCCAACTCGCCCCTGCCCTTGAGGTGTTCCGTGAGCGTGATCTGGTCGATCACCTCGCCGTGCTCCGAGAGATCCAGCATGCCCACATAGATCTTCCGATGGGCGGTTCGATAGAAATCCTCGTCGGTCAGGACCTCCATGGCCTTGCTCATGGCAGTGTTCTCGAGCAGGATGGCGCCGAGCACCGACTGTTCGGCTTCAAGATTTTGCGGCGGAAGTCTGGGATCTGAGATGTCTGACGGTGCCATGACGTTCCTAGTCGTGAGGCCTAGCTCGCATTATTCATGACGGTTCGTCGCGAAATCGCGCAGTCGCCTTGGGAGACGGGCGCGTGGAGCCCCGAGAGACCGAAGAGGTACATACCAAGCTTCGCTTGAACCGCTCGCTTCGATCGTGTGCGAGCGGAGAGGTACCTTGCCTCCAGTGGGCTTATTAGTACGTTGAGGCCGCGAGGGGCGTGCCCGCCATCCCTCGCTTGGCGTGTGCCGCGCGCTTGGTATCGTCGTATCGATATTGATGCGCGCGGATAAAACCCGCCAGCGATTCTTGCCTGGCTGTTGGCGGCGGAGAGGTGCCTTGCCTCCGGTAGCTTTAGATGTCCGACAAGCTGCATGCTGGCTTGTCGCAGCGGCGAATCCGTGATTGCAGCAGAAGCGTTCATGAGTAATGCGGGCTATAGCAGGGCGGACAGATCCTTGATCTTCACGAGTCGGCGTCCCTTGATCGACGGACCGGCGACCACCACCGCATCGTCGGCGCCGACGGCCGGCAGGCCGATCAGGGCCACCACCGACGCCCGCAAGGCGCGGCCTTCCACGACCACGGCGCGGACCCCCGCCGATCCCGTGGCGGCCAGCGCGCCCTGCACGACGCAATACCCGGCGGCGCGCAACGCCTGCGCGGCGCGGAACAGCCGGTCGCCGGCGCGGCCCGGCGCGGCGAGAAAGAAATCCACGGCGGGCCGGACGTAGCCGTTGCCCCCGGCTTCCATCGCCTGAAAGAGGCGGTCCATGTCGAACGCAAATCCTGTGGACGGCAGATCGCGGCCGAACCGCCCCACGAGATGGTTGTACCGGCCGCCGCCGCCCACTTCGCAGCCCAGCCCCTTGGCAAACACGTCGAAGACGACCCCGTCGTAGTAATCGAACCCGCGAAACTCGCCGAGATCAAGGAGCAGTGGCTCGTGCAGACCGGCGCTCTTGAGCAGGTGATAGACCTGCGCCAGCCGGTCGAGCGTAGCCCGAAGCGCAGGGTCGCGTCCGGCCAGTACGCGGCCGCGCGCCAGCACAGACTCCCCGCCGCAGAGGCCCGGCGTTTCGAGAATCGCGCGTGCTTTCCCGCGCGGAATCCGTTCCTCCGCGCAAATCTCCTCCAGGCGCGGCAGGTCCTTTCGCGCCGCCGCCTGCTCCGCCCGTTTCTGGCCGTCCACGGACAGCCCGGACTTCGCCACGAGCGTCTTGAAAAATCCCACGTGGCCCAGGGAAATGGTGTACGAGGTCAACCCGATCTGCGTCAGGCATTCGACCATCAGCGCGATGATCTCCGCATCGGCACTGACGCCGTCCACCCCGATCAATTCGGCGCCAACCTGGAAAATCTCCCGATCCCGGCCGGCGTGCTCCGGCGCGTGGCGAAAGACAGTCGTCCGGTAGCAGAGACGGTGCAGGCCGGCCGTGCCCGCCATCCCCATGGCCACGATCCGGGCGATCTGCGCCGTCACGTCCGGGCGCAGCAGCAGCACGCGTCCCGTCGTCCGGTCTGCGAATTTGAAGCACTGCTCGATCACGTCCGGCTCAAGGCCGGGCGAGAGCACATCAAGGTACTCGAAGGTCGGCGGAATGATTTCCTGATACCCCCACCGTGCCAGCGTGCCCAGCAGGACGGTTTCCAACTGGCGCACCCGCCGGGCGGCATGAGGCAGAATGGCAGCCATGCCGGCAGGGATCAATGAGCGCTCCTGCTTTTTCATCAGCCCATCCTCATGACGATTGACGAAGGTCTCTTTCTAACAGATAGGGAAGAATCACAGCCATGTCGGACGGCACGAGCAACCGCTCGTTGTTCATCATCCGTGTCACCTCAACCCGCATTATCCATGAATGCTCCTACTGCGACCGCCGATACGCCGCTGCGACAAGCCTGCGTGCTCAGGTTCCGGCCCGCAGGCGGGCGGGCTCGCCGCTCGGTCGGTCGACGTACTGTTTCAAGTACGCCTCCCTCCCTCGCGCCTCCACGCGCCCGTCTCGCCTGGCGTCCCAGCGGTCTCGTCACGAACCATCATGAATAATGCGGGTTAATAAATGGATCGCCCGGCGCACCGGGCGGCGCAACCACAACGCAGGCTCTGGTCAGTGCGAGAGATCGACCAGCTTGACGGAGAGGATGTGCTTCCCGCGCTTGATGGCCTCCAGCACCTTGGCCGGCAGCGGGGCATCCAGGCCGAAAATCAGCAGGGCATTGCCGCCCCGGTCCTCGCGGGCGCATTGCATCCTGGCGATGTTGACGTTGTGATCCCCCAGCGCCTGCCCCACCGCCCCGATCACTCCCGGCTTGTCCTCGTTGAGGATGAGCATCATGTGCCCTTCCGGCACCACCTCGACCTGGAAATCGTCGATCTCGATCACGCGGGGGTCCTTGCGATTGTGGAGGGTGCCGGCCAGGCGGTGCGCCTTCTTGCCGGCTTCAACGCGCACGCGAATCACGCTGGTGAAATCACCGGCGTCGCTGCTCTTGACCTCTTTGACTTCGATGCCGCGCTCCTTGGCAATCACGGGCGCGTTCACGTAATTGACGACGTCCTCCAGAATCGGCGTCAGCAGCCCCTTCAGCACCGCGATCGTCAGGGGGGCCACCGAGAGGCCGGCCACCTCACCATTATATTCGACCGTCACGCGCTCCAGGCCGCCCTCATAGAGCTGCGATTGCAGCATGCCGAGCTTTTCGGCCAGCGTCAGGTACGGCTGCAGCTTGGGCAGCAGATCCGGCGGAACGGACGGAATGTTGACGGCGCCCCGCGCGATGCCCTTGGTGAAATAGTCGACGATCTGCTCGGCGATCCCGATCGCGACATTTTCCTGCGCTTCACTGGTCTGGGCCCCGATGTGCGGCGTACAGATAAAATTGTCCAGCGCCAGCAGCGGATTGTCCGCCTTGACCGGCTCGTCGTCGAACACGTCGAACGCGGCCGCCGCCACCTTTTTCGATTTCAGCGCCTCCACCAGATCCGCCTCATTCACAATGCCGCCGCGCGCGCAATTCACGATCATCACGCCTTGTTTCATGGACGCGATGACTTTTGAATTGATCAGCGATTTGGTCTCCGCCGTCAGCGGCGTATGCACGGAGACGATGTCCGCCCGCTTGAACAACTCCGGCAGGTCCACCAGCTCCACGCCCATCTTCTCCGCCCGATCCGGCGCCAGGTACGGATCGTAGGCGATCACGTTCATCGAGGCGCCCTGCGCCAGCTTCGACAGATAGCCGCCGATCTGGCCGATGCCCACGACGCCGAGCGTCTTGTTGTAGAGCTCGACGCCCATGAACTTGTCCTTCTCCCACTTGGCGCTCTTGACCGACACCGTCGCCTGGGGAATCCGCCGGCTCATGGAAAAAATCATCGCCATCGTGTGTTCGGCGGTCGTCACCGTGTTGCCCCCCGGCGTGTTCATGACGACGATGCCGCGCTTGGTCGCCGCCTGGGTATCGACGTTGTCAAGGCCCGAGCCTGCCCTCCCGATCACTTTCAGCCGGCCGGCTGCGGCGATCACGTCGGCCGTGACCTTCGTGCCGGACCGCACGATGAGTCCGTCGTACTGCTTGATCTCCTTGAGCAGTTCTTCCTTCGACAGCTTGGTTTTCACATCCACCGCGAAGCCGGCCTTCTCAAGGATCGCCACGCCCTGCTTCGAGAGGCTGTCACTGACCAGAATTTTCATCGCTTGCGTGCCGCTCATCATACCCCCGCTTACTTGGCCATCAGGATTTCTTGCGCTTTGCCGACACCGCTGCCGAGCTTGACCGGATGGCCCAGCCCCTTCAGCACCATCTCAGTGGCCGCTAACGCGGCAATGACGTCGAAAGTGTCCGCGTAGCCCATGTGCGAGAGGCGGAAAATTTTTCCCTTCAGATGATCCTGCCCGCCGGCCGCCGTCATGCCGTACTGCACGCGCAGGTTCTTGTAGACCGCCTGGCCGTCGATCCCCTCCGGCGCACAGATCGCCGTGAGCGCGTCGCTCGGCGATTCCTTGGGGAACAGCGTGAGGCCGGCCGCTTGGACTCCCTCCCGCATCGCCCGGGCCAGCCTGCCCTGCCGCGCGAACATCTTGTCCAAACCCTCCGCCTTCATGATCTTGAAGACTTCCTGCAGCCCGATGATCAGGGACACGGTCGGCGTAAACGCCGTCTGGTTCTTGGTCTGGTTCTCGCGTTCCTTCCTGAAGTTGAAATAGAACGCGGCGTTCTTCGCCTTCTCGGCCAGACGCCAGCCCTTCTCGCTGACGCTCACGAAGGCCATGCCCGGCGGGAGCATCAGCGCCTTCTGCGACCCGGTGATGACCACGTCCAACCCCCACGCGTCGGTTTTGATATCGAAGACCCCGAGCGCGGTGATGGCATCCACCACGAGAATCGTATCGTCATAGCCCTTGACGATCTCGCCCAACGCCTTCACGTCATGCGAGACGCCGGTGGACGTTTCGCTCGCCTGCACGTAGACGGCCTTGATGGACGGGTCTTTCTTCAGCGCGTCCGCGACGACCTGCGGATTGACCGCATGGCCCCATTCCACTTTGATCTCCGTCGCCTGCACGCCGAAGGTTTTGCAGAGCTTGCCCCAGCGTTCGCCGAACTTGCCGCCGTTGACGAAGAGCGCCTTGTCCCCGGGCGACAAAAAGTTCGAGACCGAGCCTTCCATTCCGCCGGTTCCCGACGACGCCAGCATCAGCACGTCGTTGCGGGTCTGGAACAGCCACTTTAACCCCTCCCGCACCTCGGCGAAAATAGGGTCGAACTCCGGCGCGCGGTGATGGATCATGGGCCGGGCCATGGCCAGCAGCACTTCCGGCGGCACCGGCGTCGGACCGGGAGCAAGCAGATACCGTTTCAACATGGATGGTCCCCTCGTAAGTTCCAGATCGTGTTCAGACGGCAGGAAGGGCGCTACGCTATCACCTGCCCGCGGGCCCTGTCAAGGCGACCGGACGCTGAAAAACCGCGTTCGCACGGGTCGGCGCGTCGCATTTTCGGCGAGCCGCGCGTTCGCGTCACCGGGATTCGCTTGACAAGCACCGGGATGGCAATTAGTCTGGTTTTCCATGAGGAAATGCGTCCGGAAGATCACGCGCCGGAGAATCATCAGCAGCCCGCTTGCGATCGCGCTGGGCCTGCTGGCCGGCTGTCTGCTCATCCCGCTCGGCGAGTCGCCGGTCCTGGCAGAACGGCTTGACCTCGGCCTCCAACCCTTCGCTGAAGTCGCGTTCGATCTTGAGATGCTGGAACTGTTCCCGGCCGATCCCCCCACGATCGATCAGACGGGGCTCGTCGACGGCGTCACGACACAGGAGAATCCCGAGAGCACGAACGCGGCGCAGGACGGCCCGGTGCCGGATGCGTTGGAGCCGGTAGCGGGCGACGGGGCCGACGGGACGGAGATCGCGTTGAACGCGGATGCTTCTGATGGGGAACCCGCCGAAGAAACGAACCTCGAGGAGGCGGATCTCGTGGCGGATGCCGAGTTGCCGGACCCCGAGACGGCGGCATTTGGGGAGCTGCCGGAACCGCAATCCCCGCAACTCCTGTGGCGGTTCAAGACCCTGTTTGCCAGCCATGACGATGCCGACGGTCCGCCCGACGCCCTCGAGGAACTCGGGGAACATCTCTCGCACATCCCGCTGATCCGGACACCCCGTGTCGAACGCCACATCCGCTATTTTCAGACATCCAAGCGCGACCATTTCGATCAGTGGCTCGCCCGCCTGAGTCATTACCAACCGCTGGTGGAAAGAATCTTCGCCCAATTCCAGCTGCCGACCGACCTGATTTTTCTCTCGCTCGTCGAAAGCGGCTTCAATCCCAAGGCCTATTCGCGGGCGCGCGCCGCGGGACCCTGGCAATTCATGAAAATGACCGGCCGGCACTACGGGCTGCGTGTGGACGAGTACGTGGATGAACGCCGCGATCCGATCAAATCCACCGTCGCCGCCGCACGGTATCTGCGGGACCTGTACGACCTCTTCGGCACCTGGCCGCTGGCCATGGCGGCCTATAATGCCGGCGAGCGCAAAATTCAGCGGGCGCTTCGGAAAGCCAAGGCGGAAACATTCTGGGAGATTGCGCAGACCAGATTCATCCGGCGGGAAACCAGGGAGTATGTGCCCCGCTTCATGGCGGCTGCCATCATCGCCAAGAACCCCGATCTCTATGGTTTTGACGCAGTCCACTCGGATGTCCACCAGTTCGAGGAAATCATCGTCTCGCGTCCGTTCCATCTGCGCGCCATTGCGGCCGCCACCGACGTGTCCTATGCGGAACTACGCCGGTTGAATCCGGAGTTGCGCCGTGACGTGACCCCGCCTGACGATCCGGCCTACCATTTGAAATTGCCGGTCGGCAGCCATGACCGCGTTGAACAGGCGCTGGCCTCCATCACGACGTGGACGCCGCCGCGGGTCACCGCAAAGGTCAACAAGGACCGTGGAGCGCGGCGCGGCTGGTATCGCGTGCGGATGGGAGACAGCCTCAGTGTAATCGCCAAGCGGTTCCGATTGACGGTCGAGGAATTGAAACTCCGCAACAACCTTTCCGGCAGCTTCATCAAAGCCGGCGACCTGCTTCACATCGGACGATAATTCGAAAGAGACGGTCGGGCCGGGCGCTCAGCGGGTAGCGGGCGGGGTGGTCGGCGTCTTTCTGGCTTCCAGCGCTTTCATCCGGACCGTGGCTTCACCGGCAAACGGGGAATTCGGAAACACTTTGACCAGATTCTGATAATGCGCCAGCGCGCCTTCGGGACGGGAGAGGGACTCTTCCAGCTTGCCTAGTTCGAACAGGACGTGATCCTTGTTCAACGTGCCCTGCAGTCCCACGACGTTCAGAAACGCCTTGACGGCCGCCTCCCGGTCCCCATTGAGCAGATGTGCATAGGCCAGCCGTTGAGAGACCAGACCCAGCATCAGCTTGTTCGTGCCATGCGTCGCCACATACTTGCTGTAGGCCTCGATCCCGCCCTTCACATCGTTGACCTGCACCAGCGCGTTGCCGAGATGGAACAGGCCGATCTGCGCGCTGTAGCTGCGCGGATATTGCTCGATTAGGCCCTGGTACAGTCCGATCGCCTGCTTGAGGCTCTCTTCGGCTTTGGCGGGGTTGTCCGCGGAACGATCAAGCACCAGTTGCCTGGCCTGCCGATACACATCCGCCGCCGCGGCCTCCTGCCGCGCATCGTACCAGAGCGCCCCGCCAACCGTGGCCAGCGCGCAGACCGAAACCAACACGCCCGTCAGCACGCTACGGCGGTTCTGCTCCAGCCAGATCAGAAAATGCTCCATCCAACTCAGCAGATGAGCTTCGTCGGCTGGAATCGTCTTGATGTCATGGCGAATCCGATAAGCCATGCACGCACCCTTTCAGACCACGCGTTTCATCAGCCAGGCGTGGCCGTGCCTTGCGGATGAAATCGCCGCGCTTATACGCAGGTTCGGCGTTTCTTGTCAATGCGTCCGCTTCTCGTCCGCCCTCATTTCGGCCGCTCGCCAAAGGCTGCGTCGTTCCCGTTGACAGCGCGCAAGGGCTCGGTATAACGTACGCCCGACAGGCTCACGGTCGCGCATCCTGAATCTCCTCCCCCATCACGGTGATGCTTCCGCCTTCTGATAATGCTGACCGCGAGCCCGGCGCTCCGCGCTTCCGCGAGGCACCCGTCCATCGATGGAGGTCCGCCGCCGCCGCCGCCGGGCTCCTCATACTGGCCGTGCTGCTCTTCTATTACAAGCTATGGTGGCCGGGCTTGATCCTCGTCAAGCGCGATGCGACCATGACGTTTCTCCCCGTCAAACAATACATGATCGACCGCCTTCGCGCGGGGGATTTGCCGGAATGGTTTCCCTACGACGCCATGGGGCGTTCCTTCATCGGCGTGGCCATCACCGGCGTCTTCCACCCCTTTACCCTGCTGTACTACTTGTTGCCGGCACCGGACGCCCTTCGCGTATCGGTCCTGCTGTCCTGCCTGCTCGCGGCTGGCGGGGCGTTTTGGCTGGGGCGGCATCTGGGACTGTCCCCCGCGGGCTCGCTATTGGCCGGATTCGCGTTTGCGTGTTCGGGATACGTCGTATCGATGACCGACAACATCGTGTACCTCTACTCGACCTGCCTCGTCCCTCTGTTCGCCCTTGCGCTCGACCGGGCGGTCTCGGGGAAGCTCGGGTGGAGGGTCGCGGCGGCCGTGCTGTGGGCGACGGTCTTCCTGAACGGAGACATCCAGACCGGTTATTACCTGGGGCTTGTGGCGCTGCTCTGGGCCGTCATGCGCGCGAATTCGGTGAAACAGGCGGCGGTCGCGCTGTCGGTCGTCGGCGGATTGGCCGCGCTGCTCGCCGGCATTCAACTGGGACCGTCGCTTTCGGTGTATCTCGGAAGCAACCTCAGGCATTCAGCGATCTTCCAGGAGTTTGCCCTGCAATGGTCCACCCACCCGTTGCGGCTTCTGACGATGCTGGCCTGGCCCGTCTCGACGGAATCGGAGCCGGGCAATATCATGGGGATTTTCTTCGACGACGTGGCCATGACTGCCTGGGCTGAGAGTCTCTACGTCGGTGTGCCAATTCTCGGGCTGGCCCTTCTCGGTGCAGCCCGGCGCAGGGATTTGCGCGTCCTGGTGGTGCTGGGGCTGCTGGCGCTCCTCCTGGCACTCGGCCGGCACGGGGGACTCTACGAACTCTTCCGCCACACGATCCCGCTCTGGTCGGCGTTTCGCTACCCGGAAAAGTGGATGGCGTTCGTCTCATTTTCCATGGCCATGCTGGCCGGCGCTGGCCTGGATGTCCTGCGCACGGATCAGAGCAATCCCAAACCCTGGCTGCTTGCCGCAGGCGCCTGTCTGGCCGCCGGCCTGTTTCTCGGCACCGAGACCGCCCAGACGCTGCTCGCCGTCCTGTACGAAACGTCGATGAGGGTCGCGCGCGACGTTGCGGATACCAGCGCCCGCGCCTGGCTGGTCAGCGGAGTGGCGGCCGGCGGAGTCGGCTTGCTGATCGAGGCCGCCAGGGCACGCCGGCTCGGGGTAAACCTTCTGCTCGCAAGCATCGTCGTCATCGTGTCCGTGGACCTGACCGCCGCCAATGTCCGCGCCTATTTCACCGCGCCCCGCGCGGCGGCGGAATTCATGCCTCCATTCGTGCAGGCCCTCACGGCACGGGAAGGCCCGCTCGCCCCCGGCCGCTTTCGCGTCGCGACCCTGCACTTCGGCGATCGCATCTCCTGGCCCGGTCTGCTGGAAGAACAAATCGGCTATCATGGCGCGGGCTCGATCCATTACCGCCAGGCCCTGAACGGCGGATTGAATACCGAGTTCGGCATCGAAGGCTTCCGGTCCTCCCTGCCGGGCGCGGATCCCGCCGTGGACGTGATCAGCCGTTTGCAAGCTTTTGAGGTCTATGCGCGCATGAACGTCTCGTACGTCGTGGACCTGCGCTCGCGCGTCACGGACCAACGCCTCGTGGACGGATTCGTGCAAGAACTACCCGAGTACGATCTGGTCCTCGCCCGTAATCTTTTCCCGGCCAAACCACGCGTGTACTTGTCCAGAAAACCGGAGCCGGTTTCGACGCCACCGCCTCCGGACATCCTCTTTGCCAGACCTGATTTCCTGAGCGGCGAGGTGGACGTGATCGAATCCTCCGGCGCCGCCCTGCCCGGACCGTCCCCAGGAGGGCAGGCCGTCCTGGAACGCTACGCGCCGGAGCGCGTCGTCGTGCGCACGGAGACACCCACGCAGGCCGTCCTCGTGCTGGTGGATGCCTTCGCCCCAGGCTGGCGCGCCGTCCTCGAGACCGGCGACGAGCTGCCCGTCCTGCGAGCCAATTCGTTGATGCGCGCCGTGGTCGTGCCGGCCGGGCACCAGCGGGTCACGTTTTCATACCGCACACCGTTCTTGAAGGCCGGCGCCATCGCCTCGGCGGCCGGCATCGTACTCTCCCTCGCCGTGCTGGCGATTGCACGGCGCCGGAGGCGGGAGCATCCCGACGGACCAAAGGAGCCTGCGCATGTTTCAACAGCGGCTGGATGACCTTGCACACCGGTCGCTCCTTCGCCGGCTGCGGACGATCGAATCGGCGTCGGACGCCGCCGTCACAATCGACGGGCGGTCGCTCATCCTCATGGCCTCGAACAATTATCTCGGCCTCGCCGCCCATCCGGCTGTGAAACGGGCGGCCATCCAGGCCACCGAACGGTACGGCGTGGGCGCCGGCGCGGCCCGGCTGGTGTCGGGCACGCTGCCGCCGCATGAGGAGCTGGAAACTGAACTCGCCAAGTTCAAGGGGACGGAGGCGGCGCTCGTCTTCGGCTCCGGCTACCTTGCGAATCTCGGCGTGATCCCCGCCCTGATCGGCGCGGACGGCCAAATCTTTGCCGACCGGCTGTGCCACGCCAGCCTGATCGACGGCTGCCGGCTCAGCGGCGCCAGTCTTCGCGTCTACCGCCACAACGACGTGGAACACGTCAAGTCGCTGCTCGCCAAGCGCCGGACCGCACGCGAGACGCTGATTGTGACGGACGGCGTCTTCAGCATGGATGGCGACTTGGCCCCGCTGCCCGACCTGATCGGATTGGCGGACCGGTACGGCGCACAGCTGTTCGTGGACGACGCCCACGGAACCGGCGTCATGGGCGCGCAGGGCCGCGGGACGGTCGAGCATTTCGGACTGGAAGACCGGGTTCCGTTCCACATGGGCACGCTGGGAAAGGCGCTCGGCACCAGCGGCGCCTACGTTGCCGGACCGGCCGCCGTGATCACCTATCTGATCAACACGGCCAGGACGTTCCTTTTCGCCACCGCTCCGCCGCCGGCTACCGCGGCGGCGACGATCGCCGCGCTGCAGATCGTGCGGACGGACCCGGCCCGGCGGGCGCGGCTCTGGGAGAACCGGCACTACCTGTTTGCCGGTTTGACGCGTCTTGGCTTCCGGCTTACCGACAGCGCCAGCCCGATTCTGCCGATCGTCGTCGGGGACGCGCAGAAGACCATCGCGATGGCCGACCGGCTGCTGGACCTGGGCGTGTACGCCCCCGCGATCCGCCCCCCGACCGTGCCGAAGGAGACCAGCCGCATCCGGGCCACCGTCACGTCTGAGCACAGTCGTACACAGTTAGATCAAGCGCTGGCCGCGTTCGAACAGGCAGGGCGGGAACAGGGTGTGATCTGACGCACAGCTCCCGCACCGGCCGCCGGCGGGGGAACCGTCATGGGCTTGCACATCGAACCGGTTTGGTTCACAATTTGGCGCGACGCATCGGTCGTTGACGAAGTCGGGAGGCATGAACTATGGATATCACTCAACTGCTTACCTTCGGCGTGCAGCAGGGCGCGTCCGACTGCCACTTGAGCGCGGGCGAACCGCCCATGCTGCGCATCCACGGAGAGTTAAAGAAACTGGAACACCCGTCCCTGTCCAAGGACGAGGTCCATAATATGGTCTTCGACATGATGAACGACGTGCAACGGAAGGTCTTCCAGGAAACTCGCGAGTGCGACTTTTCGTTCGAGATGGGCGAAGTGGCCCGCTTCCGCGTCAACATCTTCAACCAACGTCGCGGGGAAGCCGCCGTGTTCCGGACCATTCCGACGAAGATCATGGCCCTGGAGCAACTGGGCATGCCGCCGATCCTGCGCGAACTCTGCGATAAGGAAAAGGGGCTGGTCCTCGTGACGGGACCGACCGGGTCCGGCAAGTCCACCACCCTGGCGGCGATGATCGACTATCTCAACGATACGTTTGAGGGCCATATCCTCACCATCGAGGACCCGATCGAGTTCGTCCACAAATCCAAGAAATGTCTGGTCAGTCAGCGCGAGCTGGGGCCCCACACGCTGTCGTTCGCGAACGCCCTGAAAGCGGCGCTGCGCGAAGACCCGGACATCATCCTCGTCGGCGAATTACGGGATCTCGATACCATCCAGCTGGCCCTCACGGCGGCCGAAACCGGCCACTTGGTATTCGGCACGTTGCACACGTCCAGCGCGCCCAAGACCGTGGACCGGATCATCGACGTGTTTCCGCCCAGCCAGCAGGCGCAGATCCGCGCCCAGTTCGCGGAGTCCGTCGAAGGGGTCATCACCCAGACCCTGCTCAAGAAAAAGAGCGGCGGCCGCGCGGCGGCCCTGGAGATCCTGGTCGGCACCAACGCGGTGCGGAACCTCATCCGCGAAGCCAAGCTCCACCAAATCCCCGGCATCATGCAGGCCAGCCAGAAAGACGGCATGCAGACGATGGATATGGCCCTGGTCGATCTCGTGAACAAGGGCCTGATCACGAAGGCCGAGGCGCAATCCCGAAGCATGACCGCGAATCTGTTCGGACAACCCGGCGGGGCCCCCGCGCGCGCCGCCGGAGCCGCGTAAGCCGTGAACGGCACGGTCGCACGCGTTCGGTTGATTTAGCTCTGGAGGAAGGCGATGAACATCCGCGATATTCTGAAAGTGATGGTGGAACGGAACGCGTCGGATATTTACCTGACGGAAGGGCTCCCGCCGATGTACCGGATCGAGGGCGTCACCCAGCCGGTCGGCTCGGTCCCCATGACCAACGAGATGCTGGAGGCGCTGGCCAACGACGTCATGCGGGACAAGCAGAAGAAGGAATTCGAGGAAACCAACGAGATGAACCTGGCCCTGTTCTATCCGGACATGGGCCGCTTCCGCGTGAACATCTTCCGCCAGCGCGGCAATGTCGGGTTCGTCATCCGGCAGATCAAGGTCGAGATCGTGCCGATCGACAAGCTGGGCCTCCCGCCCATCGTCAAGGACATCATCATGTCCAAGCGCGGGCTCGTGCTGGTGGTCGGCGCCACCGGGTCCGGAAAATCCACGTCGCTGGCGGCCATGATCGATCACCGGAACGCCAACTCGACCGGCCACATCATCACCGTGGAGGACCCGATCGAGTTCGTGCACAAGCACAAGCGCTCCGTCATCACGCAGCGCGAGATCGGGTTTGACACGATGTCCTATCACGCCGCGCTCAAAAACACCCTGCGGCAGGCGCCCGACGTCATCCTCATCGGCGAAGTCCGCGACCTGGAAACCATGGAGGCCGCCATCGCCTTCGCCGAGACTGGCCACCTGTGCCTGTGCACCCTCCACGCCAACAACGCCAACCAGGCCATCGAGCGCGTCATGAACTTCTTCCCGCAGGAGCGGCACGCGCAGATCTATCTGCAGCTGTCGTTGAACCTGCGCTCGATCGTGTCGCAGCGGCTGATCCCCGGCGTGGACGGCAAGCGCGTGGCCGCCCTGGAGGTCATGATGGATACTCCGCGCATCAAGGACCTGGTCAAGAAGGGCGAAATCGACGTCATCAAGGAGGCCATGGAGCAGGGGGTCCAGGAAGGTTGCCAGACCTTCGACTACGTGCTCTTCAATCTGTACCGCGAGGGGAAAATCTCGCTGGATCAGGCGATCATGAACGCCGACAGCGCGAACAACCTGCGTCTGAAGATCAAGCTGGCCGGCATGAAGACCGATGAGGAGCCCGCCGCCGGGGCCAAGCCCGCAGCGCCGGGCGCCCCGGCGGCTGCCAGGCCCGCGGCACCGGCCGCTGCTCCCAGCGGCTTCAGCTTCAAGGGCGGGCCGTCGGCTCCGACCCCGTTCAAGAAACCCTGAGGCGCGTGCCTGACCGCCGCCCGACCTGCGGCGGTCAGGGCTCATCTTTCAGCCCCGCTAAATACCCGGCCATCTTCTCGAGCGCGCCTGCGCTGAGCTTCTGCCCGTACCATCGCGGCATGGTCTGATCCGGATAGCCCGCCACCACATAGGCGCCGGGGTTGATCACCGATTCAATGACATACTCGCGCACAGTCTTCGCCTCTCCCCGATAGCGCGGGTCCGCCAGTCGTTGAGGCCCTGTCGTTCCAAGGACTAGCTTCGGGCCGACGCGCCCGTTGCCTCCCTGGATTCCGGGAATCGTGTGGCACACTGGGCAGCCGGCCTTGATGAACAGGATATCGGTCGGTTCTTCGCCGGTCACGAGCGGAATCATCGCTGGATCGGGCGGCGGAAGAGCCGGACGTGTATGGGCAGGTTTCGGCGCTGGGGCTGGTTTGAGCACGGCGTACGTGATCCCCAGCAGGATGATGCCGGCGATCAGAAACGTCCAGGCCCGCCCCCCACCATCACGGTCGGACACAACCTACTTCCATTTGATCGTGCAGCCAATCGCGTGCGTGGAAGCCTCGGCGGGCGCGCGATCGCTCAGCAGCGCGTCGATGGCATCACGGAGGTACCGGCGGGTGACGGCCCCGGGGTTCTGCCAATTGTCGTCGATCTTGCCAGTGTAGCGAAGTGTCCGATCCCGGTCGAACACGAAGAGCTGCGGCGTGTGGGTGGCGCCGTAGGCCCGCGCGACCTCCTGGGAGGCATCACGCAGATACAAGAATTCGAAACCCTTGGCCTTGGCCCGCGCCACCATCTGCTCGAAACTGTCTTCCGGGTAATGCACGTCGTCATTGGAATTGATCGCCACCAATTGGACGCCGCGCCCGGCATAGTCGCGCTGGATGGCCGCCATCCGGTCTTCGTACGCCTGCACGTAGGGACAGTGGTTGCATGAGAAGACGACGACCAGCACCGGTTTGCCCGACAGGCCGTCAAGCGAATGGGTGCGTCCGTCAGTGCCGGGCAGCGTGAATGGGGGAGCGGGATCGCCGATAGTCAGCGGCATGGTTGATGGTTATTGGTGGATGGTTGAGAGCGGATGTCGTAGGAGAGCCTCCCCTTCGCTAACCATCAGCCATTCCTGTTTACTTTGAGGCGTCCATCGCGCAGCGAAAACCGATGGTCGAATCCTGGTAATCCACCGACGCCTTTAAACGGGACGTGACACGGAGGTTGCGGGGCGGATCGCTCCAGCTCCCGCCTCGAATCACCTTCTTGTCGCCGTTCCCGGGTCCGGCCGGATTCTCCTTCGGACTCTTGCCGTAATACTCGGCATCGTACCAGTCCGCCACCCACTCGCTCGCATTGCCGGCCATATGATAGAGCCCGTAGGGGCTGGTGCCGCCTGCCTTCAAGCCGTGCCGGATGCTCATGCCCTGGAGTCCGCTCGTGACCGATACGAGCGTCACCGGATAGCTGACCCAGACGCCGCGGTTGTAATTGACGATGTCCACGAACGGCTGCATCTCGCCCCAGGGGAACCGCCGCTTGTCCGTCCCGCGGGCCGCCTTTTCCCATTCCGCCTCGGTCGGCAGCCGTTTCCCGGCCCACTTGCAGTAGTCGGCTGCATCCTGCCACGTCACGCCCACGACCGGCCGGTCACCGGCCGCAGCCGTGGCATCCTCCTCCCACATCGGCGGATCGTGCCTGGTCTCCTCGATGAACTTATCGTAGCGATTCACCGTCGCTTCGAACTGGTCGATCCAGTACGCGCGCAGCCTGACGACGTGATCAGGATTCTCGTTGGGATTCCCCTGGTACCAGCCGAAACCGACATCGTCCGTGCCCATCGTGAACATGCCCTCTGGGATGAGCATCATTGGCGCGGCATCCTTGCCCTTCGGTTCACCCTGGGGAACCGGCGACCCCTGCTTGTCGTCCGTCGCGCCGAGGAGAAGCATGCCGAGAAAAACCAGACCGAGGGTTTGAGTAGAAATTTCTTTCCATCCCATTGGGTCAACCCACTAAAAAACACTTGAGGGTTTTCTCCGCGGCCCCAAATTCGATACTGCGATAATGAGGCCGCGGTACAAGCAAGCTATTTCAAGCCCACTGGAGGCAAAATAACTCTCCTCTGCGAAAACCTCATGACCAGAAACACTTGAGGATTTTCTCCGGCGGCTCAGTCCCGATAAAGCGTAAGTTAGCCGCCGGTACTAGCAAGCTTTGTGGTGTCCCCAACGGGATTCGAACCCGTGTTGCCGGCTTGAAAGGCCGGCGTCCTAGGCCAGGCTAGACGATGGGGACGCTGTGTGATCTGCGAAGATGTGAGCGCGGACCAATCGGAACCAACGCTCGGGGGTCGAATCTAACAGATGGGCTGGGGCTAGTCAAACGGCGCCCGTGCAGACACGAGGCTAGAGCCGCCCCTCGTCAAGATCGATCGCTTCCGCCCACGTGGTGATCTTCGGCAAGCTCTCCACCGGCACGCCGCGCTTGGAAGCGATTTCGCTCAGCCGCCCGCTGAACCGTTCTCTCGCCGCGTCATCCTTCGGCTCCCCGCCCAGTACCTTCATGTTCCACAGGCGAATCTCGGCGGCGCTCAGCGGTTTCCCGTTCGCCCTGACCCAGTCGAGCAATTCGTCGTCGGTCCCGCCGAGGAGCACGCGGCGCTCGAGATCCCCGCCGTTGAGATTGAGATAGTCGAGCAGGTGCTTGTCGAATCCGGCCGTGAGGTAATTGTAGTCCTGGATGAACCCCTCGCGGCGCATCCGGATCTTGTCAAAGAGTCGGCCCAAGTGTGCCATCCCGCCGAGCTTTTCTTTGGGGCTGCGCGGGTGCTCCGGTGCGGTCATCGCCTCCAGTGTCGCACAACGCAACCCGCGCCTCAACCGGCGTCCGGCCCCTCTTGCACTTGATCGAGACCGCGCAGTATCCTGAAGGTCATTCGAAGCTCCATCCTTTCATTGATTGCGAACCGACATTAACAAGGAGGCCGACCATGGCATTGCGATTGGGAGACGAAGCGCCGAACTTTACGGCAGACACGACCGAAGGTAAGATCGATTTTCATCAATGGCTGGGCGGCGGCTGGGCCGTCTTTTTCTCGCACCCCAAGGACTACACGCCGGTCTGCACCACCGAATTGGGCACGGTCGCCAAGATCACCCCGGAACTGAAGAGACGCGGCGTCAAGGTGATCGCGATCAGCGTGGACCCGATGGACGCGCACAAGGGCTGGATCAACGACATCAACGAAACGCAGAAAACCACGGTCAACTATCCGATCATCGCGGACCCGGACAAGAAGGTCGCGCAGCTCTATGACATGATCCACCCGAACGCGCTGGACAACATGACCGTGCGATCCGTGTTCGTCATCGGGCCGGACAAGAAGATCAAGCTCACCCTGACCTACCCGGCCTCCTGTGGACGCAATTTCGACGAGCTGCTCCGCGTGATCGATTCGCTCCAGTTAACGTCCAAGCACAAGCTGGCCACTCCGGCCAACTGGAAGAGCGGCGAGGACTGCATCATCACGCCGGCCGTCAACGACGAGGAAGCCAAGAAGCTCTTCCCCGGCTTCAAGACCGTGAAACCCTACCTGCGCTACACGCCGCAGCCGAAGGGATAACGACGTGAGACGTAAAACGTGAGGCGTGAGGCGTACGGTTCCTGACGTCCGGTGCGACCGCGCGTCGCGCCACGAAAGGCCGCCGCAAGGCGGCCTTTCTGTTTTGGCGCGCAATATCCATGGCGATTCGTCGCGAAATCGCGCAGTCGCCACGCGAGACGGGGGCGTGGAGCCGTGAGGAAGGGAGGCGTCCTTGAAACAGGACGTTGACCGACTGAGCGGCGAGCCCGCCCGCTTGGCTGCCAAAAACCCGCAGCCAAGCTTGTTGCAGCGGCGAATCCGCGATTGCAGCAGAAGCGTTCATGGATAATGCGCGCTAGACTAGCAGCAGCCCGGCGGCCCTGGCCTGCCGCCAGGCCGAAGCGGGCACCCCGGACTCCGAATCCCTCGCAGCCGCCGGATACCGCGCGCCGGGAGCCGGCGTCGCGCTCCGGATCAGTTCCGCCAGCCAGGCCGCCTGCCCGGACGTTAATTCCAATTCGGCGTCGGCGGTCCGACCGGGCAGAATCACCCGGCACCGGCCTCGTTTCGCCGGCTCGATGACGGGCACGCCGCCGATCCATACCAGTTTCCGATCGGGGGCCGGATCGCCGGATTTCCGGACCGATTTCATCGCACTGGCCGCCCAGGTGCGCGGGACCGCCGGCCTGGGCACCGAATGGTCGAACCACCGGCGGACGTCTCTGGTCAGATCCTCCCCTTCCATATAGGAGAGGACGGCTCGCTTCAGCCCGGCTCCCAGCCAGGCCGGCGCAGGCCCCGCCTCGTCTTCATGCGACAGATCATTCTCGGCAAACCCGCCGAACGGCGGGCCAGTGATCCGGACGCCGTGCGCGGCCGGATCGAGCCCGATCGGGCTGTGGGCCGTCGCCACGAACCGGTGCCAGAAGGCCGACTGCACCAGCCCGCTTGCAAACAGTTGCCGGACGCGCTCCAGCGCGTCCACCGTTTCAGCGATCGTCTCGCCCGGCAGGCCATACATTAAATAGGCATGCACGAGAATCCCTGCGGCGCGGAACGATGCCGCGACGCGCGCCGTCTGCGCCACCGTGATGCCCTTCTTCATCTCCGCCAGCAGGCGGTCCGAGGCGGCTTCCAATCCGGCGCTGACCGCCACGCAGCCGGACGCCGCCAACAGCCGGCAGAGGTCGGGCGTGAAGGCCTCCTCGAAGCGGATGTTTCCCCACCAGGTGATCGTGGTGCCGCGTTCAAGCAGCGTCAGCGCCAAATCCTTGAGTCCGTGGGGCGGCGCGGCCTCATCCACGAAATGAAATCCGCGGCGCCCCGTCTCGGCAATCATCGCCTCAATGCGGTCCGCCAGAATCCGGCTCGGCGCCGCCTCATACCGGCCGATGTAGTCGAGTCCCACGTCGCAAAAGGTGCACTGTTTCCAGTAGCAGCCGTGCGCAACCGTCAATTTGTTCCAATGGCCGTCCGACCAGAGCCGGTGCATCGGGTTGAGGGTATCGAGAATGGACAGGTATCGGTCCAGGGCCAGGCCGACGTAGGTCGGCGTGCCGGCCTCCGCCAGACTCACGTCCGGCTCGCGAGCCTCGTCCCGCCAGACCACCACGCCATTCACGCGTGCGAACGTCCGCTTGAGCGCCTGCTGATCCCGCCGGCCCGACAGGTGCTCCAGCAAGCACTGCCAGGGACGCTCGCCGTCATCGAGCATGACGTAGTCCAGATAATCGAAGACGCGCGGGTCGCGGAGTCGCCGCAATTCCGTATTCGCATAGCCTCCGCCCAGGACGATCGTGATGTCCGGCCGGCTGGCCTTCAGGGCCTGCGCGACTCGGAACGCCCCGTA
>DASWIN010000081.1:0-3939 GCA_036397655.1 Nitrospiraceae bacterium | reverse complement strand
TGTTCACCGCGCCGGACTATAGCACTTAATTTTTGAGGGAGTCAAAACAAGCAGAATGGTCATATTCTGCCATCTTCTACTGCAAAAATATCCCTGAGACACTTCTCTGCCATCTCCCTCTCCCCTTCGAGAGCATTCGGTGCTGAAAGAACAGCACGGTATTGCTCACGTGCCATGGCATATTGCCTCTTGTCAACCAAGCAATGCCCTATCGTGAGATGGGCATCGCAATAATGCACATGAGTCGCGTCTACCTTATCTAACATCCGCGACATATAGGCGATCGCTTTATTGTACTCCGCCTGTTCATACGCGAGCCCGCCAAGCTTCCAGTATTTTTCGAGTTCATCCGGCTTCATGAGACTTCATCGCTTTTTTGTTTCCGCACAATCTCCGTAACTTGGCTAGAGTGTACGCCGCATTATAAGAACCTATGTTTCCCCTGTCATGGAGATTCCCTTCTTTCCTGGAAGTTCAAAAAGGCCGTTCAGCGCGGCCGCAGGAAGTCCGGCGACTGAGGAGGTACATACCAAGCTTCGCTTGAACCGCTCGCTTCAATCATATGCGAGCGGATAGTTACTTTGCCTCCAGTAGGCTTTGATCGGTACGTCGCAGGGAGACGGGCGACCGAGAACAAAGCTGGCGGCCTTTTTCAACTTCCTGCTAGAATGCCGCCTGTGACACCGCAGGAAGCCAAGACCCACTACAACTACCTGCTGACCCTCTGCATCAGGAAGGAGGAGGCCTTCGGCCCGCTGGCGCTCGCCTTCAGCAAGGAGCAGGACCTTGACAAGTTGGGCCTGCTTCCGGAGGAGCAGTTCAACCTGTACATGGCCATCGCGGGCGCCTTCGCGGCGGAACCAAAGCGGTACACGCAGAAGCTCGAATGCCTGCAGAAGGCGCAGAAGCTGCTGCCCCAAACTCCCTACACGCACCCTGAGATCGCCCAGCTTCTGGCCCAGGACATCCAGAAGACCTCGGCTGAACTCGCGTTGTACAACGAGGCCATCAAGGTGCCGCGGCCCGTTTCGCTGGACAAGCAGCGGATCATCGTGGAGACGGACCTGCCCGATTATTTTCTCGACATCGCGCAACGGCGCGCCGGCGAGTACTACCAGAACAAGTTCAAAATTCCCAAGGAGGCCAAGCTGGCCCAGCACTTCGGCTCGACTCCGAAAAACTTCGAGCCGGACAATCCGACGCTCCACAAGGAATTCGAGGGCGCCTGCGCGCCGTTCATGGCCGCACGCACGAACGCCTTTCACATGATGCTGCCCTTCGATCTCAAGATCAGCCGGAAGCCGGACGATCCGCTGGATGCCGGCGTGCGCATCTTTTACGCGAAACCGGGCTACTCCTTTCCGCTGCGGTACGAGATGGGAAAACTGTGCAGCTACCATGACGGGCAGGCCCAGGACATTCCCCTGGACGATCCGAATCTGAGATTCGTCTCGTTCTCGCCGGTGAAGGAACCGGATCTCGCGCTGCCGCCGGCCGCGGGGCCAGGCGACCCGCCGCCCGAAGTCGCCCTGCCCCTGGCGTTCCTGGAACACACTGGTTCCCTGGGCACCTATCTGCAGATCAGCTGCAACTTCAAGGTGTGGTTCGATGCCGCCACGGTGTCGGTCCTGATCCAGGGAGCCCCCGATCTGAATGAGTACGGGTTGCAGGGCGGCGCGGGCCTGATGACCAGGAGTTATGCCTCGGACAAGACGCAGGCCTACGTGGAGAACTTCAGCCGGCCCTGGCAGGAAGGGCTTTGTTACAATTACGTGAACCTGCACCTGCAGCTCCTGCCGGACACGGACACCGCGTTCATCCCGTTCAACACGCCGATCTTCACGATTTATCCCGTCCTGAGCCGGCAATGCGTCAAGTTTGAGAGCCGGGCCTCCATGGACAAACCCTGAGCGACTCCGCGGGACAGGCCTCATGATCGATCTTCGAAGCGATACCGTCACGAAGCCCTCACCGGCCATGCGCGAGGCCATGGCGCGCGCCGAGGTGGGCGACGACGTCTACGGGGAAGACCCGACGGTCAACCGGTTACAGGAAACGGCCGCGGCCCTCGTCGGCAAGACCGTCGCCTTGTTCGTACCCTCCGGCACGATGGCGAACCAGCTCGCACTGCGCGCGCAGGCCCAGCCCGGCCAGGAAGTCATCGTCGAAAGCCGGTCCCATATGGTGCGTTACGAACAGGGCGCGGGCGGCGCGCTGGCCGGCGTGCAATTCCACTGGGTGACGGGCGAACGGGGCATCATGGCGCCCGAGCAGGTCGAGGCCGCCATCCGTCCGAAAGACCCGTACACGATCCAGACCGCCCTCATCTGCATCGAGAACACCCATAACAGCGGCGGCGGCGCGATCTATCCCCTGGCGGCAGTCGAACGGATCGGCGCCATCGCCCGGCAGCGCGGCCTGCCCATGCACCTGGACGGCGCGCGGCTGTTCAACGCCGTCGTGGCCACCGACACCTCCGCCACGGAATATGCGAAGCACTTCACCACCGTCTCGTTCTGCCTCTCGAAGGGGCTGGGCGCGCCGGCCGGCTCACTGATCGCCACGAACGACCGGGACATGCTGGAGCGACTCCGCCGGTTCCGCCGCATGTACGGCGGCGCCATGCGCCAGGCCGGCGTGCTGGCGGCTGCCGGCCTCTATGCCCTGGAACACAACATCGCCCGCCTCAAGGAAGACCACGAGCACGCCAAGCACTTGGCCCATCTCCTGGCGCAGATCACGTCCGTCTCGCTCGATCTGAAGTCCGTCGAGACGAACATCATCTTCTTCGACGTGGCCTCCAGCCGCTCCCCCGCCGATCTCGTGGCCGCCCTGAAAGCCGAGGGCGTGCTGATCAACGCGGTCGGCGGCCGCACTTACCGGGCCGTCACCCACCTCGACGTGTCCTCTGCTGACATCGAACAGGCCGGGCAGATCTTAACCCGCGTCTTGTCACAGTAGCCGCAAACAAGGTACAACTATCACGTGGTACGTTACTTTTAACTTTTCACTGTTTGCTCATAACTCCGGTTTCCATGCTAGAAGCCGTATCGTTCAAGCAGATCAGCCAAATTCTGGAGTTGACCGATCAATTGGGGCTCAACCGCGAATGGGTTGAGATTCCCCTGACACCGGAATCACCCGGCGTGGTGCGCAAGCTCCCGAACGGCAAGCTGGAGATCGTCGTGGACTCCGTCCAGCCGTTCGAGCAATGGCTGGCGACGCTGGACACGCAAATCAAGCAGGTCAACGGCACATGAGCCAGTCCCCATTGGAAACACCGCCGTCACCGAGCCGCGATGAGCTCAACGCGGAGCTGCTTCCGGTCCCGGAGCCTCCGGAAGAGCCGCCCACGCCGGAGCCGCCGGGCACGGACAAAATCATCGCGCATGCGGTGGGGCACGTCCGCGGCAAGCGCGGGGGCGATCTGGTGGCCGTGCTCCTGGTCGGCTCGGGCGCGCGCCGGGCCCTCACCTCCCACAGCGATCTGGACTTCATCGTCCTGGTCAAGGGACAGGACGAAGGTCAGGAGATCATCCGCATCGCCGACCGCCATGTCGACATCCGCTACCGGAGCGCCGAGGCCGTGGAAGAGGAGTTGTCGCACTCGTTGCGGCTGGCGCCCCTGCTGCGGAAAGCCCGCGTCCTCTTCGAACTTGATGCGACCGGCACGATGTTGATCGACAGGGCGCAGCAGCGGTTCCGCAAGGGGCCGCCCCAGGCCGGCATGCCCGAAAAAATCCGCCTCAAGGCCGACTGCCTCCACTGGCTCGGCAAAGCCGAAGACCTGCTCGGCAGCCAGCCGGCGACCGCCGAGTACCTGCTGTCGACGTTTTTCGAGGAACTCCTGCAGGCCTTTTTCCGGATCCGCGGACTGTGGCTGACGGCTCCGGTGGACATGATGCGATTCGCCGCCTCGCGCGACGGCGCGATCGGCGA
>DASWIN010000080.1:0-2265 GCA_036397655.1 Nitrospiraceae bacterium | reverse complement strand
GCGCCGTTGCGGTTCTCGTGGTTGCGGATCAGGCGCACCGTGCCGTCAGGCCCGGGAAAGCAGGCCATGCCGTCGTGGCTGCGCGGCGTCAGGCCGCTGCCGTCCATCAACGGCTCGCCGGTCCTGCCGAACGTCACGTAGCGGAAACCTTCCGGCAGCGCGAGCACTTCCTGCCCGTTCTGGTCCGCGACACGCGCGAACGGCCCGTAGCCGCGGCTGAGCGCGGCGCTCGGGTTGACGCCCTGGTTGTGGCCCTGCGCCCACGCGGTGTGCGAAGCGAGCAGCGACAGCGTCGACACCGACACCAGGCCCCCGGCCGAGCGCTTGAGGAACGCGCGCCGGCCGGCGGTGAATTTCTGCGATTGCATGAAGCCTCCTGTGAACGTGGTTCGGATTTGCGGATGCGCCTGGGCGCCGCGCAAATCTACGCAGCCTGCGTTACAGGAGCGTGGAGCTTGCGTTACAGCCGGATGAACGACATTGACGGGCAGGCTCTCGGCAGGAGACAGGGCACGCCATAGTGGCGTGCCCTGTCTGCCGGTTGCCTGAGCGTTGAGTATGCCTTTCGGCCTCAGCCTCGCTCAATCATCATCATTCGTCATCCTTTCGCATTCGTTTGGGTGACGATCACGCCCGACTCGTCGGCATTCCAGCGGACTACCCCTCTGAATCCGGGCGTGTATCGCATCGCCCAGAGCCCTCCGGCGCCAGCGTCCGACGAGCTGCCGAAGATAACCCCGTCTTCCATGACGAACACGTCATCGGCATGCCCGCTGCGACGCGTGGAATCGCTCCTGACGGGCGGCACGTAATAGGCGGCGTGCCTGGGGTAGTGGATGTCGGAGAAGTCGACGCCCCAGAAGCCGCCTTCTTCCCAAGCGCTGTGGACGACGTTGCCGCGGATATACCGCTCGACGTCGTGCGTGCCCATGCGGTTTCCGGGCCGATCTTTCGGACAGTTCGCGTGCATGTTCAGGGGAGTCCTGAACCCCGAAATCTCCCTGGGGCGACTCTCGTCGCGCACATCGATGAAGTGCAGGTAGCCGAAAGGACACTGGCCGAGCTCGTCGCCGCTGACGACGGTCTCGACGCGCTCGCCCTCCTTGGGAACTACGATGCCCCAGCTATGCGTCTGGCCCGGCAACGGAGGCACTTGCACCCCTCCGCGCGGCTGCTGGTCGGCCCAGTTGACCTCGCCGAGCCTCACCGGATCGCTGAGATTGTTGATGTCCAGAATGATGAGACCCTTGTCGCGCCACGCTGCATAGCAGCGGTTCCCCCAGGTGGTCAGGTCATGGCACATGACAGTGGGTGCCGACAGGCCGAGTTGGGGGGCGGGTTCCGGGCCGTTCGCCGGGCTTTCAGGCGACCACCAGGTCCGCAGCGGCTCATCGCCCGCTCTCATTCCCGGATACCACCACCGCCCTACGCTCACGGGGTTTGCGGGGTTGGTGATGTCGCAAATGTCGACGATCTGGGCACTGAATCCGTCCGGCCAGAAGGCAGAGAACGCGAATCTGCCTCGTGAATCCTCATGGACCCACAACCCGTGGAACGGCGCACTTTGCGTCGGGTGGATGTCGGCAGGCTGGTAAGAGGCCAACCTGACCGGCGCGGCCGGATTGCTGACATCCCAGGTCTCGAGAGCCTTGTTTCGCTTGACGACCAGGATGTCGCCGCCCTTGATGTCGATGTACTGGGTATTGTCGTTGGTGGTCGAGTGCTCGGTAGCCATGTGGGGCTGCCGCCAGACCACGCGCATGTTTCTCGGATTGGTGACATCGACGATGGTCCACCCGCGCCCGCCGTTGCCGCAGTAGGCGAATCTGCCCCTGCGCGTATCGATGACGCGATGCTCATACGTCTGATCCCAACCCGGCGAGCGGGGTTGACCGGGGAGCCTCATGTCGTTGAAGCCGAGGATGTGATAACCCGCTATATCCCCGTAGCTCGGTTGCATGAGCGGGAGACCGTCATCATGGAAAGCCCAACCGGCACCGGTCATGCCGAAACCAGCACCAACGCCAGCAGCCTGCAAGAATCTCCTTCGATTTATGGTCATGCCAGTCTCCTTGTGAAGTTATGGCGTTAATTCGATCTGCGGGATGTGGCGCGTGTCGGCTTTGATCGCCGTGATCCAGTGGTCGAGCGCGAGGATCCCATGCCGGAGGAGCGGACTATTGTTGCTGTAGAGAAACGGCGAAGACGGCGGCAACGGCCGCCGTCGATACACTGAAGGTGCAGCAGCCTGGTCTGGATTTTCTC
>DASWIN010000079.1:0-27036 GCA_036397655.1 Nitrospiraceae bacterium | reverse complement strand
GAAGCCGGGATGGGAGCGACTCAAGCCGGACGATCTCCGGCAGATGGCCGCACAGGCGATGCGTGTGCCGCTCGAAGCCGTCAAACTGTTCTATGGCGACGAGGACCTGATCATCGACTCCACCGGCTCCGCGACGATCCGGCACAAGAAGGATGCTTTTTACGTGCTGGATATCGGCCTGTTCGAGGGCGAGCAGTTCATGGCCTGCATGGGCGCGATGCATTGGGCCAACATTGATTTTCTGCCGGTGGTCGAGCTGTTTCAGAGCCTGCTGCCCGGCACCGGCTCCGCCGCCTTTGAAATGATTCGCGGTCTCTATGACGACCAGAACGAGAAGGCTCCTACCCCGCTTCGATATCGCGGCATTCCCAGCTATCCTTCCGACGCCGCCTTCAAACTCTTCAGCGCGTTCTTTACCCCGCAGGCGCCCGGCGGAGCAGATCCGTTCCCCGTCTTTATGGACGTTCCGCGGTCGCATGAGGTCACCTGGCTGCCGGCGCCTGACCCACCGTTGCGTTACTTCGATCCCGGGCGGAACCTCTGCATCACGGTCAAAGGTCGGACCCCGCAAAAGGTGACCAAGTGGGATGACCCGACGGGCCTTCCATTCGTCGTGCCTGCCGGAGGAGCGCCTGTTGCCTTTGAGCGGTCGGTTTCTTTCTCGCAGGAATCGCTCGTGCTGCAGGACCGCGATACGAGGATTGAACTGCCGGCGAATCCGGCATGGGGATCGCTCAAGGAGTCGGTCGCCCAGGAACAATCGCCGGCGCCAGCCGGATGGCGATCGTTCTTTGGAAGCGGGCCTCCGGAGGTTTCCCCGCAGGAAGCCTTCTCAGCCGTGCTGCTCTATCCGGATGATGAGGCGGAGATCAGCGAGATCGCTTCCCAACCATTCGTGGCCGACTACATCCAAGACAGCGTCGAGCAGGACCCTCGGCTCGCCGCGCACCTCGCCAAGGCCACACAAGTCCTCATTGACAACTTCGACGGGGCGATCAAGACTTGCATGCATCTGGACAGGCCCAGAAACTACACGGTTCTCTACACCCGGCCGTCCTACGCCCAGAAACAGGCCCAGAGCCTCTGGAGCGAACTTGCCCGATCCCGACGTGATGACTTAGCCGAAGGCATCTCGTTCCTGTCGACACGTGACGCGCAAGAGGCATATCGGAAGCCCTACGATATGCTCTACACATGGGTTCCGTCCGCCATCTTCATCGACACCCTCAAACTCCACGAGACGGTTCGAATGATCATCGGCGCGATGGGGCAGGGAGGCCTGGCCTTCATCGTCGGCCCGGCGTCACTCAGCTCCGCATTCCAGACGCAGCCCCACCTTCGGGTGTTGAGCACGGAACCGGTCGAAACCCTCCCGACCTTCGGCATGCATCGGACCATCCTGCCTAAGGCTCGTCTTAAATCGGGACTGACGCTGTTTCAGATCTCGCGCAGCTAGCCCCACTTCATCCAGCTATCGGCTTGACAGAATTCTCCTGACACGCTAGGATGCAACTGCCTTTAACGCTCATCCAGTGAGGTGAGCAAGGAGTAGAGCAATGCACGGCCTGAATCACGCCGTCGTCCGACAACCGACCTTCTCGATCCACGTGGATGGGAAGGTTTTTTTATGCCCGCAGCCAGTCAAAAAGTCGAAAAGTCTGAAAGTCATCACGTCCATAGCTCTCGGACTTTACGACTTGAGAACTTTATGGCTTTCGACTCGCTAAACTCATGACGACGCGCGCAGCCCACGAAAAACTGATCATGGACGCCGGCGAGGTGGCGCGGGCGCTGACGCGGATTGCCCACGAAATCCTTGAACGCAACAAGGGCACGCAGGATCTGGCGCTGGTCGGCATCCGGACCGGCGGGGTCCACCTGGCCCACCGGCTGGCCAAGCGTATCCACGATATCGAACATGTCAAAGCGCCGATCGGCGAACTGGACATCACGCTCTACCGCGACGACCTGGCCCTCCGGAAAGAACAGCCGATCCTCAAGACGACGAACGTCCCGTTCAATATCTCCGACCTGAAAGTCGTGCTGGTGGACGACGTGCTGTTCACCGGGCGCACGATCCGCGCCGCCATGGACGGCCTGATGGACCTGGGCCGTCCGGCCGAGATTCAGCTGGCCGTGCTGGTGGATCGCGGCCATCGGCAACTGCCGATCAAAGCCACCTACATCGGCAAGAACATTCCAACTGCCGGCGATGAGATCGTCCGGGTCTTCCTGGAAGAGGACGGGGAGGAGGACCGGGTGGTCATCCGGCAAGGACTTCAGAACTCGTGATTTGCAGAATGCTCAAAATGGTCTTTGTTCTCACCCTCCCGACCCCGGCGCGCCAAGGTCGCGCCCTTTCCCATGGCAAGGCCGCAGGGGTCCGCGACGCGAGGAATAACGAGCGTCACGTTTGCGGACGCCGGCGAGATGGTGAGCCGGCCGGCACGACCCGAGCGGCCCGAGGCGTACTGGAGAAGTACGTTGAGGGGCACGAGCGACCGAGAACAAAGCTGGAGGCCGTTTTCAGCATTCTGCCGGGAGGCCCATCATGAGCTTCAAGCACAAACACCTGCTCAGCATCGCACCGCTGTCCGCCGAGGAAATCATGCTGGTGCTGGAAACGGCCGACTCCTTCAAGGAAGTCAGCGGCCGCGAGATCAAAAAAGTGCCGGCGCTCCGCGGCAAGACGGTCGTCAACCTCTTCTTCGAGCCCAGCACGAGGACGCGCACTTCGTTCGAGCTGGCCGCGAAACGATTGAGCGCGGACGTGATCAACTTCTCACCCTCCGACAGCAGCGTGGTCAAGGGTGAGACGCTCCTGGACACGGCCCGGAATATCGAAGCCATGCAGGCCGACGTCATCGTCCTGCGCCATCCGGCCGCGGGCGCGGCGGACACGCTGGCCCGGGGAGTCAAATCCTCCGTGATCAACGCCGGCGACGGCTGGCACGAACACCCGACCCAGGCCTTGCTGGATCTCTACACGCTTCGGGAGAAAAAGCGGGACTTCAAAGGCCTTCGGGTCGCCATTGTCGGCGATGTCGCGCACAGCCGCGTGGCCCGATCCAACATCCTCGCCCTGACCAAAGTCGGCGCCGAGGTGCGGGTCGTCGGACCGCGCACCATGATGCCTTACGGGATCGAACGGCTCGGCGTCCGTCTGCACGACACGCTGGACGAAGGTTTGCGCGGCGTGGACGTGATCATGATGCTACGCCTGCAACTGGAGCGGCAGGGACGGGCGCTCTACCCGACCATCCGGGAATATTCGCGCCTCTACGGTCTGACCGCGGAACGGCTGAAGCTCGCCGAGCCGGGCGCGCTGGTGATGCACCCGGGCCCCATCAACCGCGGCGTGGAAATCGCGCCGGACGTGGCCGACAGCTTCTCGTCAGTGATCCTGGACCAGGTCACCAACGGGGTGGCGGTCCGCATGGGCATCTTGTACCTGCTGACAGGAGCAAACGGATGACGATTCTGATCAAGGGCGGAACGGTGATCGATCCGGGGCGCGTCAACGGCCCCGCCGATGTACTGATTGAAAATGGAAAGGTTGCCGCCGTCGGGCAGAAGCTCAAGGCGCCGGCCGATGCGAAGGTGATCGACGTCACCGGCAAGATGGTACTGCCTGGTTTCATCGACCTGCATGTCCACTTCCGTGAGCCGGGCTTCGAATACAAGGAGACCATCCAGAGCGGCACCGCCGCGGCCGTGGCCGGCGGCTTCACCTCGGTCTGCTGCATGCCGAACACCAATCCGGTCAACGACAACCAGTCCATCACGGAGTTCATTCTCGAGAAGGCCCGCGCCGCCGGCAACGCGAACGTGTTCCCGGTCGGCGCCATCACCAAGGGCTCGGAGGGGAAGGAACTGGCCGAAATCGGCGACTTGCACAGAGCCGGCTGCGTGGCGATCTCGGACGACGGGCTGCCGGTGACGAACAGCCTGGTCATGCGACGGGCGATGGAATACGCGATCGCCTTCGACGTGCCGGTCGTGGACCACTGTGAAGACCTCCACCTGTCGGAAGGCGGCTGCATGAACGAGGGACTCGTGTCCACGCAGTTGGGTCTGGCGGGCATGCCGGCGGCGGCGGAAGACATCATGGTCGCCCGCAACCTGGCCCTCGCCGAATTGACGGGCGCGCGGCTCCACCTGGCTCATCTCAGCACGGCCGGATCCGTGCGCATGGTCCGGGAGGCCAAGGCACGGGGGATCACGGTGACGGCGGAAGCCTGCCCGCACCACTTCATGCTGACGGAGGAGGCGGTGTGCGGCTACAACACGCATGCCAAGATGAATCCGCCGCTCCGGACCTGGACGGACGTGCAGGCCATCAAGGAGGGGCTCCGCGACGGAACGATCGATGTCATCGCCACCGATCACGCGCCGCACGCCATGCAGGAGAAGCAACAGGAATTCGCCGCCGCGCCGAACGGCATCGTCGGCCTGGAGACCGCATGGCCGCTGACCCTGACGCTGGTGGAGGAGGGCGTGCTCTCGCTCGAAGCCGCCGTCGCCAAGCTAACGACCGAACCGGCCAGGGCTTTCAGTCTGAAGAAAGGCACGCTGGCGCCAGGCGCCGACGCCGATGTGGCGATCGCCGATTTACGCGAAAACTGGGAGGTCGACCCGGCCCGTTTCCGCTCCAAGAGCCGGAATACGCCCTTCGCCGGGTGGAAGGTCAAGGGGCGCGTTACGACCACGATTGTGGGCGGCCGCGTCGTGTACGAAGCAACCTGACGATCAGTACATGGATGAGCCTCGCGCGCGTTCAACGAGTTTGCTGGTCTGTGCCGTCGTCGAATGTCTCGCACTCACGGTTTGGGTCGGGGGATTGCTTGTGATCATCGCGTCCGTCATTCCGGCGGTCTTCAACTCCTTGGGCATGGAGCCGGGGGGGAGGTTCCTGACCAGGGTCTTCGACGGGTATAATAAAATGGTACTGGTGGCCATGGCGGCCATGGGAGGCGCCATCGCGGTTCGCGCGTGGGGTGTGCAGGCAGGGAAGCCCTGGTTCGCCATGCCGGGCCGGGCGGAGGCGGCTCTGTTCGGCACGATGGTCCTGGTGGCAATGCTGATCATCGCCATACTGGGGCCGCAATCCGTGGCGCTGCAGGAAGCGGCCTTCGCAGCCAAGGATGAAACTGCGCGGAAGACCGCCTACGACGCCTTTTTCCGCGTGCACATGATCGTGCGGGGGCTTTATCTTGTGAACCTCGGATTGGGTATCGTCCTGATGACTGTTAAGCTCAAGTCATGGTTAAGGAATGACATCTAACAATTTGAAAAAGGCTGTATTAGCGCTTGCCGATGGAACGGTCTTTGACGGCCTTGCGCTCGGCCATGAAGGGGAAACGGCCGGCGAAGTTGTCTTCAATACCGCCATGACCGGCTATCAGGAGATCCTGACGGACCCATCCTACAAGGGACAGATTGTCACGATGACCTGTCCGCACATCGGCAACTACGGGGTCACGAGGCAGGATGTCGAATCACGGCGCGTCTGGGCCGAAGGCTTCATCGTCAAGGAATCCAGCCGCCGGCCCAGTAGCTGGCGGGCCGAGCAGTCCCTCGATGAGTATCTGAAGGCATCCCGCGTGACAGGCATTCAGGGCATCGATACCCGCGAGCTGACCCGGCACCTGCGCGAAAAGGGTTCGCAGCAGGGCGTCATTTCACACGTCGATCTGGATCACCGCCGCGCAACGGAAAAGGCCCGCACCGCACCCTCCATCGTCGGGCGCGACCTGGCCGCGGAAGTGACCTGCGGGAAAAACTATGACTGGGCGGACGGCTCCGGTGCCTGGACACCGGCGGCCGACGGCCGTCAGCCGCGCAAACCGACGCGCAGATTCAAGGTCGTGGTCTATGACTTCGGCGTGAAGCAGAACATCCTGCGTCGGCTCGTGGACGTCGGTTGCGCGGTGACCGTGGTGCCGGCCTCAACCCCGGCCACAGCCGTCGATGCGTTGAAACCGGACGGCATTGTCCTGTCCAACGGCCCCGGCGACCCGGAGGGAGTCCCCTACGCCGTCGAGGCGACGAGAGCGTTGATCGGCACGCGTCCGATACTCGGCATCTGCCTCGGCCATCAGATTCTTGGATTGGCCTTCGGCCTCAAGACCTACAAGCTGAAATTCGGGCACCATGCCGCGAACCATCCGGTGATGGACCTTCGCAGCAGAAAAGTCGAGATCACCTCGCAGAACCACAACTTCGCCGTGCAGCCGCCGGCAGGGGTGACGGTCGGCGCCGCGACGCAACCGGTGATCACGACGCCGCTGGGCCGCCTCGCGATCAGCCATCTCAGCCTGAACGACGATTCGGTGGAGGGCATGGTCTGCCTCGACCGGCCGGTCCTGTCCGTCCAGTACCATCCCGAGGCGTCACCGGGGCCGCATGACTCGGCCTATCTCTTCGAACAGTTTACCCAGATGATGGAGAAGACATATGCATAAGCGGATGCTCCACGGTATGGCGGTGTTTGGTGCGGCGGCGGTGCTGTCCGGCTGCTTCACGATCAATCTACCTCCCGGCCCGGGACCGCTGGAGGAAAAGCAGATCAGCGGGTCCGGTTCCTCCAAGGTGCTGATGCTGGATCTGGTCGGCATGATCAGCTCGACAGAGGAACACGGGTTTTATCCCATCCCGAGTCAGGTCGCGCGCCTGAAGGAAGCACTGATCAAGGCCGCCGCTGACCCTGACGTGCAGTCGCTCGTCCTCCGGATCAACACCCCGGGCGGGACCGTGACCGCCTCCGACGTCCTCTACCACGAGCTGCGGCTCTTCAAGCAAAAGAAGAAGGTGCCGATCATTGCGTCGATCATGGATGTGGGCGCGTCCGGCGGCTACTACGTGGCGATGGGCGCGGATAAAATCGTGGCGCATCCGTCTTCCGTCACGGGCAGCCTCGGCGTCATCATGCTGACGGTGAACGCCAACGGCCTCCTGGAGAAGATCGGCGTGCACGCCAGCGCCATCACCTCCGGCCCCAAGAAGGATATGGGTTCGCCGTTCCGAACCATGACGGACGACGAACGTGCGATCTTCCAAAGCGTCATCAACGGCTTCTACGAGCGCTTCCTGACGGTCATCAAGGAGGGGCGGCGCAACCTGACCACCGACGAAATTCGCAAGCTGGCGGACGGGCGCATTTACTCGGGCGAGCAGGCTAAGGCCGTCGGCCTGGTCGACAGCATCGGGTATTTGGACGACGCCATCGAACTGGCCAAACGGGAAGCGGGGCTGACCGATGCCCGCCTCGTCGTGTACCAGGAGCCAGGCGAGTATCGACATAATATCTACTCGCGCTTGCTGGGCCAGCACCGGGACGGAAACCTTTTGGCGCACTTTGATCTGATGGCGCTCGTGCGCAGCGGGACGCCGCAATTCATGTATCTATGGATGCCGTAATCACGAGCGACGATGAACGCTGACCGAGCACACACACCAGTGTCCCGCTTCGACGCGTGGGATCGCCTGGCAGCCACACCGGTCGGACGCCGGGCGGCCTTGTACTGCGGGGCGCGCGGCATGCTCGGCCTCTGGGCGGCTGTCCGACTGGGCGCCGCCGCCGGAGCGCTCGAATCACTGGCCGGCTGCTACAAGGCCCCCGGCACCGCCCGCGAACAGTTCATCTATCTGTCGCCGGAAAAAGAGCTGGCAATGGGCGTGAGCGCCTTCCGGGAGATCCTCCGTTCGGCTCCGCTTTCGACCAATCCGGAAATCAACGATCTGGTGCATCGCGTCGGGCGGCGGATCGCCGACGCGGCGAACAGACCCGACTACCACTGGGAGTTTGCCGTCATCGAAGAACCGAAGATGGTCAACGCCTTTGCCCTGCCGGGCGGCAAGGTCGCCGTCTTTACCGGCATCCTGCCCATCGCAAAAAACGAGGCCGGTCTGGCAACCGTGGTCGGGCACGAGGTGGCGCACGCGCTGCAGCGGCATGGCGCCGAGCGCATGAGCCGGAGCGTGCTGGAGCAAATCGCCCAGCTCGGCACGTTGGCCGCCGCCGCCACCGGCGCCATCGATCCCGGCGTCATGCAGGGCATCCAGAGCGCCTACGGCATCGGCTTCTCGCTTCCGTTCAACCGCACGCAGGAATCGGAAGCGGACTACGTCGGGTTGCAGTTGATGGCCAAGGCCGGCTACGACCCGCGGGAGGCGATCCCATTCTGGGAGCGCATGAGCGGGTGCCCGCGCAAGATGATCGGCACGCTCTGTTTCCGTTCCGCCAGCTCGATCCCGGAGTTTCTGTCGACCCATCCCTCGGACGTCACGCGCATGAATCAAATCGAGGCCTGGCTCCCCAATGCCCTGCAGTACTACCATCCCGGACAGGCTCCAAGCGCGCCGCCGGCTCCCGGCGCCCCCGAACCGCCCTACCAGCCGCCCATCGGTCCGCCGGTTCCGCGGAGGACCGGATAGGCCATGCCGAAACGGACCGACATTAAGAGTATCCTCCTGATCGGATCAGGGCCGATCGTGATCGGGCAGGCCTGCGAACTTGATTACTCACGCACCCAGGCATGCAGGGCCTTGCTTGAAGAAGACTATCGGGCCACGCTTATCAATGGCACTCCGACAGCAATACACTGGGTCAACGTTTGAGCGGACCATCCAAGCTGAGATAACAGCGCACAGGACACATGCCCAAACGGACAGACATCAAGAGCATTCTTCTCATCGGATCCGGCCCGATCGTGATCGGACAGGCCTGCGAATTCGACTATTCGGGTACCCAGGCCTGCAAGGCTCTCCGGGAGGAGGGCTACCGGGTCATCCTTATCAACAGCAACCCGGCGACGATCATGACCGATCCAGAACAGGCCGACCGCACCTACATTGAACCGATCACCGTGGACGTGGTGGAGCAGGTGATCGAGCGGGAGCGTCCGGACGCGCTCTTGCCGACAATGGGAGGGCAGACAGCCCTCAACACGGCGGTCGGCCTGGCCAAACGCGGGACGCTCGCGAAATACAATGTCCAGTTGATCGGCGCCTCCGTCGAGGCCATCCACAAGGCGGAGGACCGGGAAACCTTCAAGCAGGCCATGCAGCGCATCGGTCTCAGGGTGCCGGACAGCGGTGTGGCCAAAACGCGTGAAGACGCCATGCGGGTGGTGGAACAGGTCGAGTTTCCGGCCATCGTCCGGCCGTCGTTCACCATGGGCGGCACCGGCGGGAACATCGCCTATAACCGGGAAGAGTTCGAACGCCACGTGGACTGGGGCCTGGCGATGAGCCCCGTCGGAGAAATCCTCGTCGAGCAGTCCGTCATCGGGTGGAAGGAATTCGAACTGGAGGTCATGCGGGACCTCAAGGACAACGTCGTGATCGTCTGTCCCATCGAGAATTTCGACGCGATGGGCATCCACACCGGCGACAGCATCACCGTCGCGCCTGCGATGACGCTGACCGACAAGGAATACCAGGTCATGCGGGATGCCGCGGTCCGGATCATCCGCGAGATCGGCGTGGACACCGGCGGCTCCAACATCCAATTCGGCCTGCATCCGAAGACCGGCGAGATGGTCGTCATCGAGATGAACCCGCGTGTCTCGCGCAGTTCCGCCCTGGCCTCGAAAGCCACCGGCTTCCCCATCGCCAAGATCGCCGCCAAGCTGGCCGTCGGCTACACGCTCGACGAGATCACCAACGACATCACCCGCGTGACGAAGGCCTCCTTCGAGCCGACGATCGATTACGTGGTCGTCAAGATCCCGCGCTTCGCATTTGAGAAATTCCCGGGCGCCGATCCGACGCTGACGACCCAGATGAAGTCCGTGGGCGAAGCCATGTCCATGGGACGCACCTTCAAGGAAGCCCTGCACAAAGCGGTGCGTTCGCTCGAAGTCGACCGCTACGGGCTGGTCTCCTTATGCGGCCTCGATCACGGCATTCCGGCAAACGCCAACCGGGACGAATTGATCGCGCAGGTCCGGGCGGCGCTGCGGACTCCGGATCCGGACCGGCTCTGGCACCTGGCAGATGCCATGCGCCTGGGCTTCTCCATAGAAGAGCTGAACACGATCACGCACATCGACCCGTGGTTCCTGGACCAGGTGCGCGAACTCGTGGAGTTTGAACCGCACCTGAGAGCGGCCGCCTCGTCGCTGAGCCTGGATCTCCTCTGGGACGCAAAACGGCTTGGTTTTTCCGACCGCCGCATCGCACAGCTCACGGGCAAGGCTCCGGAAGCGGTCCGGCAACAGCGGATCGCCGGTGCTCCGGCCGGCACCACCGGCGGCGTGACCTACAAGCGCGTGGACACCTGTGCCGCGGAATTCGAAGCCCTGACCCCGTATCTCTACTCGACCTACGAACGGACCTGCGAGGCGCGTCCGACGGAGCGGAAGAAGGTCGTCATTCTGGGCGGAGGTCCGAACCGCATCGGGCAGGGGATCGAGTTCGACTATTGCTGCGTCCATGCCGCCTTTGCGCTCCGCGAAGAGGGCGTGGAAACCATCATGGTCAACTGCAATCCGGAAACCGTCAGTACCGACTACGATACGTCCGACCGGCTGTATTTCGAGCCGTTGACCGATGAGGATGTCCGCAATATCGTCGACCTTGAACGGCCAATTGGCGTGGTGGTCCAATTCGGCGGGCAGACCCCTCTGAAACTTGCCATCCCGCTGGAGCGGGCCGGCATCAAGATTCTCGGCACAAGCCCGGACGCCATTGATCGCGCCGAGGACCGGGAGCGATTTCGCGAATTACTCAACACACTGCAACTCCGACAGCCGGCCAGCGGCACGGCCCGATCGGCCGCCGAAGCGGTCCGAATTGCGGGCACGATCGGCTACCCCGTCATGGTCCGCCCCTCCTACGTGCTGGGGGGGCGCGCGATGCGGATCGTGTACGATGAAACCGGCGTCCTGCACTACATGGCCACGGCCGTCAACGCCTCGCCCGAACACCCGGTGCTCGTCGACAAGTATCTTGAAGACGCCATCGAAATCGATGTGGACGCCATTGCCGACGGGAAGCTGGTGGTGGTCGCCGGCATTATGGAACACATCGAGGAGGCGGGCGTCCATTCAGGCGACTCGGCCTGTTCACTCCCGCCCTATACGCTCGACACACAAGTGGTGGACGAGATCCGCCGCCAGACCGTGGCGCTGGCCCTGGAGCTGGGCGTGATCGGACTGATGAACGTCCAATTCGCCGTGCGGAACGGCGACATCTACGTGCTCGAGGTCAATCCGCGCGGCTCGCGTACGGTGCCGTTCGTCAGCAAGGCGATTGGGGCCCCGCTGGCCAAGCTGGCCATGAAAGTCATGATCGGCAAGACACTGGACCAGCTCGGCTTTACGAAGGCCCCGGCGCCGGCCCATGTCTCGGTCAAGGAGGCGGTGTTCCCCTTTACCAAGTTTGCCGGAGTGGATGTCCTGTTGGGTCCGGAAATGAAATCGACCGGGGAGGTCATGGGAATCGACGCCGACTTCGGCTGGGCCTTCGCCAAGTCCCAGTCGGCGGCCGGGGTACCGCTGCCGCGTGGCGGGACGGCCCTGCTCAGCGTGAAAGACCAGGACAAGCCGGCCGCGCTCGAGGTCGCCAGGAAGCTCCGTCAGCTCGGGTTCCGGATCGAGGCCACGAGCGGCACCGCGGCATATCTGAAGGCGCACGATGTCGACTGCGACGCGGTCAACAAGGTCACGGAAGGCCGGCCCCACCTCGTCGATCACATCAAGAACGGGGATATCAGCCTGGTGATCAACACGGTGTGGGGCCAGGCTTCGCAGGCCGATTCCGCGTCGATCAGGCGGGAAGCGCTGCAGCGCGGAGTCGCGTACTGCACGACCATGCCGGCCGCCAGAGCGGCTGCCCGGGCGGTAGAAGCCATGCTAAAAAAAGGACTGACGATCCGGTCCCTGCAGGAATATCATCACCGGTAATTGGCTGGAGGTCGAATGCCGACACCGATCACAAAGAAGGGGTATGAAGCACTGAAGGCCGAACTGGACCGCTTGAAGAAGGTCGAGCGCCCGAAAGTGATCGAGGCCATCGCCGAGGCCCGGTCGCACGGCGACTTGAGCGAGAACGCCGAATACGACGCCGCGAAGGAGCGCCAGGGCTTCATCGAGTCCCGTCTCAAGGAATTGGAGAGCAGGCTCGCCGACGCCAGGATCGTCGAGACCGCGGGCCGGTCAACCGACACGGCCGTGTTCGGCGCCACCGTGTCGCTGGTGGAAATGGAAAGCAAACAGAAAAAGCAGTACACGCTGGTCGGCCAGGATGAGGCGGATCTCAAGGACGGAAAGATCTCGATCCAATCCCCCGTCGGAAAAGCCCTGATCGGCAAGCGCGTCGGAGACCAGGTCGCCGTTACCACCCCCGCCAAAGTCGTCGAATACAAAGTGATCGAGATTCAGTTCAACGATCTCTGAGATGCCCGCCGCAATTTTCGTCATCACGCTGCTGACCGATTTCGGCGATCCGGACTATTTTGTCAGCTTTCATGAAACGGTGAACCTCATTACCAATTCGATCGGGTTGTAGGATGCCGGCTGCCATTTCTGTCATCACGCTGCTGACCGATTTTGGTGATCGCGACTACTTTGTCGCCAGCATGAAGGGGGTGATCCTGGGGATCAACCCGCAAGCCCGCATCGTGGATCTCTCGCACACAGTGACGCCGCACCAGGTGGAGGAAGCCGCGTATCTCGTCAAAGCCTCCTACAAATACTTTCCCGACGGCACGGTGCACGTTGCCGTCGTCGATCCGGGCGTCGGCAGCCTGCGGCGGCCGCTCCTGGTCACAACCTCCCGTCATTTCTTCGTCGCACCCGACAACGGGTTGCTCAGCTACATCTACCTGGAAGAAACGGGCGTCGAAGTCCGCCAGATCGAAAACAAGCAATACCGCCTGGATTCGGAAGGCACGACCTTTGACGGACGCGATCTGTTCGCGCCGGCCGCTGCGTGGCTCACCAGGGGGCAACAGCCCGGTTCCTACGGCAAGCTGATCCAGGACTACGTCAGGCTGCCGCTGGCCGAGCCGACATGGCAGGGGAACATCCTGGCCGGGACCATTGTGTACGTGGATCGATTTGGAAACCTGATTTCAAACCTCACGCCCTTCCATGTCCAGGATGTGCAGGGCAGAACCAGACGGTCCACGGTCTCCATCCGAATCGGCGGCATGACGATCGACGGCCTTGTCCGCAGCTACAGCCAGGGCGATCCGTCGGCTCCACGCGCGTTGATCAACAGCAACGGCCAGGTTGAAGTCTTCATCAAGGAAGGCAGCGCTGCGGGAGTCTTGAACGTCTCCCGCGGAGGGACGATCACCCTGGCCTGACCGAGGGCTCGATTTCCTCGCTTCATCCGTCTCTCCGGAGAAGATTGGAACGACAACGGCCGCTTCCACTGAGACCGGACCAGGGCTACTTCGGCAGGGTATTCCACTTCTCGAGATATTCCCCAACCGCCATCACGAAGGTCGCGTGGCTCCAGGTGAGAGGGGACACGGAAATGGGAGCGTGGCTGTGAGGATGAACCTGCTCCGCGAGCACGCCGGACGGCAGGCCGTGTCGCACGCACCACTCGAGCAGTGAGACGGCCGGCTTCAGATCCGCGCGCGTCTTCGCCGTCGCAATGATCCACTCGGCCACCCACAGGGTGCAGATGAACCAGGGATTGCCCGGTACGTTGGCGATGTCCTGGCTCTGCTGATGGTAGTAATCGTCCTCGTAGCGCGCAATGCCGCCCACCGCCGTCCTGACCGCCAGCCTGTCCTGAATCGCCTCCATGGTCCGCACGATGCGGGGATCGTCCGGCGCGAACATGCCGAAATACCAGAGGCCGTACATCGAGGAGTCGATCGTCCGGTCATGTTCCCAGCTCTTGTCCTTTTTCCGATTGACCATCCGCACGAACCGCGTGAGTTCCGGATGGTAGAGAACGGATTCCGCACCGGCCTTCATGTGATCGGCCGCCTTGGTATACCGGTCCGCCGCCTCTGTCTCGCCGAACGCATGTGCAAAATTCGCCGCCGCCGAGAGACCGGCCCAGACCGCCGACACGGTGAAGGCCAGCACGCCGCGCCGTTCTTCCCACAGGTCATACGACGTTTTCGGCAGGCCGGTGTCCACATGGCGGTAGGCGACGAGAAAATCGGCGGCGCGGATGATCAGGGACCGGTACAACGGCTTAATGTACTCGACGTCTTTCCACTTCTCAAAATGACGCCAGAGCGCCCAGAGCACCAGCGCCGTTTCGTCCTCCTGGATCGGCAGATCCTTTTGTCCGTCCCGTATCCAGGGATGCCAGCTCGATGCCAGCGTGCCGTCCGGATTGTACTTGTGGAGCAGATAGCCTTCCTTGCTCAGGACGTCGCGGCAGAACCGGTAGAACACCCTGGGCATCCAGAGGTACCCGGCCCGGTCCAGCGCGGAGGCGACCAGCGAGCCGTCACGCGGCCACATATAGGAATAGGTGTCCCGGACGGTGGAGGCGATATCGGAATCGTTCGCCGCGATGATCGCACCGCCATTATCCACCTGCGTCCGGATCACCAGCAGGCTCAGTTGGTACAGCCGGATGATGTCCACGGGCAGGTCGGCAAAGTCGGGGCGATGGGATGCCAGCCAGAGTTTATAGTAGGCCGCCGTCCGGTCCAGAAAACTCCAGGGGCCGCGATGCCGGACGGAACGATTGATCTTGGTGACTTCTTCGAAGTTGGTCCCGACGGCAATCCAGTAGTAGGCGGCGTTCGTGGCGCCGGGCTGAATGCGCAGGTGGGCGGCCACCGTCGAGTCCACGGACCCCTGCGCGATGGCATTGCCGGAGAGGGTCCCATCCTCGGCATCCTTCCACGTTCCCTCCAGATTATTCACGCCCTTGTGCCCGCACGCCCACTGTTGCACGCCGATGTGCCAGCCCTCCACGGTGTCCTTGGCGTCCGTGGACTGCTTGCCCGGGGTCGCGGTATTGACGAGAAACCAGCGCGCCCCTTTGTAATGGTAGACGCTGCGCCGCTCCGGCTCGTAATAGGCGGTATCGCCGACTTCGTGTGAGGAAATGTTCAGATCCAGGTGGAAGAAGAAACGAACCTCGATCTCATGCGTTGCCGTGCTCGTCACGTTGAGACGGCGTATGTAGAGATTCTCGTGGAAGTCGACGGCATCGTTGCAGACAATCTTCACCGGCAAGTCCTTGTGGACCAGTTCGACTTCCGAGACCATCGTCTCGCCGGCATAGTTCAGCCGGCGCGACCACCCGGCGTCGTCGATCCACTTGAACCGGCCGTCGACCCAGACGCCGAACCGGTTCACCAACCCCTTGGTGTGATTTTCGAGCCCGACGTGCGGCCAGTAGAGATCGCGGAGCTGGTAGGTCTGATCGAAGGTGACGAGCAGCGATCCGTTTCCGAGGGGAAGATCACGTGGCATCGTATGGCCCTACCTTGTGATAATCAGGCCCGGAGTATACCCCACCGGGGATTTCCCTGATAGAAAAACAGTAACTCGTGTTCGTGCGGAAACGAGTTCATGCCCCGGTCACGGCGTGGATGGATTCGCGGACGATCGCGACCATCTGGGTCAACTCACGCTTCGTGACGGTCAACGGCGGCATCAGGACGATCACGTTGCCCAGCGGGCGGATAATGAGTCCCCGCCGTCGTGCTTCCATCGCCACACGATGCCCCATCCTCCGTTCGAGCGGGTAGGGGGATCTGGACTCTCGTGCCTGGACGAGCTCGATCCCCACCATGAATCCGCGCTGCCTGATCTCTCCGACATGCGCCAGTTCTTTGAGCGGCCGCAGCAGGCGGGTCAGTGCCTGGATCTTCGGCTGCAGTCGCGCCAGCGTCCGCTCCCGGCGAAACACGGCCAGGTTCGCGAGGGCCACCGCGCAGCCCAGCGGGTTGCCCGTATAGCTGTGGCCGTGGAAAAATGTTTTCCATTCGTCAAACCGTCCCAGGAACGCCCGGTAGATTTTTTCGGTCGTCAACGTGGCCGCCAGCGGCAGGTAGCCGCCGGTCAGCCCCTTGCTGATCGCCATCAGATCGGGCGTCACCCCGTCGTGCTCACAGGCGAACATCCGCCCCGTGCGACCGAAACCGGTTGCCACTTCGTCGGCGATGAGCAGCACATGATATTTCGTGCATAACCGGCGGATCCGAGCCAGGTAGCCGGGCGGCGCCGTAATCATGCCGGCGGCCGCCTGAACCAGCGGCTCGATGACCAGGCCGGCAAGGTCGCGATGCCGCCGCTTCAGTATTCGCTCGATCGGATCCACACAGGCCAGCATGCAGGTGGGATAGGTCAGCTTGAGCGGGCAGCGGTAACAGTAGGGCGGCTCCGCCGCGACCGCCGGAAAGAGGAGGGGACGATAGCGCCGATGGAACAGATCGATCCCGCCCACGCTCATGGCGCCGGCCGTATCGCCGTGATAGCCGAGCTGGAGATGGAGAAACGTCCGCTTGGGGCCGGCGCGGGGAACGCGCTGACGCCAGTACTGCACCGCCATCTTGAGCGCGACCTCCATCGCCGTCGACCCGTCGTCGGAATAGAACACCCGCGTGAGCCCGCGGGGCGCGATGCGAATGAGCTCGCGCGCCAGTGTGATCGCCGGGGGATGCGAAAGCCCGAGCAGCGTGCTGTGCGCCATTTTCGTCGTCTGTTGACGCAGCGCGCGGTCGAGGGCCGGATGCCGGTGTCCGTGGACGGTGAGCCAGACGGACGACACCCCGTCGAGATATTTCCGCCCGTTCGCGTCGAAGAGATGGCTGCCTTTGGCGCGCGTGATGATGAGCGGGTCTTCCCGCTCCCACTCGCGCATCTGCGTGAAGGGATGCCAGAGAAACTTTCGATCCCACTCGGCCAACTGTCGGTCTTGTCGCGATGCTGCCATGGCACTCCGATGCACGTTGGGTTGAAGCAGGCAGGGGCCAGCGGATTATAAGTGCCGGACACCACTTTGACAACCGGAAGACCAGCGCCTATAATGATCCGATTTCGTCAGCAGGAACAACGACTTGCAAACTCACACCAGGAACTTCTCCATAATCGCCCATATCGATCACGGGAAATCCACCCTCGCAGATCGGCTTCTGGAAGCAACCGGGGCCATTACCTCGAGGGAGGCCCGTGCCCAGATCCTGGATGCGATGGACCTGGAGCGCGAGCGGGGCATTACCATTAAAGCCCACGCCGTGGCGCTCGACTACCTGGCGCCTGACGGGAACCGCTACGCGCTGCACTTGATCGACACGCCGGGCCACGTGGACTTTACCTATGAGGTCTCGCGCAGCCTGGCCGCCTGCGAAGGGGCCCTGCTGCTCGTGGATGCCAGCCAGGGTGTCGAGGCGCAGACGATCGCCAACGCGCACCTGGCCATGGCGAACAACCTGGTCATTCTGCCGGTCATCAACAAGATCGATCTCCCCGGAGCCGACGTCGAGGGCGTCAAGCAGCAGATTCAGGACGTGCTGGGCCTGGACGTCAAGGACACGCTCCTGATCAGCGCCAAGGAAGGCCGCGGGATCAAGGAAGTCCTGGACGCCATCATCACGCGCATTCCGCCGCCGTCCGGCGATTCAGCCAAGCCCTTGAAGGCGCTGGTGTTCGATTCCTGGTTCGATAATTATCAGGGCGTCATCGTGCTGACCCGTGTGCTTGACGGGCAGGTCAAGCCCGGCATGAAGATCCGGGCCATGTCGAACAACCGGACGTTCGAAGTCATGGAGGTCGGCCAGTTCACGCCGAAGCGCACCAAGACGGACCAGCTCGGAACCGGCGATGTCGGCTACATCTGCGCCGGCATGCGGGAAGTGGCGGATACGAAAATCGGCGACACGCTCACCGACGCCGCCCGGCCGACGGATGCGCCCCTTCCCGGCTACAAGGAAGCCCGGCCCATGGTCTTCTGCGGTCTCTACACGACGGACACGGCCCGCTTCGAGGACCTCCGCGACGCGCTCACGAAACTCCGCCTGAACGATTCGTCGTTCGTCTATGAGCCGGAGTCCTCGCTGGCCCTCGGATTCGGATTCCGGTGCGGGTTTCTTGGCCTGCTGCACATGGAAATCATCCAGGAACGATTGGAGCGGGAATACAGCCTGACCCTGATCACCACCGCGCCGACGGTCGTCTACCAGGTGCTTACCACGGCGGGAGACATCCTGACCATCGACAACCCGGCCAAGCTGCCGGCACCCTCGTCGATCGAAAGCTTCGAGGAACCGTTCATCCGGGCCACGATCATCACGCCAGAGCGCTATGTCGGCAACGTGCTCAAGCTGTGCCAGGAGCGCCGCGGCATCCAACAGAGCCTGCAGTATCTGGATCCTACACGCGTCATGCTGACCTACGAATTGCCGCTCAACGAGATCATCCTCGACTTTTACGACCGGCTGAAATCCAAAACGCAGGGATACGCCTCGTTCGATTACGAAGTCCTCGGCTACCGGACTGGGGACATGGTTAAAATCGACCTGCTGCTCAACGGCGAAACGGTCGACGCCCTCTCGTTCGTCACGCACAGGGACAACGCCATTGCGCGGGGGCGGCAGATGGCTGAAAAAATGAAGGAGTTGATTCCCAAGCAGATGTTCGAAATCGCCATCCAGGCGGCCATCGGCAGCAAGATCGTCGCCCGCGAAACGATCGGCGCGATCAAAAAGAACGTGACCGCCAAGTGTTACGGCGGCGACATCACCCGCAAGCGGAAACTGTGGGAGAAGCAGAAAGAGGGCAAGAAGCGGATGAAGCAGGTGGGCAAGGTGGAAGTGCCGCAGGAAGCCTTCCTGGCGCTGCTGAAGGTGACCGGCGAATGACGATCGAGCGGGATCCTTCCAGCCTGCCGACCCCGATCGACGGATCCTCCGAATCGCCGGAGGAAACGGTCGCGCCCGACGCAGCGCTCGACCAGACGACGGCCGCCACCTTTGCGATGTCCAGACGGAAGCCGCTCTGGCGCGAATATACCGAGGCCATCATCGTAGCCATGCTGCTGGCCTTCGCCATCCGGGTCTTCGTCGTGCAGGCATTCAAGATTCCCTCGGGATCCATGATCCCGACGCTCCTGATCGGCGATCACATCCTCGTCAGCAAGCTGTCGTACGGCATTCAATGGCCGGGAGATTGCCACGTCAAGATGGCGCTTCCGCCCATGACGTGCTATACCACCAAAAATCTGGTCACGTTCGGACCGCCGCAGCGGAGCGACGTCATCGTCTTCCGCTACCCCGAAGACGAAGAGAAGGACTTTATCAAGCGCATCGTGGGGATCCCCGGCGATGTCGTACAAATTCACAATAAGGCGGTCTACGTGAACGGCGCCACGGTGACGGATCAGACCTACACGCAGCGGGTGGATCCCGGCGTCATCGACGGCGCGATCAATCCACGGGACAACTACGGCCCGGTCACCGTTCCCGCCCATTCCTACTTCGTCATGGGCGATAACCGGGACCAGAGCCTGGACAGCCGGTTCTGGGGCTACGTGAGAGAAGAGAAAATCAAAGGACGGGCGCTGCGCATCTACTGGTCGTGGAGCGGGCAGGGAACCTGGCAGGAATGGGTCCGGTGGGAGCGAATCGGAAAGGCCATTCGATGAGCAAGACCGGCGGGGCGGCGCCGAAATCTCCCCGCAACCGGGGCGGAGAGACGGGACTCCTGCCGGTTCCAGACCTGCGTGCGCTGCGGAATCACATCGTCAGATTTCCGCAGGCGAACGTGCTGGTCGTCGGCGACCTGATCCTCGATCATTACATCTGGGGCAACGTCAGCCGGATCTCCCCCGAGGCGCCGGTACCGATCGTCCACGTCAATTCGGAATCGCTCAAGCTGGGCGGGGCGGCGAACGTCTACAACAACATCGTCTCCCTCGGCGGACGGGCGGACCTGTGCGGCATCATCGGCTCGGACGAAGGCGGGCGCCAACTGCTGAAGGAACTGGGCACCCGGCGGCAGGGGCGGGGCGGCGTGGTCATCGATCCGGACCGTCCGACCACGAGAAAGACCCGCGTCGTCGCCCACAACCAGCAGATCGTCCGGTACGACCTCGAAGGACGGACCGACATCAACGCGCAGCATCAGCGGCGCATCCTCCGCTACGTCGAATCCCGCCTGCGCGACATTTCGTGCCTCGTGGTATCGGATTACGCCAAGGGCGTCGTGACCGCCGGGCTGATGGCCGAGTTGACCCGCCTGGCCGCCCTGCGGCGCGTCCCGATCATCGTGGATCCCAAGGTGGAACATTTCTCCTATTATAAAGGCGTCACGGTGGTGACTCCCAACCATCTCGAAGCCGCGCAGGCCGCCGGGGTCCACGGGGACGCCGATCAAGCCGTTTTCCAGGCGGGCGACATTCTCCGGCAACGGCTGGGTTGCGAGTGCGTCCTGATCACGCGGGGCGAGAAGGGCATGAGCCTCTTCGAAGCCAACGGCTCGCACTGGCACATTCCGACCGTGGCGCGGCAGGTCTACGATGTGACCGGAGCCGGCGACACCGCCATCGGCACCCTGGCCCTGGCCATGGCGACCGGCGCATCCATCCGGGACGGGGCCGTCCTGGCCAACCACGCGGCCGGCATCGTGGTCGGCATGGTCGGCACGGCAACCGTGACTGCGCGACAATTGACCGAGGCCCTGACGCATGCCTAAACCGACCCCGCCGGTGACAGTCGTCATTCCGGCCCGGTTCGGCTCCTCTCGATTCCCCGGAAAACCGCTGGCCCTGCTGGCAGGCAAACCGATCATCCAGCATGTCTACGAACGCGCCCTGGCGTCGCCCGGCGTGCGTCGCGTGCTGGTCGCCACCGATGACGTCCGCATTCAAAAAGCGGTGACCGCATTTGGCGGCGCCGTCGTGATGCCGAAGGGGAAGTTCCGGACCGGAACGGACCGGGTGGCCGCCGTCGCCCGCCGGAATGCCGGCGGTGTGTTCGTCAATCTGCAGGGCGACGAGATCGCGCTGCATCCCGGGTTACTCGGCGATCTCATCCGGCCGTTCCTGCGCAGCCGTGCGGGCATGGGCACGCTCAAGCGCGCGCTGACCTCATCCCGCGAGATCCGCAATCCCGGCATCGTGAAGGTCGTGACGGATGTCAATGGCGACGCCCTCTACTTTTCCCGCGCGCCGATCCCATGCCACCGTGGCAAGGGCCCCGGGAATATCGTCTCCGGGTTGCATTATGTCCATCTGGGGATTTACATTTATACGCGGGCGACGCTGCTGCAGGTGTCACGGTTGCCGACCAGCCCGCTCGAAGAGGCCGAGAAGCTGGAGCAGCTCCGCGCGCTCGAACAGGGCGTCAGGATCCGCGTCTGGGAAACGACGCATGATTCCTTGCGGATCGACACGCCGAAGGATCTGAAGCAGGCCGCATCGGTCCTGGGACGCATGACACGGCGACGCACAACCACCCGATCGGCGGCACGGGCCAAGGCGAGGGACAGGCGATGAGCAAATTCATTTTCGTGACCGGCGGCGTCGTGTCCTCGCTGGGCAAGGGGCTCGCCTCGGCGGCGATCGGCAATCTCATGGAGAGCCGCGGGTTGAAAATCACCTTCCTCAAGCTGGACCCCTATATCAACGTCGACCCGGGAACGATGAACCCGTACCAGCACGGGGAGGTGTTCGTGACGGAAGACGGGGCGGAGACCGACCTGGACCTGGGCCACTACGAGCGCTTCACCTCGCTGACCCTGACCCGGGAAAACAATTATACCACCGGCCGCATCTATAATTCGGTCATTACCAAGGAGCGCCGTGGCGACTATCTCGGCGGGACCGTCCAGGTCGTGCCGCACATCACCGACGAAATCAAGCAATGCATCCGGAACGTGGCCAAAGAAACCGACGTGGCCATTGTCGAGATCGGCGGGACGGTCGGCGACATCGAGAGCCTGCCCTTCCTGGAGGCCATCCGGCAGATGCCCTACGACGTCGGGCGTGAGAATGTCCTGTACATCCATTTGACGCTGGTGCCGTATATCGGTGCGTCCGGCGAATTAAAAACCAAGCCGACCCAGCATTCCGTCAATAAACTGCGCGAAATCGGCATCCAGCCGAACATTCTCCTGTGCCGGACCGATCGGTTTCTTCCGCCGGACCTCAAGGACAAGATCGCGCTCTTCTGCAACGTGGAAAAGGGCGCCGTGATCACGGCCAAGGACGTTGAAACGGTGTATGAAGTGCCCATCGTCTTCCGGAAGGAGGGGCTCGACGAGCTGATCGTGCGCCAGCTCAAGCTGGAAACGGGCCCCCCGAACCTGCGCGAATGGGACGCCATGGTGCAGAAAATCAAGCGGCCCAAGCACGAAGTGTCGATCGCACTGGTGGGTAAATACATCGGGCTGAAGGAGTCCTACAAGAGCCTGACGGAAGCGCTGGTGCACGGCGGCGTGGATCACGAAACGCGGGTCAACATCAACTGGATCGAGTCGGAAGACGTCGAACGACGCGGCACCGAGCAGACCCTCCGGGAGGCCGACGGCATTCTGATCCCGGGCGGATTCGGCGTACGCGGCATCGAAGGCAAGATCCAGACGATCCGTTTTGCCAGGGAACGGGGCATTCCCTTCCTCGGCCTCTGCCTCGGCATGCAGTGCGCGGTGATCGAACTGGCGCGGAACGCCGCCGGCCTCGCCGATGCGAACAGCTCGGAATTTGATCCCAACAGTCCGCATCCGGTGATTCACCTGATGGAGCACCAGAAGTCGGTCCATGACAAGGGCGGGACGATGCGGCTCGGCGCCTATCCCTGCCGCCTGCTGGACGGCAGCCTGGCCCACAAGGCCTACGGTGTTCTGGACGTCAAGGAACGGCACCGGCACCGGTATGAATTCAACAACGCCTATCGCGACCGGCTGGCCGCGCAGGGACTGATCCTGAGCGGGCTGTCTCCGGACGGGCAATTGGTCGAAATCGTGGAGTTAAAGGGCCATCCGTGGTTCCTGGCCACGCAGTTCCATCCGGAATACAGTTCGCGTCTGCACCGTCCCCATCCCTTGTTCAGCGCCTTTGTCGGCGCCGCCTTGCGAAGAAAATGCGGACGGTAATGGAGCCCCGGCATGGTGCATGAAGTCGACATCGGCTCCATCAAGGTAGGCGCGGCGCACCGGCATGTTCTGATCGCCGGCCCCTGCGTCATCGAGAGCGAGCCGTTGGTGTTGGAAACCGCGCACCGCATTGCGGAGATCGCCCGCGCGCTCAACATCCCGTACATCTTCAAATCGTCCTACGACAAGGCGAACCGCACGTCCCTCTCCTCCTTCCGGGGCCCGGGCATCAAGGAGGGGCTCGCGATCCTGAAGAAGGTGAAGGAGCAGGTCGGCGTGCCCGTGCTCACCGACGTGCATAGCGTGGAGGAGGCGGCGCAGGCAGGGGAGGCGGTGGACGTGCTGCAGATTCCGGCATTTCTCTGCCGTCAGACCGATTTGCTGGTGGCCGCGGCCAGGACCGGGCGCGTGGTCAACGTGAAAAAGGGCCAGTTCCTGTCTCCCGGAGACATGGCCAATGTCGTCGCCAAGCTGGAGGAGAGCGGCACACGGAGGATTCTGCTGACGGAACGCGGCTCGTCGTTCGGCTACAACAACCTGGTCGTCGACATGCGCGCGCTCCCGATCATGCGAAAGTTCGGCTACCCGGTCGTGTTTGACGCCACCCACAGCGTCCAGTTGCCCGGCGGGGGCGGCACCAAGTCATCCGGCCAGCGCGAGTTCGTGGCTCCCCTGGCCTGTGCCGCGGCGGCAGCCGGCTGCGACGGGTTCTTCATGGAGGTGCATCCCGATCCGGACCACGCGCCGTCCGACGGTCCCAACATGGTGCCGCTCCATGATCTGAAACGGTTGCTGGAGCGGTTGATGCGGATCTGCCAGGCCGCCGGCAAGGGCGCGGAGAGCGACCGATGAGCATTCAGCAGGGAAAACGGGTGCTGGATATCGAGGCGCGCGCCATCGCGGCGCTGGTGGACCGGTTGGACGAGCGGTTTGCCAACGCCGTCGACCTGCTGCACCAGTGCGCCGGGAAAGTGGTGGTCTCCGGAATGGGCAAATCCGGCCTGATCGGGCAGAAGATCGCCGCGACCCTGGCGAGCACGGGAACCCCGGCCTTCTTTGTCCATCCGGCCGACGGCATCCACGGGGATTTGGGCATGCTGGCCAAGGAGGATGCGCTGCTGGCGATCTCGAACAGCGGGGAAACGGAGGAAGTGCTCAAACTCCTGCCGTTCATGAAACGGTTGAGCATTCCCATCATCGCCCTGACGGGCCGACCCCAATCCACCCTGGCCAAGTACAGCGACGTGGTCCTGGACGTCTCGGTTTCCGAGGAAGCCTGCCCGTTGGGTCTGGCCCCGACCTCGAGCACCACCGCCGCATTGGCGATGGGGGATGCCGTGGCGATTGCCTTGTTACAGAAGCGGGGATTCAAGGAGGAGGACTTTGCACAATTCCATCCGGGGGGCGCACTGGGCCGGCGCCTGCTGTTCAAGGTCCGTGATCTCATGCACCAGGGGGATGCGCTGCCACGCGTATCCGCCACGGCATCCGCCAAGGACGCCATTCGGGAAATGACGTCGAAGAAGCTCGGCATGACGACCATGGTCGACGCGAAAGGCCAGCTCGCGGGCGTGATCACCGATGGCGATCTGCGCCGGTTCCTTGAGAAGGGCAACAGCCTGACCGGAGCCAAGGCCAGGCATCTGGGGAGCAAGTCCGCGCGGACGATCCGGACCGACGCGCTCGCCGCCAAGGCGCTGCAGATCATGGAACAATTTTCAATCACCTCGCTCGTGGTCGTGGATGAGCGGAAGCGCCTGGCAGGCGTGATTCATTTGCACGACCTGCTCAAGAACGGCGTTGTCTGATCGCGGATCGCGCCGGACGCAGGAAGGGGAGTCGGACGTGCGCACGACGGACGCGCTCAAGCGTACAGACGCCATCGCCAACATCAACCTTCCCAATTTCCTGACCGTTGTCAGAATTCTGCTGATTCCTGTCTTTGTCGTGCTGTTTTCCGTTCCCACCCCGGATCGATCATTGGCGGCAGCCATCGTGTTTGTGGTGGCCGCCGTGACAGACCTTCTGGACGGCTATCTTGCACGCCGGCACTCCCAGATCACCAGGCTCGGCCGGTTGCTGGACCCGATCGCCGATAAACTACTGGTCCTGTCCGGCCTGATTCTGCTCGTGCAATTCGACCGCGTGGCAGCCATTGTGGCCATCCTGATCATTGCGCGCGAAGTCGCCGTGACCGGTGTGCGCGCCATTGCAGCCGCCCAGGGAATCATCATCGAGGCTGAGACGACCGGGAAGTACAAGATGGTTGTGCAAGTCGTCGCCATCGTGTTCCTGCTGCTCGAGGACGGCGTACTGCCTGCCTCCTGGTATCCGCATGAGATCGGGACAGGTCTTCTCTACTCGGCATTGGCTCTGGCTCTCTATTCAGGAAATCGCTATATCGTGAGCTTCTGGAAGCAAAGCTCAACCAAAGGATTATGATGACGTCACCGTCGCCGAACGAGTGGCTGCTGATCATCCTGGCCATCGGCGGGTATCTCCTCGGCTCGGTGCCGTTCGGGATTGTGGTCTCGAAATGCCTGGGCCTTCAGGACCCAAGAGCCGCCGGCAGCCGCAATATTGGATTTACGAATGTCCTGCGCGTCTCCGGCAAGAAAGCCGGCGTGCTGACCCTCGTTGGAGACATGGGGAAGGGATGGGCCGTCGGCTGGCTGGCCGCCCAGACCATGGATCACGAGGCGTGGGTGCTCGGCATCGCCTTATGTCCAGTCCTGGGGCATCTGTTCCCCGTGTTTCTGGGTTTTCAAGGTGGAAAAGGGGTGGCCACCGCCATTGGGGCGGTCGGGGGCGTCGCGCCGCTCATAGGTTTGGAGCTGATCGCCATCTGGCTGCTCACCGCCGCCCTCTGGCGGTATTCCTCTGGAGCAGCCCTGGCAGCGTTCTGCTCATTACCGCTCCTGGGGATACTGGCTGGAAGGGGCGAACTGTTTCTGGTATTTTCTCTCATTGTGGCCGGCCTGGTGGGAGCCCGGCACAAGGGGAACATTGCACGGCTGTGGCGCGGCACGGAGCCGAAAATCGGCCAGGCTACTAGTTTACATAATACCTCTTATCAGACTTAGAGTTATAACCGGGATCGCGCAATGACCACCGAGTTTGTACGCCGGATCCGCAAGGAATTCACCCTGACCGCCCGTGGATTCCACGAAACCGTGCTGGCCATTGCCGAGCGAGTCAATCGCAAGGTCCAGATTCTTCGGTTGCACTGGCAGGCGGCCTCGCTCTCCGGCCAGATCGAGCGCCTCCATCAACACCTCGGCGCCGCCCTGTGTGTGGAGCTCGCCCCGCACGATGGCCATGCCCACGAGATCTCGCACGACACAACCGAGCAACACCTGACCGACATCTCGTCCCGCGTGAGCACGTTAAAGAAAGAGCTGCTGCTGGTTGATCCTCGGGTCCGACAGATCGAATCGGAGGCCTTGCGCGAAGATCTCCTCAATCTTGAACGCGATCTCTTTCACCGATCGGCGACGATCGAACGACTCCGCGTCGTTCCAGGAGCGCCCGCAAGCGGTTGCCCGGTCGGCCAGCTCGGACTGCCGGCGTCCATTCGCATCGTGGCGGTCTTGCGCGGCCCCTCGCTGCTCCTCAGTTTTGAGACCGTCCTGTTCAGACCGGGCGATATGGTGATTCTCCTTGGCCTGCGAGACGAGTTGAAGCCTGTCCTTCCACTGTTCATTGAACGCAAGCGAGCGACCGCATGACACGCCGTGCGCCCGGCACCCGACAATTCACCCGTCCCGGCTCGATTACCGGAACGATCCCGTGCGTGTTGGCGCTCAGCTTTTCTCTCTGGCTGCCGGCGACGGTGACGGGAGAGCCCGCCGCCGCACAGGCTGAGCCAGGCGGACTGCACCTGCTTGAGGAATTGCAGAGCGTCATCACGGATCTGGCGGAACGAGTCAAACCCTCCGTGGTCAGCGTCGGAGCCATCAGGCCCAAGGACTCCCTCCGCGACCGCCCTCCGAATGCACCTGGATCGGGC
>DASWIN010000078.1:0-19288 GCA_036397655.1 Nitrospiraceae bacterium | reverse complement strand
GGAGGACACGCTCTACCGGGCAGTGGCGCGAGCCTTTCGCCTCGAATCCCTTCCCATGGGGCGCTTCAGCGCCATCAAGGGGCTGGAATACGTGAAGTCCGTGCGCTTGATCGATCAGGAACCGATCGGCCGGACGCCCCGATCCAACCCGATCACCTACCTGAAAGCCTTCGACGACATCCGGGCACTGTTCGCCAACACGCAGGGTGCAAGAGCCGCCGGGCTGACCCCCGCCCATTTTTCCTTCAACACGCCGGGCGGCCGGTGCGACCGCTGCGAGGGCAACGGCTATGAAAAACTGGAGATGTATTTTTTCGAGGACCTCTACGCGACCTGCGAGGCCTGCGGCGGGCGGCGCTACGGCCAAGCCGTCCTAAACGTCCGCTATCGGAACAAGACGATTCACGAGGTGCTCGGCCTGACGGTGGACGACGCGCTGACGTTTTTCTCCGGATCCACCCGGTTGGGCGAGAAGCTCCATCTGCTGGCCTCGATCGGGCTGGGCTATCTCCGTCTCGGCCAGCCGGCCACCACCCTATCCGGCGGCGAAGCACAGCGCCTCAAAATCGCGGCTGAGTTGAACAACCGGGGACAGGCACCGGCCTCCGCCCAGGGCTACGGCCGGAGCCAGTCCCCTCATTCCCCCGGGGCGCTCTATATCATGGACGAGCCGACGACAGGGCTGCATCTCGATGACATCAAAAAGCTGCTGGCGGTGCTGGGCAGGCTGGTGGATGCCGGCAACACGGTGATCGTGGTCGAACACAATCCGGACGTGATCAAGGCCGCCGACTGGATCATTGATTTGGGCCCGGAAGGTGGAGAAGAGGGCGGGCGGATGGTCGCGGAGGGCCGGCCGGAACAGGTGGCGCAGGTCGCCGCGTCGCACACGGGACGGTTCCTGCGACCACTGCTGGAAGAGAAGGTTAAGGCCAAGGTTGAGGCTTAGGGGGATTCTCGAATTGGATCTTCGCCCAACCTGAACCTTAACCTCAACCTTCCTAGTTCAGGCCTAGTTCAGGTTCGGATCCTGCGGCATCTGCGCGTAGAGTTCATAGCGTCCGCCAAGCGATCGCATGGTGTCTGCCCAGATGCGGAGCGGGTCCTTGTCGAACACCATGGACGGATCGGCAGGCAGAGTGATCCAGGAGCCGGTTTTCATCTCGTTTTCCAGCTGCCCCGGTGACCATCCCGAGTAGCCCACGTAGGCCCTGAAGGCGGCCGTTCCGCTGGGCACAGTCATGATCTTTTCCAATGCCGCCATATCCCCGCCCATGTACACGCCATCAAAGACATGATGGGTGTTGTCAGGCACCTGCCCCGTTCGCAAGAGAATCAGGACGTGATTGGGCTGCACGGGGCCGCCCGAGAACAGGAGATGGCGCTGCCCCTCCAGCACGGGAACCTGCGGCAGCGCTTCCGAGAGATGAATGGCCGTCGGACGATTGACGACGACGCCCAGCGCCCCCTGCGACCCATGCTCGCAGAGCAGCACCACCGTCTGGCGGAAATTCGGGTCGCGCAGCGACGGCGCGGCCACAAGAAAGATGCCTTTCCCCAGCATCACATCCATGGAGTTATCCTACTGCGCCGCCCGGCTTTGGGCAAGATCAGGCTTGGTAGAGCGCCGTGCGCCGATCCCGCAACAGGTCGTTATAGGAATTGAGCGCCTTGTCGCGGGCTTCCTTGGGATCAAGCGCGACGATCGCCAGTTTCTCCCGATCCTCCGGTGCCCGATGGAGAATCCTCCCCTGCGGGCTGACGATCTCGCTGCTGCCGATGTACGTCAGCTTCTTCTTGCCGCCCCGCTTTTCAGAGCCGATCCGGTTGGCCGTGACACTGAAGACATGATTTTCCAGGCACCGCGTCACCATCGCTTCCGGACAATGCGGCAGGACCAGGTTGGAAGGGTGGCAGATGATGTCGGCCCCTTTCAGCGCCAGCGTCCGCGCCGCTTCCGGGTAAAACCAGTCGAAACAGACCATGACTCCAATTCTGGCCTGTCCGATATTCCACACCTGAAATCCGGAGTCGCCCGGCGTGAAGAACTGCGTTTCCTCGAAAAAGAGGTGTGTCTTGCGATAGCACCCGATCACGCCCTTCGGCCCGACCACGACGGCGGAATTGTAATACCGGCTCCCGTCCCGCTCGGGCAGCCCCGCCACGATATGCATGGAGCGCCTCCGGGCCACCTCGCAGAGCCGCGTGGTCGTCGCCCCGTCCGGTACCGGCTCCGCCAGGGCCGCTACCTCGTCCCTGGAGACAAACTGATAGCCCGATGCGAACAGCTCCGGCAGGACCATGAGGTCGCACCGAACCGATGAGAGTTTTTTCGCCACCCGTTCGAGGTTGCGCTCCACATCGCCGAACACCGGATTGAACTGGTAGTAGCCGACTTTCATGGTCGTCCCGGGTTAAAAAAAACGGGCAGGGTCTCCCCTGCCCGTTGTCTATCGCTCTGGATGAGCTTCTTTCACTTCACTTCGGAGAGGTGCATCACCGCGCTTTCCGCTTCCTTGGTCGCTATGTCCGCATGACCTGCCTTGCCGTGCTCGATGGCCCCCTTGAGACCCTTGATACCCTCGTCCAGGTGCGGGCTCTTCACTTCCTTGGCCGCTCCCTGGGCATGCTCCAAGGCCACAGAGGCGTGCTTCACGATGGCATCAGGATGGCCCTGCTTGCCATGATCAACGGCTTCCTTGGCATGGTGGATCGCCTCGTCCACATGCTTGTTGCCGGCCCAGGCCGGCGCGCTCAACAGCATGACGGCTGCAGCGGCAATTACCACTCCCATGAACGTTTTCATTCTTGGCCTCCTTGGTGAATGACGGACACCGTTTTCAATCCTGGTACGAACACACTGTACAATTCGATGGATGACCTTACCATGCGACCCGGGAGGGGTCAAGACGGCTTGGCCTGCTCGGCGCCGACGATTTTGTGCAGCAATTTCGCGTCTTTTTCAACCGGCGCGGCAAAGTCCCGGCTCCATTCCCACCAGGACCCCGGGTAATTCCTGACCTTTTGATAGCCGACCAGTTTCAGGACGACATAGAGCCAGGCCGAGCGCACGCCTCCCGTGCAATAGCAGACCACCTCATGGCCGGGTTGCAGACCCTTGTCGTCGAGTCCCGACTGGATCTTGTCGAGATCCTTGACCGTGGCATCCGGATTCAAGAACGCGTTCCAGGGCACGCTGACGGCGCCCGGGATATGCCCCGCCCTGGGAATGCCGGACAACTCCTTGCCGGCATACTCCTCCAGGCTGCGGGCATCCGCAATCACGGTTTCCGGATGCGGCTGTTTCACGATTTTTTTCAAGTGGTCCTTGCTGATGATCAGATCCGGGTTCTCGGCGATCTTGAAATTACCCGGCTTCGGCGTCACGACGCCATGTTCATACTTGCGATGCTCCGCCGTCCACTTGACCCATCCGCCGTCCAGGATCTTGAGTCTTGTGTGGCCGAGGTACTGCAACATCCAAAACATCCGCCCTTCGTCGCCCCAGTTGTCGAACGGGTTCGAATAGATCACCACGTCGCTGTCCTGATTGACGCCCAGCGCGCGGATTTTTTGTTGCAGGCGGTCCATGTTCGGATCGAGCAGCCCCTTGGCCGCCGCATCAGGATCGCTGAACTCGTGCCACGTGGCATTCACAGCCCCCGGGATGTGCCCGCCGAAGGCATAGGCGGCCTTGCCGCGGACATCGAGAATGACCAGCCCCTCGCGCCCGAGGTTCTGGTCCAGCGTCGCCGTATCAATCAACATCGCATGCATCATGGTTCTGTCTTGCTCCCTGGTTCAGCCCGTTCAGCCCGCCTTGTACAGGTTTTTCCCCCTCCCGTCCACTGCGCAAGCCATCTGCGGGTCGTAGGCCGCCAGATCGAGCGCAGCCTTCAATTCATGGGTGAGCGGGAACGCCCGCTCGTAGATCGTGAACCGGTAGGGGTCGTCGGCAGTCAGGCCGTATTTGGTCCGCAGCATCTCGTGCTGACTGTCCGTCAAAATGTGGTACCGCACGAGGGTCTTGAGGGTCAACCCCCTCCCCTGCTTCGGCAGGCGATAGCGAAACGTGTATTCGCGGCTGGCCAGCGGCAGCAGGCGATTGTCGTAGACCTCTACGACGACCGGCTGCCAGAGAATCCATCGGCCCATGGTGTCCGTCTGGTGCGACAGCACGTGCCCGTCCTTGTCCTCCACGAGAAATTCCACGGTGAAATGCCGGTCCGGATCGCCGGTGGGAATCTTGTGTCCCGCTCCCGCGTTGATGAGCGTCGCCGTAAACGTAACCTCCTCGCCAGGCTTGGGCGCCGGAGGATCGGCCTGCACGCGCACGGCCACGGCCTGCTTGATCATGTCCGGATCATGCCCGCCCCGCCAGAGATGCCGGCGACCCTGCCGGATCGGCCCGCCGCTCGCCACCGGCCGGTCAATTTCAGGCATGTGGCAGGTCTGGCAGATGAAGCCTCGCTCTTGCATGAAATACTTGCCTTCGTACTCGGCGTAGGTCCCGCAGGGCCCGACGTTATAAAACTGCGCCGGGCCGGACACGACGTTGTGGCACCGGTAACAGACCTGCGCCGTGCGAAACGCCGGATCGAACTTCGTCGGGTGCGGCGCCGCCGAATCGTCGAAGGGCCCCAGAATCACCCCGTCCCGCACATGACATGCGGCACAGGTGATGGCTTCCTTCTGATAGGCCGGGTCGTAATGCGGATTCGGCTCCTCTACGGCCTTCTCCACCCGCCCGCGCGGAATGTCCTTGATCAGGGTCGGCTGCTGGTTTTCCAGCGGCGTGTGGCAATTCAGGCAGACCCAGATGTTTTTGTCCGCCTTCCAGTAGGCCTGGAAAAACGGGTCCTCGAACGCCTTCGCGTGGATGCTGGTTTTCCACTCTTCATAAATTTCCTTGTGGCAGGTCCCGCAGGATTCCGCCTTGAGGCTGTCGAGGCCGGCCGGAATTTTCTGATATGGGATTGCGTGCGCATAATCGGAGCGGAGACCGAAAATCACGACCGGCTTGACCTCGGTGTAGTAGAGGTAAATCGCGATCGCGGCGGCCGCGCACCCGATGGCAATCTTCCATGTTCGTTGCATACGATGTGTGCTCATATTCTCTTGCTGACACGGCTGCCTGCTGACAGGCAACACGCCTTCGCCCACGTGCATCTTGTCAGCTTGTCAGCGCCTTTGCCAGGCGTTCACGCCTCCAGCAACCCCAGCACATGCCGCCCGACCGATGCGGACAGCGCCTGGAGATTGTAGCCACCCTCAAGCGACGACAGGATACGGCCCTTGCTGTGGCGCCGCGCGATCCCCGCCACAATCCGGGTCAGTTCGGCATAGCCTTGTTCCGTCAGGCCCATGCTGGCCAGTGGGTCGTCGCGGTGGGCGTCGAAACCGGCCGAAATGATCACGACATCAGGCTTGAAGCCATCCGCGGCCGGCACCAGCACTTTCTGAAAGACCGCCACATAGTCCTCATCGCCTTCCCCTGCCTCCATCGGCACGTTGATCGTCGCCCCTTTCCCTTTCCCGCTTCCGCTCTCCGACGCCCGTCCGGTGCCAGGGTAATGGGGAAATTGATGCGTGCTGAAAAACAGCACGGTGGGATCGTCGTAGAACGAATGCTGCGTGCCGTTGCCATGGTGGACGTCCCAATCCACGATCAGCACGCGCGCGAGCCCGTGGTGGCGCTGAAAATACCGGGCCGCGATCGCGACATTATTGAAAAGACAAAACCCCATTGACCGGTCGTGCTCCGCATGATGCCCCGGTGGACGCACGGCGCAGAACGCATTGTCCACGCGGCCGGCCATGATGGCGTCCGCCGCGGCCAGGACGCCGCCCGCCGCCAAATAGGCGGCCGGCAAAGAGCCAGGCGACATCGAGGTATCGGCATCCAGCATGACCCGGCCGCTGGCCGGGGCATGCTGTTTCAACGCCGCCACATAAGACGGCTTATGCACCTGCGTGATCCACTCCTCCGACGCCGGAGCCGGGTCAATGCGAACCAGGCGGGGCATGATTCCGTCCTGCTCCAGCCGCGCGACGATCGCACGCAATCGCTCCGGAGACTCCGGATGGCCGACGCCCATGTCGTGTTTCAGATAGTCGGGATGAGAGACCAAGCCGGTCGTGGCCATAACTATATTCTCAGTTGTCAGTATGCACAGGGCCCGCGAGATGAAATCTGAATTTACAGTAAACTGACACTGATGACTATTCGTCATCGTAGCATGGCCCAAACGCGATAGACAATCCGACGAAAACCGTGTTACCGTCGCCGCGTTGAGAGGTACGCATGGCAAATTCGAAGATTGAACCGCTGAAAAAACTGCTGGCGATGGATCCGAACGACGAGGTGGGCTGGTTCGGGCTGGGAAAGGCCTACCAGGGGGACGGAAGCTTCCAGGAAGCGGCCTCCGCCCTGGAGCGCTGCATCGCGGTGAAGCCGACCTATTCGGCAGCCTACTTCGCCCTGGCCGAATCGCTGAAACAATTGGGGCAGATCGACCGCTGCCGTCAGATCTGCGACCAGGGCATCGAGGTCTCGACCAAGAACGGCGACGCGATGGTGACGAAGAATCTTCACACGCTGAAGCAGGGCTTGGGGTAGCGCCGCTCTTATTGGTCCGGCTTCTGTTGCCACTCGGGATGGTCCCGCAGCAGCGCCTCGTACAATTCGTCCAGCCACCGACCGGCGCATCCCAATACTTCGCGCACCAGCGGCTCGGGGTGGCCAGTTTTCGCCATTGTCCACCGGCAGACGTACTCCAGCAGCGTGGCGCGATCGAATTGCGTGGAGGACGTGGCGGCCATGGCCGACAGTTCGGAGAAGCCGGTCGTGATGATCTGCGCCACCGTCTCACGCCCGTACGACGTCCTGGCGACCACGTACTGGGCGGCCCGGTTGATTTCCTGGTCGGTCATGGCGGAACCAATTATAGCCTATGGAGCGGGCCTGCCTGTCCACAGAAACGACCGGGAGTAATGGTATGCTAAGAGCCGACCATGTCTAGAACCAGGAAAGACGCCCCCCTGACCCGCCCGACCGTGACCGTTCCGGCCGAGTGGGACCTCGCCGGCCTGTTGCGCCTTCCCGTTCGGGATTCCGATCTGATCCTCAAGCAACTGGACCAGCAGGTGTCACAAGTAGAAGCCAGACGACCCACGCTGGCGCCCGACATGACCGTCGGGGGGTTCCAGGACATCCTCCGGCTCCTGGAGGAGATTGCGTCCCTCTCCTCGAAGCTCAGCGCCTACGCGTACTTATGGTACTCGGAGAACACGAAACGGCCGGAGGCCCGGGCGTTCAAGACCAAGGTCGAAGAGCGCCTGGCCGCGCTCCAGAACCGGATTCTCTTTTTCGATCTCTGGTGGCAGTCGGTCGATGCCGCCAACGCCGACCGTCTGCTGGCCTCGTCCGGAGACTTGCGCTACCACCTGGAAACGATCCGCCGGTTCAAACCACACACGCTCTCCGAACCGGAGGAAAAACTGATCAACCTCAAGAACACCACCGGGCGCAGCGCCGTCAACACGCTCTATGATCTCTTAACCAACGGCCTGACCTTCACGCTGACGCTGAACGGTAAACGTAAGACCCTCACGCGCGAACAGCTCTCGATGTACATCCGAAGCCCCAAGGCCGGCGTGCGGGAAGCCGCCTACAAGGAGTTGCACCGGGTCTTCGGCGGGCAGCAGGACATGCTCGGCGAGATGTACTCCACGCTCGTCAGCGACTGGAAGAACGAGAATATCACCCTGAGAAAGTTCTCCGAGCCGGTGGCGGCCCGCAATCTCAGCAACGACGTGCCGGACGAAGCCGTGACCGCGCTGCTGTCGGTCTGCACCAAGAACGCCGCCGTGTTCCAGGAGTATTTCCGCCTCAAGGGACGCCTCTGCGGGATCACGCGGATGAACCGGTATCATCTGTACGCGCCGCATCCGGCCGACCGCGGACGCTACCGCTATCAGGATGCCGTCCGCATGGTGCTCGACGCCTATCAGGGGTTTTCGCCGGAACTGGCCGACCTGGTCCGTCGGGTGATCGACGAGCGGCACCTTGACGCGCGCATGCGGCCGGGCAAGCTCAGCGGCGCCTACTGCTACAGCGTCGTGCCCGGGCTCACTCCCTACGTGCTGCTCAACTACACCGGGGAGGCGCGGGACGTCGCCACGTTGGCGCACGAACTGGGACATGCCGTGCACGGCCTGCTCGCGGCCGACCATTCCGTCTTCACATTCCATGCCACCCTGCCGCTGGCCGAGACGGCGTCGGTATTCGGCGAGCGCATTCTCTCCGACGCGCTCATGGCGCAGGAAACCAGAAAATCGGTCAAGCAGGGGCTGTTGATCAGCCAGCTCGACGACATCTACGCGACGGTCGTCCGCCAGGCCTATTTCGTCCTGTTCGAGAAAGTCGCGCATGACTTGATCGCCAAGGGCGCCACCACGCGGGACCTCAGCGCCGCCTACTTCGACACGCTGCGCCAGCAGTTCGGCAAGGCCGTCCCGGTGCCGGACGAGTTCCGATGGGAATGGCTGAGCATCCCCCACATCTTCGGCAGCCCGTTCTATTGTTACGCGTACAGCTTCGGGAATCTGCTCGTGCTGGCGCTGTATCAGCAGTACAGGCGGCAGGGCCAGGCCTTCGTGCCCCAGTACCTCGAGTTGCTGGCTGCCGGGGGGTCGAAAAGCCCGGAGGCGATTCTCTCCAAGGTCGGGGTGGATATCCGGTCGGCGGCGTTCTGGCAGTCGGGATTTGATACGATTGCCGAAATGGTGGCGGAACTCGAACGAACGGCGGCGTAATTCTTCCTAGCGTTGATGCCCCCGCTTGACCATCCAGGTCACGTCGGCGACACGCTTGCCCAGGTCCCTGGCTGAGGCCAGTTCCTTGTCGTCGATGCCCGGGCTGTCTCCCTCCGTCGTGGCGGAGGCCCCGAACGCGCCGCCCCCGCTGACCACAATCATCTGGTTGCCGAGCATGGCGGCCAGGATCGTCAGCATCGTGACTTCCTTGCCGCTCGACACCTGTCCCCCGGTGGCGAAGGCCGCGCCGACCTTGTTGCGCATTTTGAACTCCGGAAAGACGCCGAATTTGAACTGCCAGTCGTCGAAGAATTTCTTGACGTCCCCGGACATGTTGGACCAGTAGACCGGAGACCCGACGACGACGGCATCCGCCGAAAAAAGATCGTCGGCAGTCACGTCGCCCACCCGTTTGAGCAGCACCCTGGTTCCCGGCAGGCTCCTGGCGCCTTCGACGACCCCCTGCGCCATTTTTTCCGTATGGCCAGTCGCCGAATGATAGGCTACCAGAATCGTGACGGAAGCCGGCGGGTCGGCGGCCACGGCCGCCGAGGCGGCCCAACCTGAAACGAGAAGCCCGAGAAGGAATGCCTGGCGCATGGGTCTACCTCCTAGCTCGAGACGAACCGGCATGATGGAGCTGGCGATGAACGGAAGCGGAACGAGGAACAGGCAAAAGAAGCTAGCAGGGTATCGAACAGCAATTCTGGCGCTCGTGGACGATCATGAATGGCACCAAGATGCTCTGCAGGATGGTCAAAAAGTCCGTCTTCTCACCCGCCCACCCCGCACGTTGTCGCACCCACCCCGCGCCTGTCGAGACAGTCGCTCTTCCACGGGGACGCGTGCTTTCCCCGTGGCGGCCGCAACAGCGAGAACGAAGCCAGCCCGGACTGTTCATGGCGGTTCGTCGCGAAATCACGCAGACGCGTCGCGAGAGGGGCGCGTGGAGCCGTGAGGGAAGGAGGCGTCCTCTCGCCGGGACGTCGACTGACTGAGCGGCGAGCCCGCCCCTCGCAGCAGCGTATCCGTGATTGCAGCAGAAGCGTCCATGAACAGTCCGGGCGAAGGACTTTTTCAACATCCTGCTACCGTCGGATCGTTTCCTCATCCAAATGCTCTTCGACCGACACCTCGGTCAAGGTGCCTCGGTAATCACACTTGTGGCAGCGGATGCGAAATTCCTCGATCCACTTTTCCTGGACATAGGACTGGCGGCATTTGGGGCACACGAACACGCCCTTCTTATATAATACTTTTCGCTTTTCCTTCATCCCATCCCCCGTATGATTTCATGATGCAGGAGCGAAAGCAGAATCGCACAGGACGCGGCCCTATTGCAAGCCGGCCTGGTCCCCATCATCGCCCGTGTCGGGCTTCGCTTTGCGTTTCAATTCCTCCTCCACCAGGACGCGGCGCAGAACCTTGCCGACGATCGTTTTCGGAAGCTCTCCCCTGAATTCCACGCGCTTCGGTACTTTGAACTTGGCCAGTTCCTTCCGGCAATGTTCGAGGATCTCGCTTGCGGACGCCTGCTGGCCTTCTTTCAGGACGATGTAGGCCTTGATGAATTCGCCGCGCAACTCCTGCGGAACACCGACCACCACCGCATCCTTGACCTTCGGGTGCCGGAACAGGACCTCCTCCACTTCGCGCGGGTAGACGTTCTCCCCGCCCGATTTGATCATGTCCTTCTTACGGTCTTCGATGTAAAAATACCCGTCCTCGTCGCGCCGGGCCATATCGCCCGTATAGAGCCAGCCGTTCCGCAGCACCTGACGCGTCTCCTCGTCCCGGCGCCAATAGCCGCGCATCACCTGCGGCCCCCGTATCACCAGCTCGCCGATTTCCCCAACCGGCAGCTCGCGCTGGCCCGTCTCCATATCCATGATGCGCGCGTCGGTATCCGGAAACGGCACCCCGATGCTGCGTCGGCGCCGCTTGTCCACCGGCTGCTCCACCGGGTTCACATGCGTCACCGGCGACGCCTCCGTAAGGCCATAGCCCTCCACCAGCCGGGCGCCCGTCAGGGATTCGAACCGATCTTGAACCGAGGAATGAAGCGGGCCGGCCCCGCTGATACAGATCCGGATACAGTGCAGGTCGTACCGTTCGACGCGCTGATGGGAGTTGATCGCCGCGTACATCGCGGGAATGCCCGGAAACACCGACACGCGTTCACGGACAATCGTCCTCAAGACGTCCCCGACCTGGAATCGTGGCAGCAGCACCAGGGTGCTGCCCATGCTGAGCGCCAGGTTGAGACAGACGCTCATGCCGTAGACATGGAAAAACGGCAGCACGCCCAGGATGACTTCCTCGCCTTCATGAAACGGGCACCATTGACGGCACTGCCAGGTGTTGCAGACCAGATTGCGATGGGTCAGCACCACGCCCTTGGGGACGCCGGTCGTCCCGCCGGTATATTGAAGCAAGGCCGTGTCATCCGGGGATACCGAAACGGCGGGAGGCGCGGACGGCGTATCCAGCAGGGAACAAAACGGTTGCACGCCGGGCCGCGCCGGCGTCCGAACATGGGACCCCTCACGCCAGGCCTTGATCGGGTACAGCAGCCGCTTGAGCCACGGCAGGTATTCCTCGACCCCGGCCACGATCACTCGGGCCAGGCATCCCTCCTCGAGCAGCCGCTCGACCTTCGGATAAAATTGCTTGAGCACGACCAGCGTCTCGCAGCCCGCGTCTGTCAACTGCTGTCGGATCTCCGGCTCGACGTACAGCGGATTGACCATCGTCACCGTGGCGCCGGCCCTGAGGATCCCGTAGAACGCGATGACGGTCTGCGGCAGGTTGGGCAGCATGATGGCGACCACGCTGCCCTTGCCGATTCCGATCCGTAGCAGGGCCTGCGCGAACCGGTTGACCAGTTCGTCCAGCTCGCGATAGCGGATGGCGCGGCCGTAGAAGAGCAGGGCGGGACGATCGGGGAACTTGGAGGACGAACGGGCCACCAGATGCGCCAGCGGTTCCTCGGGGTATGACAGGGTCGCAGGGACGTGCGGATCGTATTGCGTGGTCCAGACGCGGTCCATCAGTGATCCCGTCGGCCGGTGTCCGGGCCGCCTTGACAGGCCGTGCAGGCCCCACTAGGATCGCCGTCATGCCGAATGGGCAGACGGCGCATCATCGAACCTCCCTGTGGAGGCTCGGCTTCATCACCGCCCTGTGCGGACTGCTCGTGCTCCTGCAGGCGGCGGGAGGGCCGGCCCAGCCTCCGGTGGATGGCGCGCTGATTGCCGTCACGACGTCGCAGGGAACCGTCATCATGGCCGAACTGGCGGATACGGTCGAGGAACGCGCGCAAGGACTGATGTTCCGTCCGTCGCTGGAAAACAACCGCGGCATGCTGTTTACCTTTGCCGAGCCGCAGCAGTGGAGCTTTTGGATGAAGAACACCCGCATCCCTCTCGATATCATCTGGATGGACGGACGCAAGAAAATCGTACACATCGAACGCCGCGTGCCCACCTGCAGCCGGACCGACGAGGGCTGCCCGCAATACCAGCCGAACGAGAATGCGCTGTATGTCCTGGAACTCGCGGCGGGATCGGCGGATGCGCTCAAACTCGAACGCGGGGCCATGCTCCGTTTCAAGCTCCCCTGGGATCCTCGCGCTCCGCGACCGTCACGCAAGCCCTAGCAACGAATAGTCGAAAGTCGTAAAGTCAAAAGTCCGAAAGTCTTAGGACATGACGACTGTATGACTTGATGACTTTCGGACCTCCGCAGTTCATTCGTGCCAGGACCGGACCCGTCTGGCCGTGATTACGCCCTCGACCCGCTCGATCGCCTTCAGCACCCTTTCCAGATGCGCCGTACCCTGCACCTCGACCACGAAGTCGAGAATGGCTTTCCGGTCTTCGCTGGTGGCAATCTCGGCGCGCGTGATGTTGGCCTCCGCGCCGGAGATGGAGGACGACACGTTGGCCAGCACGCCGGGCTTGTCCACCGCGACGACCGACACCTTGACGGAATGTGTGCTCGGAGCGCTGAAGTCCCATTCCACGTCAACCAGACGTTCCTGGTCATAATCCAGGGCGGCGAGATTGGGACAGCCGACGGCATGAATGGTCAGGCCGCGCCCCCTGGTGATATAGCCCATGATCCGGTCGCCGGGGACCGGATTGCAGCACCGGGACAATTGCATCAACAGATCGCGCCCGCCCTTGACCTTGACGCCCCGCTCCTCGTCCTTCCCGGCCGGCGCCCGTTCCGGGGACGGCACGCCTGCGGGCGCAACCTCCGCAGGCGCCGGCTCGAGCAGCCAGCTCGCCACCTTTGACGCGGCCACACGGCCGAAGCCGACGGCGGCTGCGAGGTCATCCAGGCTGTCGAAGCCCGATTTTTTGGCAGCGTCCAGCAGGCGGTCGGATTTCATCATCTGGGCGGGCGGCAGGTCCTGCCGCTTGAGTTCGCGTTCCAGCAGGCGTCGGCCGACTTCCACGCTCCGCTTCTGCTGTTCGAACTTCAGCCAGTGCTTGATCTTGGTCTTGGCGCGGGAAGTCCGGACGAATTTCAGCCAATCCTTGTGCGGCACCTGCGTGGAGGACGTCAGAATCTCCACCGTATCCCCGCTCTTGAGGTGGTGCTTCAAGGGCACGATCTTCCCGTTCGCCTTCGCGCCGACGCAGCGGTCTCCAATCTCGGTATGGATCGCGTAGGCGAAATCCACCGGCGTCGATCCCAGCGGCATTTCCTTGACCATACCCTTCGGCGTGAACACGTAGACGACATCGTGAAACAGGTCCAGCTTGACGGAATCCATGAATTGGCGGTTGTCGGCCAGATCCTGGTTCCATTCGACGAACTGGCGCAGCCAGCTGAAGGTTTTGCCGTCCTGGTCGTCGACCGTCCCCTGCTCCTTGTATTTCCAATGCGCGGCGATGCCGTACTCGGCGATCCGGTGCATCTCCTCCGTCCTGATCTGGAACTCCACGCGCTCGCCCTTGGGACCGACGACTGTCGTATGGAGCGATTGGTAGAGATTCGACTTGGGGATCGCGATGTAGTCCTTGAACCGCCCCGGCACCGGCCGCCACAGGGCGTGGATCAGCCCCAGGGTCCCATAGCAGTTCATCTTCGTATCGGTGATGATGCGGACGGCCGTCAGGTCGTAGACTTCGTCAAAAGAAACCGCCTGCCGCTCCATTTTCTGGTAGATCCCGTACAGGTGTTTGGGACGCCCCTGCACCTCCTCCTTCACTCCTGCCTCGGCCAGCGTCCCCTTCACCAAGTGCACGACATCCTCGATATACTGCTGCCGGTCCTCGTCCCGCTTGGCCACGCGCATCTTCAGCTCGGCATAGACGTCGGGCTTCAACGCCTTGAGGCACAGGTCCTCCAGCTCGTTCTTCATCCAACCGATACCGAGCCGGTTGGCCAACGGCGCATAGATTTCAAGCGTCTCCTGGCCGATCTGTTTCCGCCTGGCTTCCTGCAGGTGCTCCAGCGTTCGCATGTTATGGAGCCGGTCGGCCAGCTTGATGAGGACGACCCGGATGTCGTCCGCCATCGAGAGCACCATCTTCCGGAAATTCTCCGCCTGCTTTTCCTCGTAGTTGCGGAACTGGATCTTGCCGATCTTGGTCACGCCGTCGACCAGATGCACGACGTCCTTCCCGAATTCCTTCTCAAGCTGGTCCGGCGTCGCCAGGGTGTCTTCGAGCGTGTCGTGCAGCAGCCCGGCCGCCACGGCGGTCACGTCCGAACGCAACATGGTCAGCACGCCTGCCACCGCCAACGGATGCTGCAGGTAGGGCTCGCCGGACCGCCTCGTCTGGCCCGCATGGGCCTTCTCGGAAAAGGCATAGGCCCGGCGCACCAACTCCACATCCGCATTCGGGTTGTAGCTTTGGACCCGGCTGATCAGTTGATCGAGATCTGTGATCGTATCGCTCGGCATGGCGGTTCACATCACCGGCAACCGTCGGGTGGACTCCTGCCCACCCTGGTCACCACCCAACGGCTTGGAACATCAGGCATGCGACCGGTCGCATGAAAATCGCAACTTGCTGAATTTACAGAAGATACTAGGCGCTCAGAAAAAGTTTGTCAAACGCGGCTTAACCGGAGGCCCGGCGCCAACTCTGAGGGCACAGGAAGAAGAACAGCGGGGCGGGAGGACGGCCGGACTACTGCCCGCCCTTTTGCACGTAGTTTTTCACGAACTCTTCGGCGTTTTCCTCAAGGACGTTGTCGATCTCGTCCACCAGTTTGTCGATTTCCTCTTTCAGCTTCTTGCCGGATTCGACAACCTTGGGGTTCGGCTTGACGTCATCCTTGGACTGAGGCTCTTTTCTTGCCTCGGATTTCCGCTCCTGCTTTTCCATCGGAGCACCTCCACGCCCAATTTCGTTTGAGCCGCTCGCTCTTTATCGCTTTATCGAATATGGATGCGAGCGGAGAAACGCCTCCAGTGATTTCTTTCTCGGTTGTGAAGTCAGGATACCCCCGCTTTCATGATTCCGTCAAGCGAACCGGCATTGCCGTGCCATGCCGTGGTGACTACACGATCAACGACACGATCAACAGGGCCACGATATTGATCACCTTGATCATGGGATTGATCGCCGGACCGGCCGTGTCCTTGTAGGGATCGCCGACCGTGTCGCCGGTCACCGCCGCCTTGTGCGTCTCGCTCCCCTTCTTGCCCTGCTCTTCGATGTACTTCTTGGCGTTGTCCCAGGCTCCGCCGCCGCTCGTCATCGAGATCGCGACGAACAGGCCGGTCACGATGCTGCCCACGAGCATGCCGCCGAGCGCCTGGGGACCCAGGATGACTCCGACCAGAATCGGAGAGACGACCGGAATCAAACCGGGGATCATCATTTTCTTGATCGCAGCCTGCGTGACGATGTCCACGCAGGTGCCGTACTCGGGTTTGCCGGTTCCCTCCATGATCCCCTTGATGGTTCTAAACTGCCTGCGCACCTCTTCGACCACGAGACCCGCCGCCTCCCCCACGGCTTTCATGCAGAGGGCCCCGAAGATAAACGGCAGCATGCCGCCCAGGAACAATCCGACCAGGACGGAAGGATTGGAGAGGTCGAAGGTGCTCGCCCCGCTGCCCTTCGCGACTTCGCGCGCGTATTCCGCAAACAGGACGACCGCCGCCAATCCGGCCGATCCGATGGCATAGCCTTTCGTCACCGCCTTGGTCGTGTTGCCCACCGCGTCCAGGGGATCGGTGATGTTCCGCACCTCCTTGCCGAGGTGGGACATCTCGGCAATCCCGCCCGCATTGTCGGTGATCGGGCCGAAGGCATCGATCGCCACCACGATGCCGGCCATCGAGAGCATCGAAACCGCCGCCACGGCGACTCCGTACAATCCGCCGGCGTCCGCGCCGCCGCAAATCCAGTAGCTGCCAAGAATCGCCGCTCCGATGACGACGACCGGCCAGGCCGTCGCCTGCATCCCCACGGCGAGCCCCGCAATGATGTTCGTCGCATGGCCGGTTTCACTCGCCTTCGCAATGGCCTTCACCGGCGCATAGCTCTTGGACGTGTAATAGTCCGTAATGAACACCAGCGCGAGCGTCACCGCCAATCCCACCAATGCGGCAATGTAATAGTTTGTTCCGCTGACGCCCCCAACCCCCTCCATGATCCTGGTCGTGACCGGGAAAAAAGCGGCTCCCGCAATGCCGCCGGCGACAAAGAGCCCCTTGTAGAGCGCCGTCATGATCCCGCCGCCCGGGCCCACTTTCACAAACCAAATTCCGATGATGGTCGCAAAGATCGTGACGCCGCCGAGCGCGAGCGGATAGAGAATCGGCGCGCTCTGTCCCTGGAACAAGCTAAACGCCAACACCATGGCTGCGACGGTCGTCACCGCGTAAGTCTCAAAGAGGTCCGCGGCCATGCCGGCGCAATCGCCCACGTTGTCGCCCACGTTGTCGGCAATGACGGCCGGGTTCCGCGGGTCGTCTTCGGGAATCCCCGCTTCGACCTTGCCCACCAGGTCGGCGCCGACGTCCGCCGCCTTCGTATAGATTCCGCCGCCGACACGCGCAAAGACCGAGATCAAACTGCCGCCGAATCCCAGGCTCAGCAACGCATGGATCGCCTTTTCCTGCCCCGCGAACTGCGCGGCCAGCGTGTAGAAGCCGGTGATCGCCAGCAAGCCCAGACCGATCAGCAGCAACCCGGTCACCGCCCCGCCGCGGAAGGCCACGGTCAACGCCGCGTTCATGCCGTCATGGGCCGCCTGCGCGGTGCGCACGTTTGCGCGAACCGCGATGATCATGCCGACATACCCGGCAAGCGCCGAGGCGCCCGCGCCGACGAGAAAACCGATCGCCGTCAGCAGGCCGAATTTGTCGGAGGCCAACCCGCCCGCCCACAGGATCACGAACAGCACGGCCGCCACGACGCCGACCGTCTTGTACTGGCGGTTCATGTAGGCGCCGGCGCCCTCCTGAATGGCCTTGGCAATTTCCTGCATCTTGGCGTTGCCGGCGTTGAGTTTGAACACCCACATGGCCAGGTACAGGCCATAGGCGATCCCGGCCACCGCCGCGATGAGTGCGAACGTGACAATCGCTGAGTCGCTCACTTCAATCTCCTCCCGTAATTAAACACGCTTCTGTTACGCGGCATCCTGGCTTCAACCCCAACCCCATGATTTAAAAGGAGAAACTCAAAGCAGTCCTGATTCAATTTGAGGGCAGCTAGCTGCCTGAAAAGTCCGGCCATTCTATACAGGTGAATCCGGGGTATCAAGACAAAATACCGGCAGGCGAATCTAGTCCAGCCAATCCTTTTCCTTGAGCTTGCGAGGCAGATATTTCTTGGTGAGGTACTGAAAATCCTTGTTGGCCAGGGCGTCCAGCTCGTACTTGAGCCCGCTCGTGAGCATCCGCTTGATCTCCACCTGCCAGGCGGGCTTCTGGAACCACTGATAGTTGAGCAGCTCCTTCGCGCGCGAAATATCCTTCTCGTTGAGCTTGATGCCGACGGTGCGCGGCAGCCCGTACCGCTCGGGATCCGCGCTGGAGAGCCCGATGAACTTCGCCTTGGGAATCGCCATGCGCTGGCTCTCGAACGCGAGATTGATGGAACCCTGCTTGACCACCGAATAGATGTAATAGCCCCAGGGATCGTTATCGACCAAGACATACACCGGCAGCGTGTATTCTTCGTGCAGCCGGCGCGCCAGGCGGCGGACTCCGCGGGGCGGCTGGCCGTTGCCGGTCAGCAGGATGCAATTGTAGCGTTTCCAGAACTTATCTTCCGACAGCCGGTTCCACTGCGTGCCTTTTTCGACCAGCAGCACGAAATTGGCCGTGCACCGACGGATCTCCACGTACTCCGGTTCCACGATCGAGGGCACCGAATAGCCGCCCTTGCCCAGCCTGGCGCAGTCCACGCGGTCCCCGTCGTCGCTCAGCACCAGCGGGCCGACCACGCTGCCGCCGTTTTCGGCCCGCACGTGCAGCTCTTCGCGAAGCGCCGCGAGCGAGACCTCCAGGTCCTCGATGACGGGGTCCGATTCGTCCTGCGTGTCGAACGTGTTTTCGTGCGAATCCTTGATCGTGTGCTTCGTCCGGTAATAGATTTCCCTGAGCGAGGTGGTCAGGTCCGCGCGCTGAAGCTCCGACAGCGCATCCGCCACGAGGATCGTCTGCATGAATTTCTTCGCCATGCCCACGTTGAAGAAGGACCGCGCCTGCTTTTTGCCACCCATCTCGATCAAGCCCTTGCGCGGGTTGAACGAGACGTTCGACAGCGCGCGGATGGGGATCGCAATCGTCGGGTCCTTGGACCGTTCCGCGGCGTGAACGACCAAGTCGGCCAGGCCGATCAGCTTTTTTGCCACCGCCCCATTCGTCTTGTGTTTCGTCTTGGCCATGGTGTCCTACTTCTTCCGGCGGCGAGCCGGCAACTTGGTCCGCTTCGCAGCGATGGTCCTCTTGTCCGGTTTCCCGACCGGCTGATCCTTGGGGGGCGGAGCGGCCTGCTGGGCCGGCGCGGCCTCGGCCGGACCGGGGGCGTCCTCGACGGCCACCGCCACCTCCCCTTCGATTCCTTCGGGCGTTACGATGATCGAGTGCGGGAGGCCCTCCGGGCCGCCGCCGGTTTTCCCCAGCGTCTGATCCGTCTTCATGCCGCCGGTTTTCGAATTCGCGATTTTCTGCAACTGCGCCTTCAGTTTGTCCGTGCGGAGCTTGCCGCCCTTGAGGCGGTTGCACGCCTCGGCTACTTCCTCGATGTAGAGCTCGAAAATATTCCGGCGGCGAAATTCGCCCTGCGCCCGCTCGCGCCGACGCAGGAACAGGCCAAGCCGCCGGCCGCACTCCCGGAGCGCCAGAGTGATCTCCTTGCGAATTTCATCGTAATCCGCGATCGCTTCCTTCGATTCGCTCGTGAACGGCACCCACACCGACGCCATGTGGACGAAAATCGCCATCGGGCCGGCCGGCAGGGCTCCGCGCGACTGGGTCACGCCGTAG
>DASWIN010000077.1:0-18958 GCA_036397655.1 Nitrospiraceae bacterium | reverse complement strand
GAACATTTCCGAAATGCTCCGTATTCACGAAACACATATACCACCCGCGCCATCCACGCTTCGCGCCGACGTGCCGCCGTCCGTGGACGCCATCGTCCTGCGCGCCCTGCAGCGGGAACTGCCCCAGCGGTACCAACTGGGCGAATTGATGGCGAGGGAGCTTCGTGCGGCGATGCACGGGATGACGAGCTGAGGCCGACCGATGGCGAAACTGTTGCTCAAATTTAGCGGCATGGTGCTGAAGGATATCCCCCTGAACAAGCCCTTGCTCACCATCGGACGGAAGATGGATAACGACGTGGTCATCGACAATCTGGCCGTGTCGGGCCACCACGCGCGGGTGGTGGAGGAGAACGGGACCTATTTCATTGAAGATACCGGCAGCACCAACGGCACGTTTTTGAACGACGCGAAGATCGCCAAGCAGCGGATGCAGCCGGGGGATCAGATTCGTGTCGGGAAGCATATCCTGGTCTTTGAGGACGAATCGGCGACCGGCAAACCCAGACCGGCTCCGGCCGTCTCGCAGGACGGGGACAAAACGGTCTCCGCGCCTCCATCCGCCGGCGAACGGAAGGTGAAACCGGCGGACGAGTCGAAGGATGCCCTGCCCGGAGGGAAAATCGGTGTCCTGCTGGTGGTGGCTGGGCAGACGGACAAGAACGAATACAAGCTGACCGGCCGCGTGTCCGTTATCGGTTCGCAAAACTCGGCGGTGGTCAAGTTGACCGGCTGGTTCGCGCCCAAAGTTGCCGCGCTGATCAGCCGTAGCGAGACAGCCTATGTCATCAGCCTGTCCGAGGAAAGCAAGAAAATCCTCGTGAACGGCGAGCCGGTCCAGGGCCGGGGCGATCTCAAGGATGGAGACTTGATCGAAGTCGCCGGCGTGAAAATGTATTTCTACCTCCGGCATCCGACTTCGTAACCGGATGTGCTCTTGACTGCCGCCTCCACGTATTCCACATCTCCTGTGACGATTACGCGTCTCCTGTTTGAGACGCATTCTGTAGCGAGAAACACTTCCCTGCGCTGACGATCGGAAGGATTGGCCGAGCATGGCGCGCGTCTGGCTGGGCAAAACACAAAACATACGAAAGCTGGGAGTGCTTCTCGCAGTGGGCATTACGCTCGCGGTCGCGTTGCTGGCCCTGGTCGAGCCCGATCTGCTCTCGGCACCGTTCCGGCTGATTGAAAACACAACGATCGACCTCCGGTTCAGGGTATTCCGGGGGCCGCGTCCCGCCACGCCCGAGATCGTCATCGTGGCCGTCGATGAGCCGAGCATCAAGGAGATCGGACGGTGGCCCTGGTCACGGGCCATGCAGGCCCGGTTGGTGGACGGCATCGCGCGGCAGGGGGCCAAGGTCATCGGGCTCGATGTGATCTATTCCGAGCCGGAGGTCACGGAACTGAAACGCGGACTTCAAGAAGTCCGCACAAAGGCACAGGCGGCGGGAGCGCCGAATGCCGTTCGCGGGCTGCTGGATCAAAAGATCAAGGAATCGGATACGGACATGCAGTTTGAGCACAGCGTCAGTCGCGCGGGCAATGTCGTCCTGGCACTGCCGCTCGTGGTGCCGGTGTCCGATTCGTGCCAACTGGTCAAGACGCCCCCGCCCAAGCACATTACAAGCACCCTGTTCATGCTGGTGAAAAATTCCAGCAGCGGAGCCGCGCTGGAGCCTCAATGTGCCGTCAGCGCCATCCCGCCCCTTCGCCAGTTTGCCACCGCCGCCGCCAGTCTGGGACATGTGTACACCATTCCCGACCGCGATGGCGTGACACGGTACGAGTATCTGGCCGTGCGCTACGGTGACGACCGGGATTACTACCCGTCGCTGGGCCTGGAAGTCGCACGGATTTACCTCGGTATTCCTCGGGACCGCATGTCCTTGACCCTGGGCGAGGGGGTGCGCCTCGACAAGGTGCTGATTCCGACCGACCAGAAGGCCAGGATGCTGATCAACCATGTGGGGAAAGAACAGAGCTTCCGGTATGTCTCGGCGACGGATGTCATCCACGGGCGGGTGGAGCCGGAGGCGTTCGCCGGGAAGGCGGTCTTCGTCGGCACGGCGGCGCTGGGGACCTACGATCAAAAAGCGACCCCGTTTTCAGCCAACTTCCCGGGCGTGGAAAAAAACGCGACGGTGGCCGAGAACATCATCACGCAGCAGTTTCTCGCGCAAAGCGTCTACGACAAGGTGATCGACCTGATGCTGATTCTATCCTTTGGAATCGGGCTGGGCATGCTCTTGCCGAAGGTGCGGGCGCTGCCGGGAGCCACGCTGGCGGCAGCCGCCTTCCTGGGATACGCCGCGGCCGCGCAGTACCTGTTCGTCGCCCAGGGGCTCCTGCTCGCCGTGGTCTATCCGCTGTTCACGATCATGGTGGTGTTCGTCTCGGTCACGGTGCTGCGGTTCATGACCGAAGAGAAACAAGCCAAGGAAGTCCGCGCCATGTTTTCGAGTTATGTCAATCCGCTCATCGTCGCGGAGCTGATCAAGGACCCGGCCAAGGCCAAGCTGGGCGGGCAGCGCAAGGAACTGACGATGTTGTTCTCGGACGTCAAGGGGTTCACCACCTTTTGCGAGCAACATGCGCCCGAGCAAGTGGTGCCGCTGCTCAACGAATACCTGACGGCCATGACCGAGGTGGTGTTTCATTGGAACGGCACGCTGGACAAGTTTATCGGCGATGCGATCGTCGCCTTCTGGGGAGCGCCGCTGGATCAGCCCGATCATGTGGCGCTGGCGCTCAAGTGCGCGCTGCACATGCGCAAACGCCTGGCGGAACTGCAGGAAGACTGGAAGGTCCGTGGCCTTCCGGCGTTGGACAGCGGGATCGGCATCAACACCGGCGAAGTCCTGGTCGGAAACATCGGGGCGGAAGGCAAGAAGATGGATTACACGATGATTGGCGACCACGTGAACCTGGCCGCCCGGGCGGAGGGCCTCACGCGCAAGTTTGATGTGCCCGTCGTTATCACGGAATACACCGCCGAACGTCTGAAGGCCATTCTGGACAAACCCGGGATCATCGAAATGCGTTCGGATTTGAAGCACAGCATGGGCCGTGTGAATCTGCGGCGGTTGAGCACGGTCAAGGTCAAGGGGAAGGCGCAACCGGTCGCCATGTACGGGATCGCCTCGCTGGCGCACGGCGAGCCCTCGATTGTGATCGAAGATGCCGAAACTGCCGAAATCATCGAGATGACGGACAAATGACCGGCCCTGATGGACTGCGCGACGGCTCACGACAACCGAATGCGGGACATTGTTGAAAAGCGCAATGGCCCCGGCGCCATCCGGATGTCGTGGCTGTGGCTGGTGTGGTTCTTCCTGCTCCTCTCCGTTTATCCGGCGCTCGCACAGGCACCCCTCGACCCCCAGGTCTACGACCTGAGTATCGCCAAGGGGCTCATTCGATTCAGCAGCGGGCAGTACAGCGAGGCTGAACGGCTGTTCCATGCCGCGCTGGATGCCAACCCCGGCGATAGCCGCGCAAACTTTTACCTGGGCCAGACGCTGATCCGCTTGAAGCGCCCGGAAGCCGCAGAGGACATCTTCCGGAACCTGCTGTTCAAGAACCAGGCCGACGGGCGCGCATGGCTCGGCCTCGGAATGGCGCAATACAATCGAGGCCGGTATGCCGAGGCGCTGGCCAGTCTCGATAATGCTGAAAAATACCTGCCGACCGATCCCCTCGTGTTCTATTACCAGGGCCTGTCCTATCACCAAAAAGGGGCCTTCGATCTGTCGCCCGGCCGGCTGCTTCGGGCCAGGACCCTGAGCCAGGATCTGGCCGCCCCCAGCCACTATTACAGCGGCATCGCCTATTTCCAGCGCGGCATGATCGAGGAGGCCCGCGAAGAATTCAACGCGGCGCTGCAGTCCGGGGAACCGGAGTCCGAACTGGTCAAATCGGCACAGGAATTCCTTGAGCAGGCGGGAGGCGGCGAGGGAGCGGGACCCAAGCGATGGGATCTCAATTTTACCGTCATGGGGCAGTACGACAGCAACGTCGTGCTGCTGCCCCTCGGAACGTCACCGCCGCATGGTGTGAGCGGCATTTCCCAGCAACATGACTGGCGGACCGCACTCTTTGCGCGGGGGGAATATCGTCCCCTCCAAACCGAAACCTGGCTCGGAGGCGCCAGTTACGCCGTCTACCAAAGTTTTCACCAGTCGCTGAGCGGGTTCGACGTCGAGAATCATACGCCCGGCGTGTTTTTGCAGCGCCAGTTCGGGCCGTTTCAGGCGCGGGCGCAATACTCATTCGATTACATCAAAGTCGGGCGGCTGCCCTTCATGGTGTCGCACACCATTCAGCCGCTGTTCACGCTGTCGGAAGGCTACCATGCGTTTACGCAGGTCCAATTCCGGTACCAGGGCAAGGACTTCCAGGACGCGCGGTTCCAGGGGAACTCCTTCCGCGATGGCAAGAACTGGCTTGCCGGGGCCACCCAGTATTTTCTCTTTGCGGACAACACTGGAAATTTGCGGCTGGGCTATGCCTTCGATACGGACAGAACCGGCGGGGGATCGCCGGCGTTCGCCGTCATAGGCACCCAGACCAACGCCGATTGGGCCTATAGCGGGCACCGGTTCACAGTCGGGGTCGGCTTGCCGGCGGTCCTGACGTACAAGATCGATCTGGACTTCAATTATTACAAGCAGACCTATGCCAATCCGACGTCGTTTGCGGACGGCGATTTCGACGCGACCACGACGTTCAAGAGGCGTGATCATATCTACGCGTTTACAGCGACCATCGGGCGTGATTTTACGGAGTGGCTATCCGCCTCGATCCAGTACGCGTATACGCGGGACCAATCCACTATTTCGTCATTTGATTATAACCGCAACGTCACTTCATTCATGATCACAGGGCGGTTCTGAGATGGCACGGTCATGTCTGCACATCGGTGAACTGACGATGGCATCGGGCATTTTCCTGGGCGCCGTGGCGGCGGCCTGGGGGCAGCAGGGACCCGTGGCCATCGGCGAAATCACCGTCAGCCGGCAGGCCGTCACGGTGACGCGCGGGGGCGCCGCGACGGCCCTGCCTATGCGGGCACGGCACGCCGTCGTGCTTGCGGACACGCTTGAGACCGGCGGAGGGGCGCGGGTCCAAGCCCTGTTCCTGGACGACACCATGCTGACGCTGGGACAGCATACGCGCGCGCAGATTTCCGAATACCTGCACGATCCCGCGCAGCAGGTCCGCCGCATGACGGTGCTGCTGGCGCAGGGCAGCGTCCGGGCGCTGGTTGGACGCGTGTATTCGGGATTGGGCTCGACGTTTGTCATCCAGGCCGGGACCGTCAGCGTGATTGCCGATGCGGGGTACTGTATCGTATGGCGCACCGACCAGGAGACGGGCGTCGTGAATATCGGAACAAGCGGGCCGGTCAGTTTTGTGGCCGAGGGGCGGGTGGTGATCCTCGCTCCCGGCTTCTATGCGGTCGCACGAGCCGGCCAGCCGCCGGGCGCGGCGGAGCCGGTGAAGGCCAAGGCGTCGGCGACCGTTCAACGGGTCGTCGCCGAGACCGAGGTCGGCGATCAAATCGGCGTCAGCGCCGATCAGTTGGCCGAGCAGGCGATCGAAGAGGAGCTGCCTGCCTGCCCGCCCGGCAGCCCTCCTGGAGGGATCTGTCCGCGTCCGACTCCTCCGGCAGCCCTTTCGCCGGCCACTCCGCCCGCCGTGACGTCCGGCGCCAAACCGCGGTAAATTGACACAGGGAGAAACGGGTCATCCATGCACAAAATCAAGAAACGTGCTCCGGCTGCTGCGAAAAGTCCGGCGCTCTACAACATCATCGAGGACTACAGCGAATCCGACCCTCCGGGGAATGTCTGGGTCTGTGCCATGACGGATGCCGAGGATCTCGACGCGCATGCGCGGGTTCTTGGCGAAAGTTACGCGATTCCACCGGAGGACATGCTTCGTCTTTTGAGACACGGGGGGATCTACGTGTACCCCCACACCGGGCTGCTGGTCACGCGCGGCGCCGTAGCCTGCCGTCTGGATGAGGCGGGCGCGAGTCCGAAATTCACGTGGGGTCTGGATGTTGAGCAATATGCCGAGGCGGAACAGTTGAAACGGGCCTACGGCCTGACGCTGGATGACGCCGCCTGGCGCGTCTTTCAACGCGCGCTCGCCCCTGAGCTTCAGGCCAAGCTCGAGCAAAAGAATCTCGGGCTGGACTACGCCAAACTGGATCGAGCCATCGCCAGGGGAGGGGACATCAAATACATTGATTTCAGGAAGGACTGGTCGCCGCACTTCAAGCGTCTGTGCATCATGCCGGACGGGCGCTTACTGGAAACCAGCGGCATTGAGGACTTTGCGAAGCTGCACGCCATCACAGCCGCGCAGGCCCGGGAGTTGATCGAGCGGGGCGGAACGCTGGAGATCGGCGGGGAGGTGCTCGCCTGTCAGATCGTCAACGGACAGCCGTCTGTGGCCCGGTTCAACCAGGCCCAGCATGCCAGGGCCAAGGAACTGGCTGCCAGAAAGGGCGTTCATATCATCGACGCGCTCAGTGAAGTTGGATTGAGCGATCCGGTGATGATGCGGGCGTTAAAACGGCTCGAGAAGGCTACTTTGTGAACGGGCGGGTCCGCTGCGTCGATTACGGCCAAGACTTCGACTTGGCCGCCGTCAACTGGGCGACAATTTCAGGAGGAACCGGGTACACGTCCGGTTCCTCGCCGATACCCTTCAAGTTCACGACTTTGGGGGGAAGATCCTCGGGGATGACGCCCTGCTTGCGGGCGAGCGCGTACGTGCGGCGGGCCAGCAGAATCCCGCCCGGTTCCGCGGCACTTTCCAGCCGCTGCGCCTTGTTGACCTCGGGGCCGATCACCGTATAGTCCATCAGATATTCCGTTCCCAGGTTTCCCACCGTGACGATACCCGTATTGATTCCGATGCGGATCATGTGGGGTTCCTGCCCCAGGCTCATCCAACTGGCGTTCAGTTCGGCCATTTTCTGCTGCATGGCCAGGGCGGCGTGCACGGCAGCGGCGGCGCTGCGTTCAACGCGATTCTCTTCCGCCACATCCCCCTCGCCCTCGGGCTCGGCGTCGCCGAAGAAGGCCATGATGCCGTCCCCCATGTACTTGTCGAGTGTCCCGCCATGTTCCAGAATGACCGCGGTCATGGCGGTCAGGTAATCGCGCAACACGCGCTGAATCTGGAGCGCGTCGGCTTTCTTGCAATACACGGAAAATCCCTTGATGTCCGCAAACAGGATGACCAGTTCGCGGCTGTGGCCGGCCAGCAGCGTCGCCATCATCCCCGGGTTCTCCTTGATGATCTTGAGCGTGTGAGGAGGGAGGCATGTTCCAAGCACGGACTGGAACCGGACACGCTCGCGATCGACGATGAAGAAACGCGTCAGCAGCAGGAAGACCAGCCCCAGTATGAGCGACAACAGCGGAACAACCGACGGCAAAATGGCCGACTGCGTGCTGAACATATATTGGAGGAGAAAGGCGTACGAGCCGGCCACGATGAGAAACGTCGGAATAATGAGCATGGGACCCCCGGCCAGGGCCGACGCCGTCAGGAGCGTGATGGGGACCGCGTAGCAGGCGACCAGTTCGCCTGTGGTGGCATTGCGCAGGAACTGCTTGGTCAGGATCATGTTCAGAATATGCAAATAGGCTTCGCTGGTTGGAAATTGATGTTCGAATGGCGTGGCGATGACGTCGCTGCCCGACACGGTCGTGAGGTTCGACAGCAGCACATGCTTGTCCTTGAACAAACCCAAGACGCGATCCCTGTATGCCGGTGTCTTCATCTGGGTGAGGACCCAACTGTAGGGATAGTGGATGAAGCGCGTGCCCCATTCGCCGGCATAATTGATCCAGACCCGCCCCTTGTGGTCGATCGGGATTGAAACCTCATCGGACAGTCTCGGCTTAAGGCGAATGGCCTTCCCGCGCTCGACTTGGATCGACGTGGGATCAACTTCCAGGTCCCGAATAGCCGCCACCAGGGCCATCGAGGGGACAAAGCCTCCCTTCGTGGCGTAGAGCAGCGGGGTTCTCCTCATCGCTCCGCCGACGGTCGTGCTCTGGATATGTCCCAGGCCCGCGGCGGCTTCGATCAGACCCGGCAGGGGAAGGCTCAACTCGCCGACGCCGGGAATATGACCAAAGCCCTCCACCTCGGCATGGATCAGATGGCGGGAAGCCTTCGAAAAGAACTCCTCCGTGCCGGACCCTTCGACTTCTTTGAAGACGACGGGCAGGATGACGTTGCCGGCACGGCGCGTGGCTTCAATCATGGCCTTGTCTTCCTTCGGGTCCTTCACCGGATAGTCAAAGACGATATCCACCAGGACCGACCGTGCCCCTGCTTGTTTCAACATGTCGAACACCTGGGCATGGACGCGGCGGTCCCATGGCCAGCGGCCGAGCCCGAATTCGCGGGCGGCCCGTTCGTCGTAATCGAGGGTTACAATGGCGCCGGACACGGTTTCCGCGCCGCCGCTCGGCGAGGGGATCGGTTTAAGGACGCCGGCCAGTGGGCGCTTTGTGAACCGGATATCAACGGCCTTGAACTCGATCGGCTCAAGCAGTCGCGGCCAGAAGGATTCGATCACAACAGGGATGACCAGCGCGATGATCCCGCAGCTGATGAGCGCCGCGATATGCGGCCCGTGCCATGTCTGTTTCTTGAACAGCATGAACCCTCAGAACGCGCTGAACGGCCCGGTTGTCTGATCAGCCGCCTGATCCACCGATTGCAGCGGGCTTGGACGGGGGCGGGACGGGAGGAAGGAAATCATCTTCTGTCTCTGTCGAGGGTTTTGGCTTCGCGGATTTTCTTGATTTCCTGTCAGAGGCCGCACGTGATTTTTTCTCTTTTGACGCTTGCTCTTTTTCGACCAGTGTCTTGTCCTGCTCGGTCTTCTTGATGTCAGGCTCCGGCTCGCTGGCCACGCCCGTTGCCGGTGCGGGAGGCCGCGCCGGGGCGGCCACTGGTGTCTGCGGGGGAGACTCCGTGGCAGCATTGGCAGGCTGTACGGCGTCGGGCGTCTTCGCGACCGGCTTCAAGTCCGTCTCCGCCGACGCAGCCTGGGTTTTCCCTTGTTCTTGAGCACTTGGCGAGGATTCAGCTGAACCAAACCCTTTTCCCTTGACGTCATCCAGGAACTGTTCGAATCGGGCACATCCCGGCAGGAGAAGCAGGAAGGACAGTCCCAGGATTCCGATGGGACCATGACAGGAGGACCTATACTGCCGTGAGGCACAGCCTGTTCGTTGCTCTGGGCCACCCATGTACCGTACCCCCTGACGAGGGCTCAAGGATACTCCTAGGCCCTGCCGCAGTCCAGTCCTATGATACTTCTTCCGACTGCGGGCCTTGCTCCCGCCCGTTCCGGTTATGGCTCTGTCAGCCTCCTGCACCGCCGAACGTGGGTGGCTTGAGAGGAGGAGGGGGAACAAGGGTGTCGGCGCTGGATTCTTCCTCCTGTTCCAGCTTCTTGCCAGGCATCGTATCGGTCGATGCCGCGGATTTTTTCTCTTTCGACTTTTTCTCGACGGTTCTCGCTTTGTCCGGTTGTTCCAAACGGGAAGGCTGCCTGGCGCCTGGCGAGGCTTGTTTTTCCATCGCCGGGGATTTCGTCGGCGCAGACGTACGCTCGACGGGCTGATGCATACATCCGAATGCGTAAAAAATCAAGCAGGCTGCTGCGACAGCGCGAAGGCCTGAGAAGGTCAAAAGACTGGGGAGGGCATAGGGGAACACCAGCCCCTTGTGATCTTGCATGACCGCGTCCCTCATACGGGAAATATCATACGCTCAGGGGGGTGACGCGTCTAGTCAAATGGCTCCGGCGGGGGGGACCGTGATGACTGGTGCACCAGACATCACTGAATCAAATATGCCCAGATCCGTGATGGGGCGCCCGACAGGACTGAATGGGATATGCCCAGATCCGTTAGTGGCGCGCCCGACAGGACTTGAACCTGTAGCCCCCAGATCCGTAGTCTGGTGCTCTATCCATTGAGCTACGGGCGCGTAGAAGAGGGGAATAATACCAAAATCTATAACACTTGTGGGGATTATCCGCCGGCCCAACTACGATAAATCGTGAATAGCCGGCGGTTCAATCGAAGTGCGATCGTACACTGCAACCCACTTGTGGCCTTCATCCGGCGCCATCAGTTTCGATAACGCTCAAACTAGGCGCCGGCACACGCCAAGCGAGGGATGGCGGAGGGGGTGGGATTTGAACCCACGGTCCGGTTACCCGAACTCTGGTTTTCAAGACCAGCGCTTTCGGCCGCTCAGCCACCCCTCCGGAGGCTCAGTAATATCGGAAGCAGCATGCGGGCAGATTGAAACACGCTCTCCCGTGAGATGCAAGAAGTCGTTGCAGGTTGAACAGCTTCTATGTCATTGATACCGATGCCGGCAGTGGATTTCAGTGCGCGGGTGGAGAGGTGGCCGAGTGGCCTAAGGCACCGGTTTGCTAAACCGGCACAGGCGAAAGCCTGTCGCGGGTTCAAATCCCGCCCTCTCCGCCATGCCTACGCGTACTTGAGATCCCGGTTCCGCCACGATTGATCCTGCAGGACGTGCCTGAAGAATTTCCTCAGCCCTTGGCAATCCGCTCCACCCCGCCCATGTAGGGCCTCAGTACCGGTGGAATCGCCACAGAGCCGTCCGCCTGTTGGTAATTTTCGAGAATGGCGACCAGCGTGCGGCCGACCGCGAGCCCGGAGCCGTTCAGGGTATGCACGAAATCGGTTTTTCCGTCTTTCCGCCTGTAGCGGATGCCGGCCCGCCGAGCCTGGAAGGCTTCGAAATTGCTGCAGGAGGAAATTTCCCTGAATGTGTTTTGGGATGGCACCCAGACTTCGATGTCGTAGGTCTTGGCGGCGGAAAAGCCCATGTCGCCTGTGCAGAGGGTGACGACCCGGTAGGGGAGCTTCAGCTCCTGCAAGATCGCCTCGGCCTGTCCGGTCAGGCGTTCGAGCTCCTGGTACGACTCGTCCGGCCGTGAGAAGGCGACCAGTTCCACCTTGTTGAATTGATGCTGGCGGATCAGTCCACGCGCATCCTTTCCGTACGACCCAGCTTCCCGCCGAAAGCAGGGCGTATAGGCGGCGTAGCGGACCGGCAACCGTTCGTCCGGTACGATTTCATCGCGATGCAGATTGGTAACCGGAACTTCGGCGGTCGGAATGAGGAAATAATCGTCATCCCGCAGCTTGAACAGATCGTCCTCGAACTTCGGAAGCTGGCCCGTGCCGGTCATGGCCGAGCGGTTCACCATGAAGGGAGTCAGCACCTCCTGATACCCATGCCGGGTCGTGTGCAGATCGAGCATGAAGTTGATGAGGGCCCGCTCCAATCGGGCACCGAGGCCGATGAGCACGGCAAAGCGGGCGCCGGTGATCTTTGCGGCCCGCTCGAAATCGAGAATGCCAAGCGCTTCACCAAGGTCCGAATGTGACTTGGGCGTGAACGTGAACGACGGTGCGGTTCCCCATCGGCGTACTTCCTGGTTGTCGGCTGGATCCTTACCGACCGGCACGGATTGGTGCGGCAGATTGGGGATGCGGAGCGCCATCTCCATGGCCCGTTCATCGGCGGTTCGAAGACGGTCCTCCTCGGCTTTGATCCGATCGCCCAGCGCTTTCATTTGCGCCATGACGGCATCGGCCGGCTGTTTTTCACGCTTCAACCGCGCGACGTCGTCCGAGCCTTTTTTTAATTCATGCCGGAGCGAATCCACGGCGACGGTCAACGTGCGGCGCTCGTCGAGCAGCGCCCGCAGCTCGTCCCAGGCCACATCTCGGCCACGGGGACCGAGTTGGCTCTTGATGGGGTCCAGGTTGTCCCGGAGGGTGCGGAGATCGTGCATGCGTGCGCTCAGGCAGCGCGCACTCTAGCATCGGTGGTAGGCGGAGTCAATTTGGCTGCCCAGGCCGGCTTCACAAACCTGGGCTACGCGAACGTCTGCTCAAATGGAGGGGGGCATCCGGGCCTGGCTGGAAGCCGGCTATGCTATTGCATCCGGTACCCGATGGAAGAATACCTGAGCACATTCAACTGAGGGTCGCACAAAATAGAACGGGCTGGAACCGGCATCGGTTCCAGCCCGTTTCCGTTCGCCCGGTCCCTGCCTACTTCACGTCCTTCGCGCAACGAATGCCGACGTACACGCGTCGCTCCGTGGGAGCGTGCTTGTTGCGATTCGATGACCTCAGCATGTCGGCCGTATTTCTCCAGGACGCGCCGCGGATGATCCGCGCTTCCCCCTGTTCCGGCCCTGTCGGATTTTTTGCAGGGCTGGTCTTGTAATAGTCCGCACCGTACCAGTCCTGCACCCACTCCCAGACGTTCCCGGCCATTTCATAGACGAGGTAGGGACTGCGGCCGAATTTATACTGATTCTTCTTTGCGACCGACGCGGGGCCTTCCCACATGGAGACCGGGTCGAAGCTATAGTTCGCCCGGTTTCCCGAGGGCGGCTCGTTGCCCCAGGGGTAGAGCCGGCCGTCTGTTCCACGAGCCGCTTTTTCCCATTCCGCTTCGGTGGGTAACCGGCCGCCGCTCCATTTGCAGAACGCCACGGCATCGTCCCAACTGACATTAATGACGGGCAGTTCTTCTACGTTGGCCTTCATGGCATCGCCGTTCCAGAGATTATACCTGGGATCGCAGCAGTTCTCCGGCAACCGGTGGCCGATCGCCTTGACGAAGGCGTGATATTGCGCGTTGGTCACCTCGTACTTGCCGATCAGGAACTCATCGAGAGAAACCTTATGCGGCGGCTTTTCGTCCGGCGTGGCCTGTACGTCCGTATCGGCAGCGCCCATGATGAATTCTCCGGCTGGAACGTGCACCCACTCGATCGGAATTTCACTGGCCGCCTGTGTTTTCGCAAGCAGGGCAAGCATCTTCCCCCGTTCCGGGTGGGTCTGGGGGGCCAGCTTAAGCCACTTCATGATGGTCTCTTTGCCCTCAGGCTGTCCCATTTCCGTCTCGCAGGTTCCCTTGATCCGGATCAGCATCTCGTCGTCGTGCAGATCCTTCATGGCCTCCGTCACTTCGACCATGGCATTCTTGCACTGGCCCTGAGTGGCCATGCTGGCAGCCAGGACGGCCCGGTCTTTTGAAGACAATCCGGGAATGGGCTTATAGTCGTCGGCCTGTGCGCTTCCTGCTCCAAGCAGGGCCAGGCAGACCACGAACGCGCGGATGTGTAAGAAGGGAGGGGTCACTGTCGGTCTCATGCAGCCTCCTCAAAGGACGAACGTCATTTGTTCTGTTTGTTGAATTCCTTGATGACTTGCTCGGTCAGGTCGATCGTGTCCTTGTTGTAAATCACGATCTTGATGGTGGCATCGCTGCCCTTGTCGACCACCAGCGACACCCCGTTTTTTTCCGCGACGGCTTTGGTGGCCGCCTGGATTTTCTTCATGTAGTCGTCGACCAGTTCCTTCTGCTTGACGGCCAGTTCCTGGTTAAAGTCCTGGACGCGTTTCTGGTAGTCCTGGATTTTGGTGCGGAACTGCGCCTGCTTTTCCCGCTTCTGTGCCTCGCTGAGGCCGCCTTCCTGGTCCTTCAACTTTCCTTCGAGTCCCTTGAGGTCTTCCTCATCCTTGGCGAGCAGCTTCTGCCTGGATGCGGCATGGTCCTTGAGGTTATCGAGAGCCTTGCGGCCGGCTTTCGATTTTTCCAGCACTGCCTGGGGATCGACCACGCCCATTTTAAATGCCTCCGCGGCCCAGCCTGGTCCGGCTGAGGTGGCAAAGATTGCGCAGACGGCCAGTGCGGTGAGGAACCGCAGGCTCATCCGCATACGTGTGTGTGACATTGACGGGGTCTCCTTTCTCACTTCAGGGCTCCTACGACGTCCGGCTGTTCTAAAGACGGGCGAGAATAGCGGTCTGTCATGGCTCATGTCAAGATTTCTGCGTTGCGGTCCGCCTTGACAAGACCGCAAGCGGCATCGCAATATCCCGCACCATGGCGCAGCGGATACGGAGGCCCCCACCGGTGTGCCCGTTTTGCCGATGGCGCGCGTGGATGGTCGGATGGTTCATGCTCTGGGCGGGCGTAATGCCGGCCTTTGCGGAGGAAGCTTCGACCGCCGTTGGTGAGGCGAATAGGAAGAGCGACTGGCACTACGGCGCCTATCTTGACCTCAACTACACCGTCAATTTTAATTTCCCGGAGAACCACAGGTGGCGGAGCCGCACCACCACGCCGCGCAACAATGAGCTGTCGCCCAACATGGGATTTGCCTATGCGCGGAAGGAAATCGGGGCGGAGTCGCGATGGGGCATGGAATTGCTGGCGCAGGGCGGTTATGACACGAAAGAATACGCCTTCGGAAACGACCGGCCGCTGCTCGCCGGCGCCGACACGCTCCGCCACTTCGGCCGGGCCAGCGTGTCCTACCTTGCGCCGATCGGGAAGGGGCTGACCATCCAGGCCGGACTCTTCAACAGCCTGATCGGCTATGAATCGCTCTACGCCAAAGACAACATCAACTACACCCGGTCCTGGATTGCCGACAATTCTCCCTACCAGATGTTCGGGGTCAATGCTCGCTATGCGATCAGGGACAATCTTTCCTTCGCCCTCTTCGTGATCAACGGCTACTGGCACCTGGCCAATCCCAACAGCAGGCCGAGCTACGGTACCCAGGCCGCGTGGAAACCATCCGACCGTCTGACAATGACCCAAACCTTTTACTACGGTCCCGATCAGAACAACACCAATCTTGACTTCTGGCGTTTCTTTTCCGACAGCATTGTCGAGTGGAGGGGCGACGACATCCTTGCGACCTTCGAGTATCATATTGGGACCGAGAACGTGGCCGTATCCGGCAGCCCGAGGGCTTTCTGGATGGGCGCGTCGGTGCCCCTTCGCTGGACAATCAGCAAGCCATGGAGCATCGCCGTCCGGCCGGAGTTCTTCTGGGACCGCAACGGCCGGCAGACTGGATTTGAGCAGACGGTCAAAGCACTTACCACCACGCTGCAATACACGGTTCCTAACGAGCGGACCAACACGATTCTTCGGCTCGAACATCGGTTCGACGAGTCCACCGGGTCCGCGGGAGGCTTTTTCAAGCGTGGAGAGGCCGGTCCCGGAATGTCAGGTCTCACAGGAAGCCAGCATCTCTTCCTGCTGGCGCTCCTGTGGTCGTTTGATTCGTAAGGGGGATCGATGGCGTCTGAACACTCCGTCTCGCATCAACAGTTCGTCCACGCACTACAGCACGAGCCGATCCAATGCGCCAAGGCGGGCTGTCCAGGCCCGGTCGAGGTCCACGATCTGTCCCAGATCCGTGACCGGGTCAAAGTTTTTGAGGCGCAGTGCCGTCAATGCGGGTGGCAGATTCGTTTGAGCGGGCAGGAACAGGCGAATCCCCTGTGGGACGATGCCGCGATCCTCGTCATGGCCGACGAGCATTTGATGCACCAGCAGCCAAGTTGCCCGTTTGACGGCACGCCCGTCGTGTTTACGTCGCTGCCGAATCCGCGCCGCCGGGCCAAGTACCGGATCTCCTGTTTCTATTGCGGGCGGCAGGTTGAGATGGACTGGCCGCCGGCAGAAGCCCGCCGATAGCGCTTCTGTCAGCCGCAACATCGTATGAGCCGGAACGCACCGCAGTTACCAGTGAGCCCCCTCATTATCTGTTTCGGAGACAGCCTGACAGCGGGCTACCAATCGCCTACGCCTGCCTGGCCGCAGCTTCGCGAAACACCCTATGGAGTCTTCCTCCAGGAGCGGCTCGGCGCCGCGGCCTCCGTTGCCGTGAGCGGCCTGTGCGGAGAACTGACGGGCGAGATGGTCGAACGGTTTGATCGAGACGTCATTACGCGGAAACCGGCCAGCGTCGTCATTCTGGGCGGGACCAATGATCTGGGCTGCCAGGCTGCTCCATCAGACATCCTGCGTAACCTGGTTGCCATGTATGACCAGGCCCTGGCTGAAGGGGTTCAACCGGTTGCCGTGACCGTGCCTTCAATCCGTGTCCAGGGCGATGTCGGGACAGGAGGGGGCCGGTTATGGTTGGACGGACACCTCCATCGGCGCCGCGAGTTAAACGGGATGATCCAGAGTGTAAGTGTGGAAAAACGATTCCCCTGCATTGATTTCTTTACGGCGACAGAGGAGCAGGGCAGCGGATTGCTGGCTGGGCCCTACTCGAACGACGGACTGCATCTCACGACGGAAGGGTACCAATGCCTCGCGGATTTGCTTTATCAGCAGGTGTTCAGCCGGCCTGAATGGAAGGTGGGGGCGGCACGATGATTGTCGCGGTCACGGACCGGGAGTTCGACCAGGTGATCGAGCGCGCCGGGATGCCGGTGCTGGTGGAGTTCTGGCAGCCGGGGTGCGGGGAATGCCGCGCGTTGCTGGGGGAGCTTGAATTGCTGCAGGCCGAAACAGCCGGAAGGCTGCTGATCCTGATGATGAACGTGCAGGAGAACTTTCAGATTCCGGCCGAGCTGGAAGTCGCGTCGCTGCCGGCTCTGGCACTGTACCGCAACGAGAAGTTCGACCGGTTCATCGGCGGGCTTGGGAAAAAAGACGCGATTCTGAAGCAGCTCGCGTTGCCTGAGCGTTAAAGCACGCGCCAGGCACGGCCGTCGTTCTTAATCAAGCGGTCGGCTTCAACGGGTCCCGCGCTTCCAGCCGGATATTCGGGCAGCCACTTGGTGCCGTGCTCTTTCCAAGCCTCCAAAATACCGGTGATCCAGGCCCATGATGCTTCCACGGCATCCCGTCGCATGAACAGGGATGCATCGCCGGCCATCACATCCAACAATAGACGTTCATAGGCTTCCGGAGAGGGGGCGCCGAAGACCTCGCCGTATTCGAAGTGCATTTCGACCGGGTGGGTTTTCGTGCGCGACCCCGGCTGTTTCGACATCACCCTGAGCGACAGCCCCTCTTCCGGTTGAATGCGCAGGGTCAGGACGTTCGGCACCTGCGGAACGGCCGGGTTGGCATTGAACAGAATTTGCGGGATGTCCTTGAATTGCACCGCGATCTCGCTGGCCCGCTTTGTCATCCCCTTGCCGGTGCGCAGATAGAACGGTACGCCGGCCCAGCGCCAGTTTTCAACGAACAGCTTGAGCGCCACGTAGGTTTCGGTCGTCGAGTCTGGAGCGACGCCGGCTTCACGTCGATAGCCCGGCACCTCGCCGCCGTGAATCTTCCCGCTCGAGTATTGCGCCCGCACGACGAACTTATCCACTTCGGGCCCGGCGATCGGCTTCAGGCAGCGGAGGACGTCGATGCGCGCATTGCGCACCACGTCGGGGTCCAGCGAGTAGGGAGGCTCCATGGCCACGAGACACATCAGTTGGAGGATGTGGTTCTGCACCATGTCCCGCAATGCGCCGGCTTCTTCGTAGTAGCTCGCGCGCGTGCCGACGCCTTCGGCCTCGCTGACGGTGATTTGCACGTGGTCGATGTATTTGTGGTTCCAGATCGGTTCGAAGATGCTGTTGGCAAACCGGATAACCAGCAGGTTCTGGACGGTCTCTTTTCCGAGATAATGGTCGATGCGGAAGATTTGAGACTCGTGAAAGACCTGTCCGATCGTGCTGTTAATTTCACGGGCAGAAGCCAGATCCTGGCCGATCGGTTTTTCCACGATTACGCGTGAGAACGGCCCCTTGGTGCCGATGGGCTGGACCAGGCCGGCTTGCCTCAGGCCTTCGCAGGCGGGCGCAAACGACGTGGGCGGGATGGCCAGGTAGAAAATGCGGTTTCCCGGGAGCTTGAGCTCGGCCTCGATCTTCTCAGAGCGTGTCTTGATGTCCTGATAGGATGCGGGGTCGTCGATGCCGCCGGACAGATAAAACAGCCGCTGCTCGAAATCCTTCCACTTGTCCGCATCGAGTTTTTGCCGGGAGTATTTGATGATCCCTTCGCGTAAGCTGGCCCGAAACTCCTCGTCGCTCAGCGGCTTGCGCCCCAGCCCGAGAATGGCGTAGCTGGCCGGGAGCACGCCGTCAAGCAACAGATTGTAGACTGCCGGAACGAGCTTGCGTCTGGCCAGGTCGCCGGACCCGCCGAAGATGACCAGCGTGCAAGGCTCCGCTGAAAAGCTGCGGACTGTGTCCGCGATCGGTCCCTGTCCGGAGGGGCTCAAGACGAGAAGACTCCTTCTGCCCGGTTACTGTTTTCGAACCGAATGTCCGCCGAAGGCGTTCCGCAACGCCGCGAGCATCTTTTCCGCGAACGATTCTTCCTGCCGCGAACGGAATCGCGTGAATAGGGCGGTGGTCAGGGTGGGAACCGGCACGTCCTTATCAATGGCATCCGCGATCATCCACCGGCCTTCACCCGAGTCCTGCACGTACCCTTTCAGCTTTTCGAGACGGGGGTCCTGCGAGAGGGCGCCTGCGGCTAGTTCCAGAAGCCAGGAGCGCACCACGCTGCCATGCATCCAGAGGTCGGCAATCCTGGCCAGATCGAGCTTGTACTCGCTCCTGGACATCAACTCGAATCCCTCGGCGTACCCCTGCATCATGCTGTATTCGATCCCGTTATGCACCATTTTGACATAGTGGCCGGCCCCGCAGCCCCCTACATGGGCCCAGCCGTTTTCCGGCGCCAGGGTCTTGAGAACAGACTCCAGGCGTGTCACCGGTTCCTTTTCTCCGCCCACCATCAGGCAATAGCCGATCTTGAGTCCCCAGACGCCGCCGCTTGTGCCGGCGTCCACATAGTCGATTCCTTTTTTCTTGAGTTCCGCAGCGCGGCGGACATCGTCCACAAACCGCGTGTTGCCGCCGTCGATGATCGTATCACTTTTCTGGAGCAGTGCAGCGACTGCAGTGACCGTTTCTTCCGTCGGCGTGCCGGAGGGCACCATGATCCAGACGGCGCGAGGTGTCTTGAGCTTCGATACGAGGTCGGCCAGTGAGGAGGCGCCTACGCAGCCCTGGCCTTC
>DASWIN010000076.1:0-6223 GCA_036397655.1 Nitrospiraceae bacterium | reverse complement strand
ACTGGCCTGGTCGAGGATTGCGAAGGTGGCGTGGAACCGGACGTTCAGTGATACCGGCATTGTCCAGGCCTACAAGGAAGCGGAGAACGCCTTCCAGCTTTCCGACGTGCCGATCGATAAGTTCGTCTCGGCCTACACGATAGCCTACAGCCTGCTGTTCATGCCGGAGCGCGACAATCGGAAGCTGCTGGAGCGGTTGACGGAGGCCAGGACGCTCTACCTGGCTCTGCCGGGCGCCTCGCCGGCTTCGTGGAAATTTCTCCTGAGCCCCGAATCGCTGAAAATGGTTCTGGACGCCGATCCGATCTTTAAACCGCTGCTCGACGGCTCATAGCCGATAGCGAACAGCTCGTAGCTAATAGCTCCGGACGGGCTACCAGCTATTTTCTATTCGCTATTCGCTTTTAAGTTTGCCAGTTCTTCAAAGTAGTGCGCGAACGCCTTCATGCCTCCCGACGCCTGACCCCAATCGAAATATTCATTCGGCGCGTGGTAGCCGTGCTCCGGCAGGCTCAGGCCGAGGAACAGAATCGGCACGTTCCACTGCCGCTGCATCGTCGCCACGGCACCGATCGAGCCGCCTTCCCGGATGAACGCCGGTTCCTGCCCGAATCCCTCCCGGACCGCACGGCGGATCGCATCGGCATAGGGACCGTCGAACCGGCCGCGGAAGGGCTGCAGCATGCCTTCCGGCTCCACCACCACGTTGGGATTCCGTTGCTTCACAAATCGTCTGAGCAACGCAAACATCTTCTCCGGCTTCTGATTCGGCACCAGCCGCATGCTGATTTTCAGTTCGCCGTGAGCCGGCACCACGGTTTTTATCCCCGGTCCCGTGTAGCCGCCGACCAACCCATGGATTTCGAAAGTCGGCGAGGCCCAGATGCGTCGCAGGACTTCCTCGGCCTTCGTCGCACGCAACGACGTAAAGCCATGCACGGTCTTGAACCGCTGCACGTTGAATCCCGAGGCCAGGAAACTCCTGATCTCCGCCTTCGTCGGGGTGACGACGTCGTCGTAGTAGCCGGGAATCTTCACGCGGCCCGTGCGCGCATCCACGCAGGCCTGTGCAACCTCGCACAGTTCGGCGAGCGGGTTTCTGGCCGCGCCGCCGGTCACGCCGGAGTGCGCATCGTTCGTGCCTGTGCGGAGCGTCAGCCTCGCTCCTGCCAGGCCTCGAAGTCCATAGGGCATGGCCGGGCGGCCCTTGGCGATCCAGATCGTGTCCGACACGACGACGGAATCAGGCCTGGAAATCTCGCGGCTGTTCTTCAACGCCGCCGCAAAGTTGGGACTGCCGATTTCTTCCTCCAGCTCCCAGAGGAACCGGATATTGATCGGCGTGCCATGCGCCACGGCAAATTTTGCCGCCAGGAGCGCCGTCAGCGCCGGCCCTTTGTCGTCCGTGGCCCCGCGGCCCCGATAGAGGCCCTGCTCATTGCGAAAGGCGAAGGGAGGCTGCCGCCATTGCGGTTCCTGCGCCGGCTGCACGTCCATATGATTGTAGATCGTGACAGTGGGAAGGTGTTTGCCGACTGTCCAGCCGCCGGAAACGATCGGATGCCCGTTCGTCTCGATCACTTGCGCCTCGGCGCCCATCCCGCGCAGTAGCTCGGACGCGTAGCGGGCCATCCGGCGCACGTCGCCCGCATGGTTCGGGTCCATGCTGACGGAGGGAATCTCCACCATCTCGCCGAGCGTCCGCTCGAAGAGCGGGCGCGTGTCCTTTATATAGGCATCAATGCGATTCGTGCGCGTCGCCATCGTCTCCTCTTCTTTTTCACATCCGGTCGACAGGCGCGCCATTATAGCGCCGGATCCCTGGTGAGGAAAGGTGCGACGAGGTGTAGAATGAACCATGGGGATCGGCAAGACTGTGGTCATGCAGACGCTGGTGCTGTGCGTGAGCGGATTGCTCGGCTCAGCCGCCGAGCCGGTCACGATCGAAAAACTGCAAGCAGACCCGCACTCCTATAATTTGAAGATGGTGACACTCCGGGGCACCGCACACCAGATCCATATCCTGACGAGTCCGCCGCCAGCCCTGCCGCAACTCGACACGCGGTGCCTGATGGTGCATCCTCCCTATACCTTCGTCCTGTCCGACGAAACAGGCTTCCTGCAGATCACCGTGCGCGCGCGGCCGCCCTGCGTGTCCAAACTCTCGCCGGCCGAGCCGCCGGATGTCGTGGACGGGGACATGGTCTCGGTGGACGCACAGATTACGGTCGCGCCGGGATCCGGTTCCGGAACGGCCGGCGCCACGCTGGACGTGCTCGCCGTCAACATTCAGCGTGAGGGACACTGACCGATGCGAAAAACCTTCCTGATTGCGGCGATCGGCGCCATGGCCCTGGCCGGCCTCGCACGCGCCGACGATCCGGTGCCCATCGGCGAGGTGGTCGCCGATCCCGATGCCTATCATATCCGCATGGTCTCCCTGCAGGGAACCGTGCGCCAGGTCACGCCGCTCGCCCCCTACTCGCCGGGCCCGGACACAGTTTGCTACGGAGCCTATACGTTCATGCTCAAGGATGAGACCGGCTCGTTGGAGATCAGCGTGCTGGGTATCTGCGGCAGGCCCTTCTTGAGAAAGCCGGAGGTCGTGGAAGGCGAGAAAATATTACTGGTGGCGCAGATTCTCTCGCCGAATCACCTGACATCCATGACCAAGGGGGAGGTCAAGAAGCTGCGTGCCATCGCCAACTCGATCAGGCATCTTTCTCCCCTCGTGGCGCCTTCGGAAGAATCCGCGCCGCCCCAGCCGGAAGAGACGGCCAAGCCGGAGGGAGAAACCAAGCCGGAGAAAGACAGCGGGTATTGACCCGGGTTACGACCTGGCAAGATTACGGTACTGCAGCAGGAGCATATACGCGCCCCAGATCAGCGCGGCGACCATCAGAGCCCGGCCAAGGTTATACGAGGCTTGGGCGAGCACCCGATCATGTTGCAGCCAGCCCGTCGTCCTGAGCAGATATTCCCAGTCGTGGTAGTCCTCCACGTCCTTCCCGGTCACGCCTCCCAGGAGGAGCAGGTCGAGCGTCCTTGCATCGGCAATATACGGGGCGATATCCATGAAATTCTCCGCCGCCCACCAGAGCCCCACGGACGCGCCGAAGGCATCGCGATTCTGGATCAGAAACGCGGCGGCACAGATGAGCGGCATGAGAATCTGCCCCAGGCTGCCTCCGAGCACCTGGAGGAACCGCCAGCCGAAGAGACCGAAGAGGACGTGTCCCCCTTCATGAAACGCAAGATTGACGTTATGGAGAAACGAGCCGGCGAGAAGTTCGGCGTCCATCGGTCTTGAGACGAATGTCCAGCCCCACGCCGCCAGCCCGATCCAGACGAGCACCCGGCCGGCGAAGTGGAACGGGTTGACCGACTTCTCGACAGCGAGCAACCAGTCCTTCACCGTACTCATTGTGGAGAGCGGTCCGTTCTACTTGGGAAAGAAAAACGGGACGGGGCAAAACGTCAGCACGAAGATCGCGAGGGCGAACCAGCCGATCCACACGCGCGTCCGGCCCAGGACCGCTTCGGGATCCATCACCGGAGGATGGCCGAGCCCCAGCAGGCTCGCCATGCCGGCCCAGAGAATCCAGCCCGGCCAGCCGGCGAAACCCAGCACGATCAGGATCGGCACCATCGCGAGCGCCATCGTGCGCTGCCGGCGGCCCCACAGGGCATAGGCGACGTGCCCGCCGTCCAGTTGGCCGATCGGAATCAGGTTGAGTGACGTGACGAAGAGCCCGAACCATGCCGCGAACGCGACCGGATGCAGCACCACGTCGTAGCCGCTCGGCAGCGGCCCGATGACCAGCCAGGCGATGAACTGCAGCAGGAGCGGCTCGCCGAGCTGCATGCCGTAGGTCGATTCAATCATCATCACGCGCGACATCTGCATCCCGAAGATCAGCGCCACGACGGCCACCACGAACCCGGCGATCGGGCCGGCGACGCCGATATCAAAGAGGGCTTTGCGGTTCAGGATCGGGCTCCGCATCCGGATGATCGCGCCGAAGGTGCCGATGAAATGCGGCGGGCCGGGAATGAACAACGGCAGCGACGTGGGCACCCCATGGAAGCGGGAAAAGATCCAATGCCCGAACTCGTGTGTGACCAGAATGCCGAGCAGCGTGGCCGCGAACGGCACCCCGTCCCACAGCACGGCCGGATTGTCCGTCAGGAACGACCAGGCGCCCGTGAACGGATTGATATTCGTCTGGTAGGCCCCGGCCCACAGCGTCGTGAAGACCGTAATGAGAAAGAGCCCGAGCGGCACGGCATAATCGAACAGGCTCGGCGCGCGGATCTCCTCATCCAGCAGGAGTAGCGGGTGGACCGGAAGATGTCGCGGATCGCCGATGTCGGTCCGGCGGTCGTATTCCCCCGACCGTTCCGAGAACAGCTGTTGCTGGCGGTCGTCGTCCATGGTGTACGTGAAACCCGGTCAACAGTCACTGGTCATCAGTCATTGGAAATTCCCATTCATCCTACCATTGACCAATGACGAGTGACGAATGACCAGCTCCTAGCTCGCAAACGGATTATGCACCTGTTCTTCCCGCACCGTCGTGGCCGGGCCATGCCCCGGCAGCAGCGTCGTGTCGGGCGGCAGCGTCAGCACGCGCGTCCGCACCGACTGCAGGTGCGACTGGTAGAGCGTGGCGGGATTGGACCCGCCGATCGACCCGGCGAAGAGCGTATCGCCCACAAAGCACACCTCATGGCCGGCCCCCTCGACCTTGTAACAGATGCCGCCCGGCGTATGGCCCGGCGTGAGAAGGAAACGCACCGTGAGGCGTCCGACGGTCACGGTCTGCCCCTCTTCGGACGACGTCATCAATTCCGCCGGCGGGATCCATCCGAGCAGCGGCCTGTCGCCCTGACCGAGATGGACCGGCACACGATGATGCTGGAGAATGACATCCAGGCCTCCCGCATGATCCGAATGGCCGTGCGTCAAACAGACGGCCTTCAGCTTCAGGTTTTTCCGATCCAGCACCTCCATCATCGCCTCTTCATTATACGCCGTATCCACGAAAACGGCTGCTCCGGCATCGTACACAACATAGCCCTTCACGGCATACCCGTTGATGTCGCCCATGACGGTCTCGACCGGACCGGCCGCCCGGGGCGGCGCCGGCATCCAGCGGTCCAGCACAATCTGAAGCAGCGGCTCCGTCCGCAAGTGCAGCGCCGCCGCCAGGGCCTCGATCTCATGCCTGGTCGGCAGGCGCCCGCCCCGTTCCAGGACGGTCACCTCCCCGGCGGCGAGCCCGCTCGCCTGGGCCAGATCGCCCACCGAGAGGCCATGCCCCCGGCGCGCTTTCTTGATGATGTCGCAGAAATCGTCTTCGAGCGGCATGTCACCTCACTATCTTCAGCACGCGTGTGGCGGGGACGATTTATTCCGAGCGGGGACAGGCCTATCAGCGGTCTGTCCCCGCCCACACTCTTTTTAGCTTTCCGTCCAACCTACTTCTGCGAGTGCGGCTTGGTCTGCTCCCACTGCGCGCATCGAGGGAGCACCGTCTCCGTGTGCGGCCTCTGCGAGCACAGGAGAAGACCAAGCCGCCACCTCGCCCTTCCCGCGCGCGTTGCGCGAGCACGGCGAGTAAGCCATGGAGCCTCTTCCCACCTCCGCGTTCTGCGAGCACGGAAGGCAGACCGACCGCCACGCTCGCCCCTTTATCCTTCCGGCGGCAGCTTGATTTCCTTCGCCTCGCCGAAGCTGGAGAGCAGCGGCACGAGCGCATTCGACGGGCCGACGGCGAGGATCCGCAAATGGTTCGGGTGCAAGTGCTTGCGGGCGGCGGCCAGCAGGTCTTCCTTCGTAAGTTTCACAACCTTGTCGCGCAGTTGTTGAATGAAGTCCTTCGGCAGGCCGTCGTATTCCAACCCGATCAGCCGGCCGACGATGGCGGCTGGGCTGGCAAAGGAGAACACGAACGAGTTGACGAAGGCTTCCTTCGCTTCGGCCAGTTCTTCATCGGAGACCGGCTCCGCGCGCAACTGCTCCATATTGGCCGCCAGGCGGCTGATCGCCTCCTGCGTGGACTCCACCTTGGTCTCGGCGCGCATGGCCCAGACGCCCTGCTCGCGCACGCCGGCACGGAACGAACTGCCGACCGAATAGGCCAGGCCCCGCTTGGTCCGCACGTCGTTGAAGAGGCGGCTGCGGAAGGAGCTGCCGCCGAGGATGTCGTTCAGGAGGACC
>DASWIN010000075.1:0-2060 GCA_036397655.1 Nitrospiraceae bacterium | reverse complement strand
TGCTCGTCCCTCGTCCCTCGAGTTCCGGGAGGATGCCCTTCGAGGACCGAGCACGAGAACGAAGGACGAGGACGATTGGGTTCCGGCTGCGCCGGGCTGGACTGCTATATGTAAAAGTCTGTCATTTTCGCGACGATCTTACGCGGCCAGTTTGCTCAATTGCTCGGTATCAGCTTCTCGAGCAGCGAGTAAGGCAGTGACCACGGTACGCCCTCGATTGGTCAGGTGGTAGCGATGGGTGCCGGTGACTTTGCCGAGAATGCCGTGGGCGCGGAGCAGGGCCAAGAGGCGACTGATGCGGGCGGCACGGCGACGTTCGACATCGGCGGAGCCGCGAACCGGGAACAACAGAACCCGGAGGTCGCGGTTGCGTAGTCCGTTAAGAAGGAACTCGCCGCGGTTGAGCGCCTGCAGCAGGGCGGCGTCGATGGGGGACCAGGGATTGAGGGCACGATAACGATGGCCGTTGCGCTGGAGCGGACGACAGAGTTTGTCGGTCAGTTGACGCAGCGGGGTTTTCTCCTCGACGGTGCAGATGCGCCAAGCCCCGCGGCAAGGCGCGCCACTTCCTGGATTGGTCCGGCCGGCCCTCGGGGCGGCGGAAGACCCGGAAGTCTTTGGTGGCATTAATGGTGGTTTCCACCCGCAAGCCGCGGCCGAACTTGTCGTACATTTTGAGGGAATTGCAGTTGACCCGATGTTTGATTCGTATCCCCTCGGGACGCGCTTTCAAGTCGGTGACCACTTCACCTTCGAACTGGGGATGGATTTGACCGGTCAGGGGCACGCGATGGCCGAGGAACCGCAGGACATCGGCACTGCCAAAACTCAAGAGGGCATGCTGAACCAGCCGGGGATACAACGTCGCCAAACGAGCCGGGTCTTTGAACATCGTGTCGGTGGCGTATTCGCTCTCACAGCAGCTCCAATAGTACTCCAGGTCCAGCGGACGACAGATTTCTCGATGGAGCGGATGGTTCTGGCGGAGCAACCGGTTTAAGGCCCCCGGCCACTGGGTCTGCAACTGGCGGTCCATGAGCTGTTGGGCCTTGGGCAGGTTTTCGATCCAGGCAAAATAGTTGTCCTGGCGCTGATAGCAGAGACCGGCGCGATCCCACTGCCGGGCCAGCCATTCACGACCATTGAGGCAGATCTCGACTTGAAAAGGAAACCAGGTCTGCAGCCGCAGATGCATGAATCCAAACAGGGGATGCTGGTGGTAGAAGTACAGATGCAGGCATTTGCTGCGGGTCAGCTCGGGACGGATGCCGCGCATGTGGTAGGTCTGACACGGTTCGACACAGCGCAGAATGGCAACCAGGCCTTGCTCGACGGGCTGGTCGCGGGCGATTCGGCGGGCGAGCTCCTCCTTCGAGATCTTGGTCGACCCCAAATAGAGGCAGGGCCGGCCAGCCTGCTCAGCCATCTGCTGGGCTTGGGCGAGGATCCGCTGGGTGAGGTCCCGGGCGTAGTGCTTGAATCCTTGGCAGAGAATCCGGCAGACGTACAGATACCGCAACAGGACGGTGGGCTGGTACAGAGAGCGGAGAGTGCCTCGCAAACGCAACCGGTCGAAACCGGAAAGAACGCCAGTGACGTCGGCCGAGTGTTTGGCTATAAAAGGACAGGTGACGTTGTCGGATGTGGACTTCTTTTTCATGACGCCACGGTGTGGTGTCGCCATCCGCGGCGTCACTCTTTTTTTGACGGAACCAAAGGATCTGGCGACGAAGTCGCCATGACATTTCGCAGGCCGGCGCCGTCCCGTTCTACCGATGCTTTCGGCTCCGGCTGCGCCGGCCTGCGAATATGAGGGCTAGTGGAAAAACCGCGCCCCTTCAACAAGGAACTGAATGATTTACAGACTGTAGGGAGCATTTCCCAGGGAGAACCGCCATGGCTCAAATCCTCGGACAGTCTCCCGCAAAGGCGCAAAGCTCGCCAAAGGGGGAAGGACCGCGGATCGCGCGGATGACGCGGATGCACGGAAGCTGCGCCCCGGCAGGTGCGGTTTTGCCGTGCCGGAGAGTCGGTCACCGTGGAGTGAACCCACCGGCGTG
>DASWIN010000074.1:0-2216 GCA_036397655.1 Nitrospiraceae bacterium | reverse complement strand
ACCTGGTTCTTCGTGCAGCCCAGGTTGACAAACGCGAGTGTGGTCCGGGGACTGGCTTCGGACGAAGCCTTGGACGAAGGCCGGTGCCTGTGCCCATTAATAAGGGTCATCGGCGCAGGCTGGTGCCTGGCTCCCGCTGCTTCGGTCATGGGAAGGGTCTTATGAGCCATGGGGGCAGTCTACGGAACGGTTTCCGAAAGGGCAAGCTTGCGTTATCCATGACGGTTCGTAGCGAAAACGCGCAAACGCGTCGCGAGACAGGCAAGCGCAGTCCGTGAGGGAGGGATGTGTACTCCCTGCAGTACGGTGACCGACTGAGCGGCGAGCACGCCTGTCGCAGCAGCGTATCCGCGTTTGCAGCAGAATCGTGCATGGATGATGCAAGCCGGCTTGATTCGGGAGACCGGTTGTCCTAGAGTCGGCGCATGATTCGCGCGTTCCAGGGCGTCCTGCCCGTGGTTCCCAAGTCGGTCTTCGTCGAGGACACCGCCGTCGTCATCGGCGACGTGGTGCTGGGGGAGGACTGCAGCATCTGGTTCCATGCAATGGTCCGTGGCGACGTCAATTATATCCGTCTCGGCGAGCGGACCAACGTGCAGGACCTCTGCATGCTCCATGTCACGCATGACACCCATCCGCTGGTCATCGGCAGCGACGTGACGGTCGGGCACAACGTGATCCTGCATGGCTGCATGGTCAAGGACCGGGTGCTCATCGGCATGGGCGCCATTATCATGGACGGAGCGGTGATCGGGGAGGACTGCGTCGTGGGGGCTGGCGCGCTGGTCACGGAGAACACGATCGTCCCGCCCAAGAGCCTGATCCTCGGTTCCCCTGCCAAGGTTAAGCGGCCGGTGACAGAGAAGGAACTGGCCTGGATCAGGGAGTCCGCGCAGAACTACGTCACCTACGCAAGCCAGTACCTGACCGACTCCACCAAGAAGCCAGGGTTCAAGATCTAACGGCGGGGTTTTCCGGACTCGCCAATCCGGATCAGGCACACAGGGTCCTCCACGGTCGCGGAGGGATAGCTCGTTGGCTCGACCACGCACGACACGTTCCGCCGCAGGCACCAGTCGGTGATCCAGTTGATTTCCTCGGTCGAAGTTGTCACGAGGCCAGGCCGCCGGAGCTTTTGCAGGCAGTGGGCCGCAAGGGCCACGACAGCCTCGCGCTCCTTCGTGAAGCCCGTCACGTCGAACAGCACCGGATTGGCGCGGCCATAGGACAGGGCCGACAGTTCGGGAAACCGTTCCGGATCGTTCAGCACGCTCACGATCCACAAGTGGTCGAACAGGCCGTCCGCGTCGCCAGCGTCCTGATACAGAAAGCGAAACGGCACGTCGCCGCAGGCGCGGTTGAGCACCGCGACTTCCTCCTCGCGCAGGTTGCAGGCCACCACGGTCCGGCCCAACTCCATCGTCTCCATCGCCAGCAGAGGCAGTTCCGCCACTCCGGCGCCGACGTAAAGGCTGCGCCCGCCGGGCGTGAGTCGTTCGCGCAGCCGCTCCGCAAGCGCGATGCCGAGCGTCCGGCAGGGCCCCCGTTTCGCCTTCCAAAAAGCATCGCCGCCTTCGTCGCAATAGATGCGGCCGAGTTCGTGGTAATCCAGCCGCTTGAAGAGGGCGGCAATCGCGGCCCGGGTCTTGGGAAGAAGGCGTCGGGGTCCAGGCACGTTATTCCTCGTGGTCGATCGGTTCCAGGAGGGTCAACCGTTTTGAGAGACGGATGCCGTATGTCCGCGCGCCGGCCAGGATGGCCTGTTGTGTTTCGCGCGGCAGGGCCTCGGGCGGGTACACGCCCGACAGGCCGCGGGGAAGGTGCTTGATGAAGAGCGCCGCCATGTGTGCGGTCGCCCAGGCAACCGGGGAGGTGAACCGTCCGCGTCGGCGGATTTGAAGCAGCGTGGGAAAGCCGACATCCCAGCGGAGCTTCGCATGGCGCTCGCCCTTGATTCCGTGCGCCACGACGGCCGCGGCGAACCGAGCGTGCCAGAGCCGGCCGCGGCGCATCAGTTTGTCGACCTGGCGCGGAGTCAGGGTCTTGGGAAAATGTTTTGAAGGCAGGCCCCTCGACTTGCGCAGCTTGCCCAGGCGGTACCAGCGCCGCAGCCGCTCGAAATCGTTGCCCCCGATCTTGACGTCCATCGCGCGCATGGGAATGACGCGCGGCAGCGTGCACACCTCGTCCTGCGCCGCCAGAACGACGCCGACCGG
>DASWIN010000073.1:0-2877 GCA_036397655.1 Nitrospiraceae bacterium | reverse complement strand
GCGACCGGTCCCCGTTCCACTTTATTATTAGGCGGAGGCGACGTGGTTGGCTCGCGACTGCGCGCGTCCAACGAGGGCCTTCCGAGGCCGCGCGTTGCGCGAGCACGGCGAGCCAACCAGGGAGCCTGTGCCCCACGCTCGTCCGGCAGAGCCCGGACGGGTCGCTTCGGGAGGCGCTGAAACGGAAGGGCATGCGGGTAGGAGGGTTTGTCTGGTTGGTCTGGTTTGTTTGGTTTGTCTGGTTCTAGCTAACCGCGGGGGATTATACGTCCTCGCCGGCGGCGAGCAGGGCTTTGAGTTCATCCGTCACACCGAGCTCTTCGGCCCTGGCCGCCAGGTCCTTGCGTTCGGACTGGTTGGGCCGGCGCACGGCGACGATGTTGCGCGCATCCTGCAGATCGACCGGTCCTCCCGCGTAGAGCTTCAAGAGCACCAGCGCGGGCCAGTCCACCACCGGCAGCCGCTGTTCCAATACCGGTATCTTCTTCACGTTTCCAAAGACCAGGTCGGCCCACTGGGGTTGCAGGAGAATCAGTTGGACGGGCACCGTGCGCTTGCCGACGGCGATCTCCAGCCGGAATACGCCGCGCAGCGGATCGTCCGGATCGCCCGGCTGATAATCAGCCTTGAGGTGCGCGGCAAGACGGGCCGGATCGGCCGTGCCGAGCGCCACCGCCAGATCGATGTCCTGCGTGGCGCGCGCGACTCCCCAGGCCGAAACGGCAAAGCCCCCCACCAGGGCGTAGGACTGCACCAGTTTTTTCCTGCGCGCCTCGTCGAGGCGCCGGACGATGCGGGTTAACGCTTGCCGGAACACGCGCGCTTGAGTTCGAGGCAGGCATCGGACAGATCGAGGGACAGGCGGAGTCGCTCTTCCGGCGTCATCCGCCTGGCTTCCTCAATCTTTCGGCGGGTGAGTTGCCTGTTCAACCGGCTGGGACGCCGGCGGATTGCGCGGGGCTGGTCTGTCGTGTGGCGAGTCATGGGCGCATTATACACGGATTCGCAGGCGGTGAAAACGATGCCGGGAACCATTGTTAGTCCGGGGAAGAGAACGGGGGCATTCAAGATTTGCAGGGCACTGACTACTGGAGTTGCCCACCGAACGTGGCGAAGCGTTAAAGGTGCCAATTCGGCGCCTTAAAGATCAGATGGTCACGGATTGTGACCGCCAGTGTTTCTGAAATTGAGCGGGAGAAGAATCTCTCGGGACGGCCGGTTAGGCCGACAGTTCCAGGACCCGGGCATGAGTGATGTCCCGGTCTGTCACGGGGCGCACGTGGGACGACGCTACCGTCGCTACGGTCACGGTGTCGCCCGCCAAGGTCATGAACTCGACCTCGAACGCCTCGCCCCGTTTGTGGACGTGCACCACCGTGCCGACATCGCCGGCCTTCAACCCTTCTTTCGGAAGGGCGTTGGTGAGCACAATGCGGTCATGTTCTTTGATCATCTGGTCACCTGATTGAAGGCCAACTTCCCGGGTCCGGCTTAGGACACGCGGGCGGTGACGCGTCCTTGCCGGCGGCCACGGGGAGCCGGTCGAACCCTGACTTCCACGTCACGGCCCAGCTTCGCCAGCCAATGCACCAGGCGTTCCGCTGAAAATCCGGCCATCTGCCCGGCAAGGAGCTTGGACACCTTGGCCTGATCGATACCCAGCCGCGCCGCCGCTTCGGCTTGCTTCCAGCCCTGCTCCCGGATGGTTTCCTGAAGCGCCAGCAAGAGGCTGCTCTTGAGCACCAGTTCCGCGGCCTTCTCGTCCGAGAAGCCGAGATCGCGGAAGACGTTGCCGGTTCCCTTGGTCACGAGATGCTTAGTGGCGGCCATGTTCTTTCCTCCATTGGATCATGCTGCGATATCGCGCTCGAGCCAGCGTCACGTCTGCTGCGGAGATTTTCTGTTCTTTCTTCTGAAACACGTGCAGGACGTAAACGGCTTCTTCAAACTGCGCCACATAGAGCAACCGATACGCCCCGCTACTCTCCCGAACACGAATCTCCCGGACGCCTGGCCCCACGACGGACATCGGTTTCCAATCGTCCGGATCCTGCCCCTGCTGAACTTTGAACAACTGGAAACCGAGGGTTTCCTTTGCCGCATCATCGAGTTGTTGGAGATCCTCCCGCGAGGCCCCAACAAAGTGGACCGACTTGACGTGATTATATGCCAAATGTGGCATGTCGGCAAGTCCTTCTGAGGAAGACGGGGAACATTCAGCTTTCAGAGGCGGTCACACATGGTTACCACCCTTTGAGGTGCCAAACTGGCGCCTCAAAGAGAACATGGTGTCAGGCGCCGTTTTTCTCTTACCGCCGCGCGTGAAATCCAATCCGCCGCGGCTTGGGCTTGGCCGGCTCCATCAACTGACGAATGGCGTCGAATACGACCTTGAACTGGGAATCATATTTCTTTTCCAGCTCGGCGAGGCGCCGGGCCAGGTCTTTGTGGGAGGCGATCATCTCCCGGAGACGGACGAAGGCGCGCATGATCATGATGTTGACCTGTACAGCTCGCTTGCTCCGCAGGACGCTCGACAACATGGCCACGCCTTGTTCGGTAAAAGCTCTTGGTAGCTTGCGGGTGCCTCCCCAACTTGATGTTCCAAATTGGAACTTCAAGCTCGTGAACTCCGGCCGAGTCAGTTGAAACATGAAATCGCCTGGGAACCTGTCAAGGTTTCTGGTAACGGCCTTGTTCAAATCCCTGGTCGACACGCCATACATGGCCGCTAGATCCTTATCCAAAATGACCTTGTGGCCTCTCACGAGAAGAATCGTGCGTTCGACTCGCTCAGCAACTGATGCCAGCATGCATGTAATCCCCTTCGATCACAGATGTGGATACCTAACATGTTTGACCGGCAGTCTAGCGAAT
>DASWIN010000072.1:0-2643 GCA_036397655.1 Nitrospiraceae bacterium | reverse complement strand
ATCGCCGAAGAGCGATCGTACTTGCTGCGCCAAGCCGGCCCAGAAAGAATTGACCGGCGTAGAGGGGAGTTTGCTCTGTTAAAACATTCAAGGAATTTGACTCATCTACCTTCAATTCGCAGATCCTAGGAATCTAGAGTGGCCTCATCATCGCTCGGCAAGTGGAGCACATCTGCAAGTGTGGAGGCCGACACGTCCTCGTCGGCGGCATCCATGATCTTGTACGCCACGGTTCCTTCATAGAGGCGGACAAGATCTTCCCCAGAGTCTACACCTCCACGCAAGCGCATGGACCGCTCCCGCTGCGGGCGATCTTCATGATTGGGCTCGAACTTGAAGCCACGCGAATGGTAAATCATCGATCTGTATCGGGAAAGGATCGTGACGCTCAGCGGAGTATCAGACCCCGACATTTTTGCCAACACATGTCGCTGTACATCGTCCCAGGAGAACGGCTGCTTTTTCATAGCGTCAAACAACGCCATTAGAATGCGGCGGCGGCGCACCACATCTTGCTCGAACCGATAGTGCTGGAGGTTTGCCAGTCGAATCAGTCGCTGCGACCTGGACTCCGTTGTCTCCGAGCTAACTTGTGCGGACATAGCGGAAGATGCTGGAAACACGAGAATATCGCCGCCGCCTTCAGGTGCCACGACCCTCACGACATCGCTCAGGTCGCGTAACAGGTCCGTGAGCCGGGAATAGCCATAGGTGCTCTCATCAAAGCTTGGCGATAATTCGCGCCGTAGCAGCGGCTTGATCATGGCTCCCTTGAGACCTTCGGGTCGCGCGGTGATGATCGACTTGAGTGCTTGCCGCAGAGGTGTCATGTCTGGGCGTTCCTTGAGTCGAGTTGTCGAAGCGGCTGCAGCCGACGGAAGCTCATACGCCGTAGCCAACGCCTCGTATTGAACAAAGCGGTCGCAAAGAGCAGCGAAGTCGTCGCTTGCTGCGCTGCCAGGCGACACTCCTATTACGGTCTTTCCGTGGCGCCGTAATGCCTTGAGAACGTGGATAAAATCTCGATCTCCTGAGACGATTACGAAGACATCGATGTGCGGCAGGGCCGATACTGCGCTAATCGCGTCCACAGCCATCTTAACGTCAACGGCATTCTTGAAACCCGCGCCCCATCCCTTGCCAAACACGTGGACCAGTTCAACGCCAAGCCGATAGAGATCCGTCTGATACTGGTTGACGTCTTTCATTCTCCAGTCTGCGTAGGCGTTCGCGACCAGCACCCGACCATATTCTTCCGCTAGGCGGAACAGCACTTCACAATCAATACTCTCGTCATCGCCCATTCCACGGACGAGGTTCTCAAAATCGATCAATATCGCCGCTTGCCCATCTCGAGTCGTGTCCATCGGGTGATCTCCTTGCCCTTTGAGTCAGTCAAACAACAACTTCCATATTCCATCCGATTGGCCTCCTTCGACGGAAAGTAAGGCCCCGGAGGTCCCGTAGCCTCCACGAACTCGGCTACGCCGGCCTTTTCGGACCCTGAGAACGCCGAACACTATTCTCCGCAGGCAGCTTCACGGGAGCACCTCCTTGTAAGAGAACGCGAGAAACGCGGTCCCGCGGGCTCGCCTGGAGCGAGATTTCCCTCGATGGCGAGGTCCGGCGCGCCTCCTTCGGCGGGTGCTCGCCGGGCGGCCGTCATTGCCGGTGGCGACTCTCACCAGGCTGAGAGCCAGGGCGCAGAAGCTCGGCGGCGTCAAGCTCGCTGAGATCGGCGGAGCACGGCGGGCGGAAGTCGTCGGCCGCGCCCTCAGACGACTGGTCGCCGTGGGCCACCACGGGCGTGGCGCTTGCCGCGGTCCAAGCCCCGCCAGCGCCGCTGCGCCGGCTCAAGTCCATTTCGGGCCGAGGGGGGCGGTCCAGCTCGGCCGGGTCGCCTCAGCCCACCAACTGGAATCCGACTGCGGCGAAATGGTGGTCGACCGACAGCGCGACGCGGATCCGCTCCCGGGTCATGATCACGAAGCTGGTGGCATCCCCGCCGAAACCTTGTGGAGGGGTGGAGCGGATCGCGGGTCAGTGCCAGGGCAATCCAGACTCCGGAATCGACGAATACGGGCTCGTCAGGCCGCATCAGGGATCGTCGTAGATCGTGTCGTGATCGGTAGATGTCCGTTTGGGCTCGCCGTCCCACAGCGCGACAGGCCCTTGGTTCTTGGGCCGCAGCCAGATGCGGCGTATGGCCTCGCGGACCAGATCGGCGACGCTTCGTCCGGATCTCATGGCGACGGCGCGTAGAGCTGCCAGTTCCTCGTCACGGAGATAGACCTGGGTCTTGACCATGTACGTCATGGTTACAAGTCGGACGACACCTGTCAAGGCCGGGTGCTGGCGGTGTGGGCTCACGGGGCCCGGCGCTTGCCGCGCTCGAGGTCCTGCAAGCGCCGCTGCGCCAGCTCGAAGGCCGAGTAGCCCAGGCCGTCCTCAGGACGCTCCACCCGCCGGTAGTACTCCTGCGCCGCGGCGGCGAAGCCGTAAGACTCGACGATGCGGCCGTAGACGTACCAGTCGGCGCTCGCCGGCGCCGGCTCGGTCTCGAGCTCCAGGGACCGCAGCAAGCTCTGATAAGCCTCGGCGGGACGGTCGAGCTCGGCCTGCACCGCCGCCAGGGTGAGGAGC
>DASWIN010000071.1:0-9775 GCA_036397655.1 Nitrospiraceae bacterium | reverse complement strand
GTAAAACTGAGGTTGCGCTCGGGGCAGGAGATCGAAGGCACGGTCTCAAAGGTCGGCGCCCATGCCGTGCATGTGACACAGCTCGCGGGGATGGATTTCTACGATGCGGCCGTCCGTCTGGACGATATCAGCGCCGTGATCGTCAAGGCGCGGAGCAAATAGACCGGAATCGACGGCGGATCTCCGAACAAAGAAGAAGCGGGGTGGTGCGCGAAGCGTGAACGGGGACCGGTCTAGATGCGGCCGGTCCCCGTTCCACTTTATATATTTCTTGAGGGCGACAGGTCGGGTGGCATGGCCGTGAGCGACTTCACCGGAGGAGCGGGGGACCCACCGAGGCATTAGCGAGCAGGAAAGCTGGAACTGACCAAGGCACTGCGGTCAACGATCGCAGCCATGAAAATTCCAGAAGGGCGCACGGTGCGACGAATAAGGAGCACCACGTCTGTGCGCGCCGCCGAGACGGTGAGGCGGCCGGAGCTCTTCCGCGAGCTAAAGCCCGGAAGGGTCGCTCCGAGAGGTGTGAAAGGGAACGGCCATGCCACCCGATCGGCCCTCGCCGGCCATTTCTCCTCTCACGCCGGCGCGAATTTCAGCGCCGCCGAGTTGATGCAGTACCGGAGCCCCGTCGGCCTGGGACCGTCCTTGAACACGTGCCCCTGGTGGCCGTCGCACCGTGCACAGTGGACCTCCGTGCGAGGCAGGATCAGCTTGAAGTCGGTGCTCGTCTCGACCACGTTCGGATTGATCGGCTGCCAGAAACTCGGCCAGCCAGTGCCGCTGTCGAACTTATGCTCCGATGAGAAGAGCGGCAGATCGCAGCCGGCGCAGTGATAAATTCCCGGCGTGTGACTGTCGTGAAACTGGTTGGTAAAGGGCCGCTCGGTTCCTTCGTGACGGAGCACGTCGAACTGTTCTGCCGTCAGTACGGTCTTCCATTCAGACTCGCTTTTCGTCATTTTTTTGATCGGATCTGGAATGGCCGGCATGGGCACGGCTTTGGTGGCTTTTGAATCCATGGCGCCCCCCTTTCTCCTGGTGCCTGTTTGTCGACGGATCCCCAGGCACCTTACGCCCTGTTTGGGCTCCGGTTGAATGGATTACTGCGTCTATGATACCTCTCCTGCCATGCCGAATCCACCCGACGGTAAACCCAGAGCCTGGCTGTCATGGAGCAGCGGGAAAGACAGCGCCTGGACGCTCCACATGCTGCGGGCCCGCGGCGACGTGGACGTGGTCGGGCTGCTGACGACGCTGAATCAGGAGGCGGCCCGCGTCGCCATGCACGCGGTGCGCGAAGACCTCCTCGACGCCCAGGCCGAGGCCGCCGGGTTGCCGCTCATCAAAATATTTCTGCCGCACCCCTGTTCCAACGAGATCTACGAAGCGGCCATGCGCTGCGCGATTGCCCAGGCCAGAGACGCCGGGATCACACACATGGCCTTCGGGGATCTGTTTTTGGAAGACGTCAGGCAGTATCGGGAACGGATGCTTGCGGACACCGGGATCCAACCGATCTTTCCGCTCTGGCAACAGCCCACAGGGCACCTGGCCGACCGCATGGTGGCCGCGGGCCTGCGGGCGTACCTGACCTGCGTGGACCCGGCACAACTGTCACAGGCCTTCGCCGGACGGACCTTTGACGAGCGGTTCCTCAAGGATTTGCCTGACGGCGTGGATCCCTGCGGGGAACGGGGAGAGTTTCACACCTTTGCCTATGCCGGCCCGATGTTCGACCGGTCCATTCCGATCCTGCCCGGCGAGGTGATCACGCGCGACGGTTTTGTCTTCGCGGATCTGTATCTGGATCAGCGGTCCACGAAGAGCCCGCCCGGCCCGTCACGGCGCAAGACGGTGCCCTGACGCACCGGCATCGCCGTCTCGTACCGATCCTCGCCGCCCAGATCGAAGAAGCCGCTGACGCTGCCGGACCGCGCCACGCCCATCCCCTCCGGCACCCGATAGCGATCCCGCCCGCCCGCGTCAATGAACAGGCTCCAGGCCTGGTGATCGGCAATGCCGAGCCCCGTGGAACGCTGGAAGTCATAGCTGTCATCGTCCGTCCCGTCATCGATGGCCAGGGTAACGCTCCGATCCCAGGCCGCCGCCCCGTCGTAATAGGGTCCGGTCGATCCATAGCGATCGTCGCCGGCGCGGTCCACGAACAGGCCGACGCCGAAATGGGCGGCCGCCGCCTGGCCATAGCGCGCCGCCTCGTGCACGTCGTGGCCGCGCTCATCTATCATCAGGCCGGCGCCGAAGAAGTAGCCGACTCCCTGTGAAAAATTTGAACTTGTATAGCGGTCGTTTCCTCTCTCATCCAGGACCATCCCGATCCCGCCGGCCACGTCTTCGACGACCGTCGGCTTCTGTTTCGGCAGGAGACGCTGGCCGACGCCGGCGCCGATGCCGAAACAGTCGTACTGATAGCGCGCCTCGCCGGGCTTGGCGTCGGGCGCCTCCACCCGGTTATACCCGCTCGCATAGAGATGGCCGCATTGATACACATCGTTGCCCGTCAGATCGACGACCGCGCCGAATCCGAGGGGACCGCCGAATCCGATCGCATACCCAAAGCTGCGATACTCGTCGTTGCCGGATCGATCCAGCAGCAGGCCCACTCCGCCGATCGCCGCACCTTGCGTGAAACGGGATCCCGCGTAGCGATCGTGGCCCTCCTGATCGACCAGCAGGCCGATGCCCGCGAACCCGGCGCCGCCGCTCCCCGCCGCGAGACGATACTGATCGTTCCCCGAAAGGTCCAACAGCATCCCCACCCCGAGCCGTCCGGTGGCCAGGCCCAACGAAGCCGCCTCGTATGTGTCGTCGCCTTCGAGATCGATGACCACGCTGATGCCCTGTGTTTCGTTCATCGGTGCGGTGAAGCCGACATAGGTGTCGTTTCCACCGAGGTCGAGCAGCAGCGCGACCTGCTGCCCTGCCTCGCGATAGGTGTTGGAGTCCCGCCCCCCGATGACGATCCATCCCGCCGTCGTCTCCCTCGCCAACAAAACCGTGCCCGTCACCCAGGGCAAGGAGAGTGGCTTGGACGGCATCGCGCTGAAGGCCTCCTGCGCCGCCCGCAGCCAGTTTTCGTCCGCGAGACCGGCGACGCCCTGCGCGGCGGCGAGTAACTCCGCTCCGTTGATCCGATCGGCCGTCAGCTTGAAAAACCGGTTATTGAGAAGCGCGCGGAGGCGCTGGTCCTCGTTTTGCTCGGACAGTTGCGGTATAAAGTTGTCGGCCAGGAACGCCGCATGCTCGAAGAGAAACCGCCGCTCTGATTGGCTCAGCCCCTCGATCGCACGCTCCCGGCGCCGGTCGGCCTCGACCAGCACCGCTTCGAGGTAGGCGAGGTGGTCTTCCGGCCTGGTTGAGACGGGAGGGGTCGCCAGCGTGCCCAGCGCTGCCGGACGGCCGAGCATGTCTTGCAACGCCGTCACCAGTTCCGCAGTCGGGTGGAGCCGCAGCGGCGCCACCGCCACGCGAAACACCCGCTGTTCGAGCACCTCAAAACCAAGCCAGGGGTTCCTCAAAGTCTGCAGGACCAGCGGCAGCCTGAACAGCACGGCATCTGCCGCCGGATCGGCCGGCCTCGCCAGGACTGCCGCCTCCGCCGTGCCCAGTTCACGCTTCATGTCGCCGTGGACCTTGCCCAGGAGCGACGCGGCCGGCAGCCGATCGTCATGGGGAGCTTCAGGCGGGGGCGTGACCGCGCATCCGATTGCCGCCGTCAAGACTCCTCCCACGATCGTCAGCGCGAATCCGCGTGCCATCTCACACCGCTCCCGATTGCTTCGGCAACGTCCGTCGCATCGGGCCCTGGACGAGCCGGAACTCATAGAGCCGGCACTCGAGGGCGCCGTTGAAGAGCGGCGTGCGGCGGGATGGAGTCAGGCGGATCAGCTTGGGCAGGCGCAGGTCGGCGGTGAAGATATAGGCGCGCCAGCCGGCAAAGCGCTGCTTCAGCACGTCGCCCAGGCGCGGGTACAGCTCGGCCAGCTCATCCTGCTCGCCCGTCCGCACGCCATACGGCGGGTTCATGAGCACAACACCCGACTCCGCCGGCGGCTTCACGTCCAGCACGCTTACCTGCTTGAGCGTCACGGCATCCGCGAGGCCGGCCGCCTCCAGGTTGGCCCTCGCCGCCGACAGCACGCTGCCGTTGACGTCGCTTCCGAAAATTCCGAGCGGCTGATCCGCCCGTTGCTGTGCGCGGCTGGCGTCGCAGAGCGCCTGCCACGGCTTGTCCTGAAACCCGTTCAATTTCTCGAACGCGAAGCGTCTCCCCAGTCCCGGCGCGATGCGCCGGGCGACCTGGGCCGCCTCCAGCAAGAACGTGCCTCCCCCGCACATAGGATCCAGCAACACCTGGTCCGGCGTCCACCCCGCCAGTTTCAACAGGCCCGCGGCAAGATTCTCCCGCAGCGGCGCGTCGGTGCGCGCCGCGCGGAATCCGCGCTTAAAGAGCGGCTCGCCGGACGTATCGAGATAGAGCAGGGCGTGCGTGGCGTCCAGGAAGGCGTCGATCCGAACGTCCGGCGCCGCCGTATCCACGCTGGGACGGGCCTTGGCGATCCGGAAAAAGTAGTCGCAGATTGCGTCTTTGATACGGAGGGTGACGAAGTCGAGGCTCTTGAGCGGGCACTGCTGCGCGCTGACCTTCACTTTGATGGTTCGATCCTGGAAGAACCAGTCGCGCCAGGACAGCGCGGCTGCCGCCTCGTAGAGATCCTGCTCGTGGCGGTAGGGCCCCCGCCAGACGCGCCAGAGCACCCGGCTGGCGATCCGGCTCTCAAGATTGACACGATAACAGAGAGCGAAGGGGCCGCTAAATCCCACCCCGCCTTGTGTCGGAGCGAGGCTCCCGGCGTCCAACGCCTTGAGTTCATCGGCGAGAACGGATTCCAGCCCGCGAGGGCACGGCGCGAAGAACTGCTCCCGCGGACCGTCCATATGGAAGATTTACCCGACGCCTAGCAGCTCGACGTCGAAGATCAGCGTGGCATTGGGCGGGATGGCGGTGCCGGCCCCGCGGGCCCCGTAACCCAGCCCGGGAGGAATCGTCAGCTTGCGCTTGCCGCCGACCTTCATGCCCTGCACGCCTTCATCCCAGCCCTTGATGACCCGTCCCATGCCGAGCGGAAATTCGAACGGTTGTTTCCGATCCACGCTGGAATCGAACTTCCTGCCGTCCGTGAGCCATCCGGTGTAGTGCACGCTGACTGTCTGCCCCGCCTTGGCTTCGGCGCCGGCGCCAACAGTGAGGTCGTCGTATATCAATCCCGAGGAAGTGGTCACGTCTGCCATGTCTGCTCCTTCGTTAGGGTTCGCCTAGTTTAAATTGATAAGATCCAGCCGGAAGTCCCCTTCCGGATCGGCATGGTGGAACTTGAATCCCCCCGGCTCCTGATAATCCATGGTGATGCCGTCCATCCGCGACGCGCTGACGCCGGCGACCGCAATGGTCAGGCCGTCGATGGTCTGCGCATCGTCGTCCGGCTGAACCTTATCCTCCAGGGTGATGCTGAAGGTCAAGCGGTGATCGTCCAGGTCACTGACCTGCACCCGGACGACGGGATCCTCAGGATGCTCGAGGATCAGCGCCTTCAAGTGCTCCACGGCCGAGCGCGTCAGTTTCATCATATTCGCTCACCCGCGTTGCGCCGCCAGGTACCATTCGTTGAACAGGCGGCAACTCGCATGTAACTTGGCGCCGTCCTCCAGGTTCCAGCGGCTGATGAGCCCAAGATAACACAGGGTGTCTGCCGTCTGCTTCACAGATCCGACTCTCAAGGCCTTGGCCGCCTCTTTGGGATTCGCAGGCTTCCCTTTTCTGGCGAGCCAGCGGAACAGTGTGTGCTCGCCCGGCTCCATCGCCTCCACGCAGGCCTTAAAGAACGGCGCCAGTTGCTCCGCCGAGGCGCGCATGACGGTCTTGGATCTGGCCTGTGGAACAGCCGCCAGATACTGTGCCCGCAACACTTTGAGCACATACGGATGTGTCCCGCCATACTCCAGGGCCGCATCGATCTGCGCGGGCTGAAGCGTCGGCCCGACGAGCGACCGCGCTTCACCGGTGAGCAGGACCGCAAGCGGGGCAAGCTGAAGGTTCAACACGGCCTTGGCGCTCCTCGCATACTCATACCACCGGCGATCACCCGCCCACACGATCGCCTGACCGGATGCGCCAGGCTGGACATGAGATGTCATCATCTTCGCGAGGCGATCCCCCTCCGCCACCAGCGCCTCGCAATTGTCGAGCAGCAGCACCTGCACCTGATCCCATTCTCCGAGCAGAAATTTACGTCGGATATCCTGTCCGGACATGTCCAGGTAGTGCACGGCCGGATGCGACCACGACGGTGTCTGCTGGCGCTCCAGCACCCACCGAAGCTGGAGGAGCAACGAGGTCTTGCCGAGCCTCGGCCCTCCATAGAGCAGCACCGACTGCCAGGCGCTGCAGCGGCCTGCCAGATTCTTCACGAGCCCGGCTCTGCCGATGAAGCGCACGGCCCCGAACACGGGGGCACCTGGATCTGAGGCTCGAAGGAGAGGGGCGCTAATGGTCAGCAAGGAGCCTCGCCGGTTGAGAGGAGACACACAAAACGGGGCTAGATTAAGGGTTTTATCCCCGCGCGTCAAATTTGGATGCCACGACGCTGAAAGTGGGACTGCGATCCACTCGTTATGGAGTTGGAGGAGACGCGTCGAGCCCGAGGAGGTGCTTGGTCAGTTGCTTGAGCTCGGTCAGATTCACAGGCTTGCTCAACGCTGCGTCGACGAGGCGGAAGTTGACGGCTTGTAAGAGTTCGCGATCGACTACGTGCCCTGTCACCATAAGAATTTTAATGTGCTTCAAACCGGGTTGCTTGCGGATCTGCCGGCACACTTCAAGACCATCCCATGCCGGCATCTGGTAATCCGTGATCAGCAGTGCGGGTTTCTCCTGCTCGATCAAATTCATGGCCTCTATCCCATTCTCCGATTCGAGAATCATCACCGGCAGAGACTGCAAGGCTTCGTGCACGAACGCGCGCATCTTATCGTTGTCATCCACGATCAAGATCTTAATCTGACTGCCTGCGGGCTGTGGCGTCACTCAGAACCTCCTGGCTTGGGCAAGTCATCAAAACGCGTCACAACCGTTTCCCCGCTTGGGTTGAATCCGCCTTCGTGGCCGAGAGACATCTCGGAGTCAATTGATGGGAATGGAGTGTTGCCCGCCTACGCCAAGGCTACGGCGGGCAACCTTCGCCCGCATCTCATACCAAATCTTGATGGCTTGCCAGCCGAAGCCCGCCGAAGCGTTTCCCAGAAGCGGGCGAAGGCTGGTGAGCCGGCTGGGACTCGAACCCAGGGCCCTCGCCTTAAAAGGGCGATGCTCTACCGACTGAGCTACCGGCTCACCTGAGCTTGGAATATCCAGAGATACCTACTGCGGCAGTCGATCCTCTCGACCGGCGCGGCCGTTCTCGTTCGGCCTTCTCGACGTATCGCTGTGGATACGCCTGCGTCGTCCTCACTTGCGAGCAGCCACGGCGGCCTTCGGTCTCAACTGCCTCGCGACGGTACCCCTGGATAATCCAAGCTCTCCCGGGGACAATGGTAAAGGGTCGACGGTCAATGGTCAATGGCCGGATAGACCGGGTGACGTTTTTACCGCTTGCGGTGGGATTTCGACATCGGCCTGCGCCGCTTTGGCGACATGGGATTGTTGAGCACGATCGTTTCGTCGCGCTTCGACCCGGTGGAGATGATGTCGATCGGGCAGGCGGCCAGTTCCTCGATCCGCGCGAGATACCGCTTCGCCTGCGGCGGCAGCTTCGTGTACGAGGTGATACCGGTGGTCGGCGCCGCCCAGCCCTTGAAGGATTCATAGACGGGCTCGCAGTCCATCAGGATCTGCAGATCAGCGGGCATGTCCTTGTAGACCTGGCCGCTGTACCGGTACCCCGTGCAGAGCTTGATTTCCTTGCAGCCGTCGAGCACATCGAGCTTGGTGACGGCCAGCGACGTGAGCCCGTTCACCCGCGTGGCATAGCGCACGACGACGCCGTCGAACCAGCCGCAACGCCGCGCCCGGCCCGTGGTCGCGCCGAATTCCTTGCCTCGTTCCTGCAGCCAACAGCCCACGTCGTCTTTCAACTCCGTCGGAAACGGCCCGCCGCCGACCCGCGTGGCATAGGCCTTGGCAATGCCCAGCACCCCGTCAATCTTGGTCGGCCCGACGCCGGTCCCGGTGCAAGCGCCGCCCGCAGCGGCACTGGACGACGTGACGTAGGGATAGGTGCCGCAATCCACGTCCAAATGCGTGCCTTGCGCGCCCTCGAACAGCACGCACTTTCCACGATCAATGGCGGTGCTCAGCAACAGCGTCGTGTCGGCAATGTGGTCCTTCAACCGGTCGGCATAGCCCCGATACTCTTGAAAGATCTTTTCGACTTGGAATCCTTCCATCTGGTAGAGGCGTTGTAAGAATGTGTTCATCTCCGTCACGTTTTCCTCCAGCTTGCGCCGGAAGAGCTGCGGATTGAGTAGATCGCCCATGCGAATGCCGATGCGGGCCATCTTGTCCGCGTAGGAGGGCCCGATGCCGCGTCCCGTCGTTCCGATCTTCCGGGAGCCCTTGGACTGCTCGGACGCCTTTTCGATCGCCTTGTGGTACGGCAGAATGACGTGCGCCCGCTCGCTGACGATAAAGTTACGGCCGATCTTCACGCCCTTCGCCTGCAGCCCGTCCATTTCTTCGATCATGGCGGATGGATCGATCACGACGCCGTGACCGATCATGCACGTCTTGCCGCGATACAGAATGCCGGACGGGATCAGATGGAACACGAACGTCCCATGGTGGTTGATCACCGTATGGCCCGCGTTGGACCCGCCCTGATACCGCACGACGATGTCCGCGTCGCGCGACAGGATGTCCACGATCTTCCCCTTGCCTTCGTCACCCCATTGAGTGCCGACGATTACGAGATTGGCCATTTCTTCACTCTCAGCGAATAGCGGGTAGCTAATAGCAAATAGCCGGAGCTGAAAACTCTTCGCTATGCGCTACTTGCTGCTTGCTATTCGCTTATTCTCTCAAAAAAAGAGCCCTGACCGGGCCTCCATGCACCAATCAGAGCGTGGTGCAGTCCATAGTAGGATGCACCGCCATGCTTGTCAAGCAAGGCGAGGCCGTGTTAGCATCCCCTCCGTTCCCGCTGTTTTCCCTGTTACTTTTGACTATTTACTTCGGTCGGGTGGGGCTGTGGCGCAGTTGGGAGCGCGCCTGCATGGCATGCAGGAGGTCGCCGGTTCAATCCCGGCCAGCTCCACCATACCAACCTTCGGTTGAGCCGACGGCTAAGTTGAGATTTATCGCTACTGATGCCGTCGGAGAAAACCCTCAAGTGTTTCTTTCTTGAGGTTCGGCAGGCTTGATGCTCGGCGGGCTTCGGCTGGCAAGCCAACTATTTGAATGAGCAGTGCAGGCGAAGGTTGGCAAGCCATACCAGGATTAAAATTACGCATGACTCGTTACTCCACTCCCAGTCAATTCTTTGTCCTCCTCCTCTGACTGACGTCCCCCGTCTGTTCTTGTTCGCGCGCTGATCACATTCTCAAGGGATTTGTGTTGCCATGCTCCAAATCGAACACGTCGACAAGCAATTTGCGACGCGCATTCTTCTGAAGGATGCCACCGCGCATCTGCGGCCGGAAACCCGCACCGGCCTGGTCGGCCCCAACGGCAGCGGCAAGACCACGCTGCTGCGCATGATTCTCG
>DASWIN010000070.1:0-2916 GCA_036397655.1 Nitrospiraceae bacterium | reverse complement strand
CCCCCCCCCCGCCCCCCCCCGACCGGGAATAGGTCGTGCTTACACGCGTCAAGCACTCGCAAACAAGAGTCACGGAAGCGATGGGAGATCACCGATGCTTTCAAGGAATGTCGTGATGATCGGCACTGTTGCAGCGTTTGCCGCTTGGGCCGTGAGCGCTGCACCCCTCGGGCGCGACGGCGCCAGCCTTGCCGCCGAGAGCAAGGCCCAACCGACAGGAGAAATCGAGATGACGGTGGAACCGACTGATTCGAACGTCGACACCAGCGGCGCGGCGAATAGCGAGGACAATACCAAGGCCGATGCCTCGGCCTCAGCCTCGGCCAGCGCAAATGCCGGCTCGAAGTCGAGCGGCCAGGGTGGATGTCAGGCCCGTTCCTCCGCCACGGCCTCGGCAAGCGCAAACGGTGAGAACGACTACGACCACGACGAGGATTTTGAGACAACGGAAGGCGGCGGATGCAGCGCCACGGCGCACTCGAGCGCAACCGCTACGACCAGGTCCGATTGAGCCAAGGCCGGAGATTTCTCCGGAGCGGGGAGCCGATTGTCTGTAACAGCTCGGGAGTTCGGAACCATGTTCGAAAACGCATCTGCCTGGCAGAAATCCGTGCTGGCGGCCATGATGGCCGCGCTCGTGGCCGCGTGCAGCTTTTCCTCCGAGCGCGACTATCCCGACGCCCATCTGGTGCCGGATGAGCAAGGCATCTATATCGTTCGCGGTGGCGAACTAAAGCGCCTCGATGGAAACCGCGAGTGGGAAAACGAGACCTGGGCGTGGCGTTCAAGCCTGCCGGCGAACACGGAGTTCGTGGTCTTCCACCCCAGCCTTCAGTACGAGCAGGAGGAACCCGGACAAAGCGTGCGTCTCGGTAGTGTTGGCTGGGTGCGGAGTCAGATCTCGCCCGATGGCGACATCCTGCCCAACACGAGCAGCCGCTGGGGTGTGCCCAAGGGCGAGCTTTATGCAGTCCCGATCATTCTGCAGCCGGTTGCCGGGCGTGGAGACGTGCTTCGCGTCACTCCGCGCGAACCGCTCAAGGACGGCCTCTACTCGCTTCAGCTGCGCAAGGGCAGTACGGACAGAAGCGCGCGATTCGGCGTCAATTGGCCGAGCCTGGATCAGAATCAGTACGCGGCCTCTCATTGCATCGACCGATACGTGAATGCAATCGGCGGGGGCGACGATTATCGGCCGTGCGAGGAACAGCAGCTGATCGTCGCCAAGGGGTTGCGGGTCTATCTCGTCAATCCGCGGAAGGAGCAGATCGATGGGGTCGACACCCTGGTCGTGCAGGGTGTCGTCGTGAACACCTCGCAGCGTCAACGGCCGGTGCCGCCCCTTACCGCGGAGGTCGAGGGCCCCGACGGCACGATCCTCAAGCAATGGACCTTCACCCCGTCAGTGAACGAGCTTGCGCCGGGTCAGAGCGTGTCCTTCCAAACACGGCTGGCTGGGCCACCGGATGGAACCAAGACCGTTCGGGTCAAGTTCGGACTGGCAATGGCGTCCAGCGGCTAAAGACGGCGAGCCGACCGCGGCCGGCCGGTAGCGATCGCCGCCCCCTCGAGGCACTGCGGCAATCGCAACGTCGGCCGCGAGAAATGCCGCCTCCGACGTCATCGGAGGTGGACCCAATTGGAATACAGTTCGACGGAGCCTCGTCCATAGAGCAGGAGAGCGGCCTCTTTACTCATGCGTTGCATTCCCCGGAATGGCTCTCCTGATCGATCCCTTGCTTCGCCTCCCCCCGAGGGATCGAGATCGCACTGGACCCGCTGCCGTCACGGCAGCGGGTTCTTCTTTACCGGAAACGAGGAGAACCTGACCGCGAACCATGCACCCGAATAGGCGCCAACAGTACCGGCGAACTCGACGGGGAGCTCGAGCGGACGCAGGCATCACGCCGAGCGACTGAACCCATGACGGAGAGCGGGCGTTGGGAGCGGATGACTTGAAATCGCCCCGCTCTCTCCAACACCTGGAACGGCGGGACGGCTTTCAGCTTGCTTTGCCTGCGAGGGGATGCTCGGCAAAACGCGTGGGCCTCAATCGTGTGGCAGCCCGACCTGATAGGCGAAGGCGAAACGGGGAGGTTCGCGCATCCATACACGACCCCACCGATGATTGGCCTTGATGGACGGCTCGGCCCCTTGCAACCGATGCCGCGGGATCCCAAGTGGCGTTCATGGCCGCCCGTAAGCAGCACGAAAGGAAAGACACGACACGGGTTAGGCCAGGGTCCGTGGTGGAGCGGCCACCGCGGCGCCTTATGCTGACGGGGCTCGGGCTTTGTGTTTGGCTGGCCGTCCCCTGGATCATCATTTTGGGGACGACCTTGCAGGGCCAGGTCGTCTTTGCGGTGTGTCTGGTGTTTTCCCTGATTGCCATCGGGATCTCCGGCATCACCGTTAACCAAGCCTTGCGCAGCCGCCCGGCCCGCCGGCAGCGGCCGCCATCCGGTGGCGCCGGCACGGCCGCCGGGCGGCAGCTCACCACCGGTTCCGGCAAGCTACCGATGAAAGCCGCCGCGCTGCAAATCCTGTTGATTCCGGGATCGTTGGCCATTGGCTTCACGGTCCTCGCGATCATCGACGTGGTCGTGCGGACCTAGGACTGCGGCTCACAAATCCCGCCTTCGCCGCGGCGGTCAAGACCCGCGTGCCGCAATTTCCTAATCTTTCCGATTTTTCCCTCCTGGACTCGCCAAGCGGAGGTCCGGGCCGCCAAAGGGAATAGGGCGACCGCGTCGCCCGTCTAGTACCTGGAAAGACGCGCTGGGAGGCCTGCCGTGGTTTTGCCCCGTGTCGGCGGCATGCGTCGCCACCCTCTGCCGGGGAACGTCAGGCAGACCGCCAGGAGTCGCGAACCCCAACTCGGTGCTTCGGAGCGCCAAACGATGGATGGGAGAGGAC
>DASWIN010000069.1:0-6737 GCA_036397655.1 Nitrospiraceae bacterium | reverse complement strand
CCATCCCGGCGATTCTGTTGCTGCTTTCAAAGGACTGGCGAGCCGCCTGACCCACCGATGTTCCAATCCGACCCCATGCCTCATTCTAATGAACAGACTCCTCACGCGGCCCATCCACCACGCGAGTCGCATCGCCCGACCGTGTTGGAGCTCCGCAACGTCTCCTGCGCCTACGGCGTGGACCGGCCGGCCATCACCGGCATTTCCTTCGCCGCGCAAGAGGGAGAAATCGTCTGCCTGCTCGGTCCATCGGGATGCGGGAAAACCACGACCTTGCGCGCCGTCGCGGGCTTCGAGCCGGTCACGGCAGGCGAAATCCGCCTCGAAGGCCGGCTGGTGTCGGCTCCGGGCCGGCTCCTTCCGACCGAGCAACGGCGCATCGGCATGGTGTTCCAGGAATATGCCCTCTTCCCCCACCTGCGCGTGCGCGACAACGTCGCGTTCGGGCTCCGGCATCTCGCCGCGGACGAGCGGACCACACAGGTGCGCCTGATGCTGGAGATGGTCGGGCTGACCGATCTCGCCGCGCGCTATCCCCACGAGCTGTCCGGCGGGCAGCAGCAGCGCGTGGCGCTGGCCCGCGCGCTGGTGCAGAAACCGGCCGTGCTCCTATTGGACGAACCTTTCAGCAACCTCGACCCGGACATGGCCGGCAAGATGCGTGAGGATCTCCACGACCTGTTGCGGCGGACGAAAACCACCGCGATCCTCGTCACCCACGACCACGATGAAGCGTTTGCCATGGCCGACCGGATCGCCGTCCTGAACAACGGCCGGCTCGAACAACTCGACACGCCGGAAGCGATCTATCATACGCCGTCAACGCCGTTCGTGGCGGACTTCGTCGGCCAGGCGGATTTCATTCCGGGTACGATCGAGAATGGCACGGTTCAGACCGAGATCGGCATGTTCCCGAACCAGGCGGGCTACCCGCGCGGCGCGCAGGTGGTGGTGATGATCCGCCCGGACGATATCCACATCGTGCCGGTGGAACGGAGCTTCGCGCACATCGTTGCCCGCCGCTTCCACGGTTCCGAGAATCTCTATACCGTCGGCCTGCCGTCCGGGCGCGTCGTCCACAGCAGCGAGCCCTCGACCACCGTCTATCCGGTCGGCACGCCCGTCGAATTGCAGGTCAATGCCACCCACACCGTCCTGTTCGATCAACGGTTGGGTCCCTAACATCAGAGGCGTACAAGGACAAGGCCGCCGCGTCCGGGCGGGTGCGAGATCGTTGACGGATGAGGAAAACATTGCTATTGACAGGCAGACTGTATTTTGTTAATGATACTGCTTATCAAATTCACTTATATAGGAAACTGATAATTCGCCTGAAAGGATTTTTGTGGACGCGCTGAAAGAAACGGTCGATTACGGAGTCATCGGGCTTCTCCTGGTGCTGAGCGTCTGGTCGGTCGCCGTCGCGGTCGAACGCTGGCTGTTTTATCGCCGCGTGGACGTCCGCCAGTTCCCGAGCCGGCAGGAATTCGAAATCGCGCTGACACGACGGCTCGTGGTGATCGGCACGGTCGCAGCCAATGCCCCTTACATCGGCCTCCTGGGCACCGTGTTGGGCATCATGCTGACGTTCCATACGATGGGCACCTCCGGCACGATGGCGGTCAGCACGATCATGATCGGCCTGAGCCTGGCGCTGAAGGCCACGGCGGTCGGCCTGCTGGTGGCCATCCCCTGCGTGGTGATGAACAACGTCCTGCGCAGGCGCGTCATGGAATTGATCGCGCTCTATCAGGTTCAGCATGGATCGTGAGCTCGACCAGATCAACGTGATCCCGCTCGTGGACGTGATGCTGGTGCTGCTGGTGATCGTCTTGACCACCGCGACGTTCATCACGACCGGCCAGATTCCGGTGGACCTGGCCAAGGCCAAGGAGGCCGGCGACCGGCGCGACGTGCCCTTGATCCTCACCCTGACCAAGGAAGGACAGCTCTACCTGAACGAGCAGGCCGTAACCAAGGAGACGCTCAAGAACGCGATGGCCCCCCACCCGCGGGAATCGCTCGTCGTCGTGCGGGCCGACCGTGTTACCATGCTGGAGCGGTTTGTCGAGGTCGTCGATGAAGTGCGCGGGCTCGGCTTCAAGCAAGTGAGCCTGGAAGTGGTGAAACTGTGACGGAGACCATGCCCTCCTCATTTCAGTTCTCGGGTTCCTATGCCTTCAGTTGGCTGTTCTCTCTGCTGTTCCACGGCATGGCGGTGGGATTCGCCATTGTCCTGATGACGGATCTCCACCTGGCGCCCCAGCCGGAACCGTTTAAGTGGGATGTCTCGGTCCTCGAGCCGGCACCCACGCCGGTGCCACAGCCCTCCCCACCCCAGCCGGCAGTCGAAAGCCAGCCTGTGGAATCTCAGCCGGTCGTTGAAACAGTCAGGCAAGTGGTGCGGCAGGAAATACGAACCGTGACCCCGGTCGTCCAGGCCGCCCCGCAGCCGATCCAATCGAAGCCCCAGGTCATCGCGCGCACGGCGCAGCCTATCGAGACACCCCCTCCGGCAGCCATGGTACAACCGGCGGCTGCCGCGCCGGCGACCCCGACGCAATCGGCCGAACCGGTGAGCCGGCCGATGAACGTGCATACCGTGCCCGTGCGTACTACGCCGGCTCCTCAACGGGATTATGGATGGCTGGCGGAAACGCTCCGGGACCGGATCGAAGAATTGAAACGCTACCCGGCGATGGCCAGGATAAACAACTGGCAGGGGAAGGTCGTGCTGAAGTTCGTGGTCAGGGAAGACGGCACAGTGGAGAATCTGGAAGTCGTGCAAAGTTCCGGACATACGGTGCTCGACGAGGCGGCGATGGAAACCATCAGGCTCGCCTCCCCCCTGCCGCTCAAGCACGAACTGGGAAAACCCAGGGTGACTTTCCAGTTCCCGATCAGCTATACGTTGCGATAACAGGAGTGCATGATGACATTTCGGTTGCTGCGGGGATTCATGGCGTTCGTGCTGCTGGGGCTCCTGTTCCCGGCCTTAGTGGTCCCGGCCACCGAACTCTCCACGGTAGAAATCGAAGAGGTGTCCGACGCCGAAAAACTCAAATGGGCGCGTGCCACCAAGGTCTCCGTCATGGAGGCGATCAAAACGGCGACCGCGCACACGCCGGGGCAGGTCATCGAGGCCGCGCTCCATGCCATTCACGGCCGGTTGCTGTATGAGGTCGAGGTGGTCACGAAAGACGATCGTGTGGTGGAATTGTTTGTGGATCCTCGAACCGGCAAACTCATTCAGCAGGGAGAATTAAAACGATGAAGTCCCCGTCTGTCAGCATGTGGGTGCTCGGCATCGGCCTGCTCGCCGGGCTCTGCGCCGTCGACCAGGCCGCCTGGGCGCAGGCCAAAGGCGAGAAAGCGTTTCAGGCCACCCTGACCGACGCCCAGGGAATCGAAACGGAGGTCAAGAACGTCATTTTCTACTGGGAAGAGAAGATCAGCGAAACGGCCTTCGTCCCGCACGAGCTGAAGCAGATCCCGGTCAAGCGCGGCACGACGACGGTCAACGTCAAGTTCGACACCATTAAGGTCATCGACGTCAAGCCGGGGTCGGACGCGAGTGGCCTGCCGACGTTGCTGGTGATGTTGAAAAACGGAAAAACCGGCGAATTCGCCCTGGCGATCGACGGCAAATTCAAGGGCGACTCCGACTTCGGCGAGGTCGAGCTGCCCGCAAGCGGCCTCAAGAAAATTGTCTTCAAATGACGGCCTCGTACTTCCAGGACGTCTATCGTTCATGGGCGCCCCGCTCCCGCCCGGCAGCATTCGTGTTTCGGAGCATGTTCCTTAACTGCACCCCATAAACCTACAGGAGGCTGGCCCATGCAAGGCTGTCGCATATTATTGAGAATGAGAATTGTAACCGTAATTGTTATCGCGGTGGCCGTGATCACCGGAAGCAGCTTCCTGCTTCCCCTCACCGGTCATGCCGCGGATTCCGACGCGCCGATCGTGTTGGAACCGTCCAAGGCGGAAGACAAGCCGATCAAGCTTCCGGTGACCGAAGTCACCGGTTCGATCGTGGGCTCGAAGGAAAATATCAAGAAAATTTCCGGCACCGCAGCCTACCTGGACAAAGAGGACATCCGAGCTCAGAGCTACGACGATGTGAACCGGGTCTTACGAAAAGTCCCGGGTGTCTATGTGCGGGAAGAAGATGGATTCGGACTGTTCCCCAACATTAGTCTTCGCGGTGTCGATCCCGGACGCAGCAGCAAGGTCACGATCATGGAGGATGGGGTCATGATGGCTCCGGCGCCCTATTCCGCTCCCGGAGCCTACTACTCACCGACAACGGGCCGGATGAACGCCATCGAAGTCCTCAAAGGTTCTAGCCAAATTCAGTATGGGCCACACACGACCGGCGGCGTGATCAACTATCTTTCGACCCCGATTCCGAACGCCTCAGCGGCATACTTGAAGGCCGGCTTTGGTCGCTTCAACGAAATCCGGACCCATGCCTACTTCGGAAACACCCTCGAAACCTCTTTCGGAAAGATCGGCTACCTGGTCGAGAACTGGCAGCGGACCAACGATGGCTTCAAGACCATCGACACCAACCCGCCGGATGTACGCAACGGCGATAAGACCGGCTTCACCAAGGTCGAGCCGATGATCAAGATGATGTTCGAACCAAACAGTCGACTGTACCAGCGCTTCGAATTCAGGCTCGGGTACACGGACCTGGATGCAGATGAGACGTATTTGGGCGCCACGACTGCGGACTTCCGCGCCGACCCGTTCCGCAGGTATGCGGCCAGCCGGTTTGATAACATCGCCACGGAACAGTTCCGCACCCACCTTCGTCATTTCCTTCAATTGGCGGACGAGACACTTTTGACCACGACAGTCTACGGGAATACCTTCAACCGAAACTGGGCCAAACTGGACTCATGCGGCGGAGCCCCCTCCGATATGTCTCAATGCGTCGAGAGCAACACCAATCTCTTGACGGGAAACGCAGCAGGGTCATGGAAGCTTCGCAACAACGACCGGAGGTACTACTCCCAGGGGGTCGAAGCCGTCCTGGATCACACGTTCCGCACCGGTGAGGTGAAGCAGAACATCGTGGCCGGCGCTCGCTATCACTATGACCAGATGCGTCGTTTCCAGCACGATGAGACCTACACGCAGGCGGCCAACGGTGCGTTGACCGCCGTCGCGATCGGCGCTCCCGGCAGTCAGGACAGTCGCCGTGAGGGGACCAAAGCCATTGCCCTTCACATCCGGGATTACATCACATTCGGACGCCTGACGGTCAGCCCCGGGTTGCGGTATGAGCACCTCCGGTTCACGCTGGACCGGCTGAGTCCCCAGACCTTCCCGGAGACCAGTCGCGACGCTAACATGGACATGTGGTCCGGCGGCGTCGGGTTGAATTACGAGGTCAAGACCGATCTCAGCCTCTTCGGCGGCATCTGGCGCGGCGTCTCGAACCCGGAGCCTGGAGCGCACATAACAGAGAATCTCGGAGAGGAAAGCACGCTCAGCTTCGAGGCAGGCGTACGCTACAAAAATCCGCGCCTGGCCTTTGGAACCGAGCTCGCCTTCTTCCACACGGACTTCAACAATCTCCTCGTCCGTGACAACATCGGCGGCGGCAGCCCCAAATCTGAGAATGTCGGGAAGATCCGCAATCAGGGCATCGAGTATCAAGTTCAGTACGATCCCGGCACGCACCTTCAACTGCCCTTCAAAAACCCGTGGTACTTCAACATCACCTATAGCAACGCGCGAATCCGGACCGCGACCACCTCGAACGATCAAGAGTCCCTCTTTGCCGGGGCCATACCTGGGGCCAAGGTTCCCTATGTCCCCAAGGTTCAGTTCAACCTCGGCTCCGGCATTGTCTATGACAAGTGGAACCTTAACGTGGATGCGTACTACGTAGACCCGACATTCACGACAGCCGACAACAGCGATTCGCAGGTGAATCCGATCAACAGCACCCCCAATGCGCGATTCGGGAGAACGGATGCGTTTTTAACCACGGATATCTCCGGCGGCTACCAGTACAAAAAGAATGTGCGTCTGTTCACAAACTTTTACAACGTCACGAACGCTGAGTATATCGTCACCCGCCACCCCCACGGCCCGCGGCCCGGGGCTCCGTTTATGATGTTCGGCGGCGTCGAGATGACGTTTTAAGAGGGCAAACTTGAACGGGCAGAAACCCAACCAGGAAAGGAGAACAGCCCATGAACACCCTGAGAGCAACGGCCACGGGGATCGTATTGATTGCCGGAGTTCTGGCGATCGGGACTCCGGCATGGAGCGACAAGGACGGCAAGCAGGAAATGGACGAGACCAGGGAAGCCATCGAGCTGTCCAAGACGGCCAAGGTCACGATCGAGCAGGCAGTCAAAACCGCGTCCGAGAAGCTCGCCGGGAAAGTGATCGAGGCCGAGCATGAGAAGAAACACGGCAAGGGAGTCTGGGAAGTCGAGATCGTCGGCGCCGATGGAAAGGTCACGGAGGTCCACGTGGACGCAGACAAGGGAACCGTGATCGACATGGAGGAGAAAGGCGCGCACAAGAAATCGAAGTAGCGCCGGGATCGTCCATGACGCGATCGGAACAACTTTCGTCAGAGGAATGCCGCTGCCTCTGCGGGCAGCTCCTGGCCCGATGGGTCGCCGGAGGCATTCAGTTGAAGTGCAAACGTTGCCGGCGGGTGATAATTATTCCGTTCTCGCACCTCGACGCAACGGAGCTTGCAACGA
>DASWIN010000068.1:0-1847 GCA_036397655.1 Nitrospiraceae bacterium | reverse complement strand
CCCAGTCCCCAAGTCTCATTGAACAAGCACCAGGCGATGATCGAAGGGTGATTGCGGTCCCGCTCGATGACGCCGCGCATCGTCGCCTCCCAGGCCTGGCGAGCCTTCGGGCTTTGCTCCCAGGTGTTCGGCATGTCCTGCATGATCAGCACGCCAAGTTTGTCGGCCCAATAAAGGCGCCGCGGCTCGTCCGGCTTGATGTGAATCCGCAGGAAATTCAGGCCGGCGGACTTAGCCAGCTCCATATCGCGCTTCAGGAACTCGTCGCTCGGAGCCGTATAGATCCCCCGCGGATTGAACGACTGATCGAGCGCCCCGCGCAGATAAACCGGCTTGCCGTTGAGCAGGACCGCCTCGTGCGGCAAATCGCCGTACGGCCCGCGCCCGATCGTCCGCAGGCCAAAGTAAGTCTCCACGACATCGGCCGCACCCTCAACTCCCGAAAGCTCAATCCGCAGGCCATAGAGCTGCGGATCTTCCGGAGTCCACAACCGCGGACTACTGACCGCCAGCTCCGCCTCAAAGCGTCCGCTGCCGCCGCGCAGGTTGAGCGCCCCCTGCTGTGCCGCCACCGACGAATCCGGCGAAGAAATGCGAACGTTGGCCGTACCGTCGGGGCCTGCCGCTTCCAGCGACACGCGCAACGACCAGGAATCGCCGCGATTCTCGGGCGCCAGCGAAAATCGCGAGACATGGGTCGCCGGCCGCGCTTCGAGCCAAACCGTCTGCCAGATGCCGCTCGTGAACGTATACCAGCGCGCCACCTGCTTGCCCGTCGGCAAATGCCGGTCAGTAGGATCGAATACCCGCACCACCAGCGTCGCCTCTTCGCCCGGCTGGACGAAATCCGTCACGTCGAGCGCGAACGGCGTGTAGCCGCCCTCGTGGCGTCCGGCCTCTTTGCCGTTGATCCAAACCGTCGTTTCCCAATCGGCGGCCTCAAACCGCAGCCACACCCGCCGCTCGGCCCAGCCGCCGGGTACCTCGATCCGCCGCCGGTACCAACCGATCTGATGTCCGCTGGGGTCGTGGATGCCCGAAAGCTCGCTCTCCCAGCAGAACGGCACGACAATGCGCCGGTCGAACCCGGCGGCGTCGGGTTGCCACCACTCCCCCGCGACGCCTGCATCGAGATCGTCGAAGCGAAACTCCCAGGGGCCGTTCAGTGTCAGCCAATCCGCGCGCTGAAACTGCGGACGCGGATGCTCGGGCCGCGGTATCTCAGGCACAACTTCGGGCCCCGAGCACGACAGCAACAAGGCCGTCAGAAGCCCATTCATCATGGCGAACCGTCTGCTCATGCCGTCTAGCGTACCAACAGGTCACGCCGGGTTGGGGGAGCGGCCCGCGCCTTGAGATTCTTGATGCTCGTGTCTGAGCGTTTGTCCCTCAGAATTGGGAGTTGCGAAACGGTGTGTGCCCGTGACAGCGGCTCATAAGCCGCCTGGAGCGTCGTGGCGCAAGCTCTCAGCTTGCAGCGTCGAGCCAGGCTCGACGCCTCGAGTTTGTACATTTGGTCGATTTGTGTTGGACCGTGTAGAAGCCGCAATGAGCCGGGCGGGCAGCTTGCAGCGGCCTTCAGGCCGCTTCCCCGCCTTGGGCGGGTGTTAGGCCGGTCGTTTACGGCCGGTTAGACGCTCCACTCAATTGAATGCTTCAGGCCGCTTTCAGCGGCCTTTCCCAAACGGTTGCATCCCCGCACCGCAGCAGGAGGGCGAAAGCCCGCTCAAGCGGGCTGGGAGGGCGAGGTTAGGAAGCGCCACTCGACCGGCCGTAAACGAGCAGCCTAAGCCGGCTGCGCCGGTTCAAGCCCCGTAACGGGGCTTTGGCCCTCGATTGGCGTCACG
>DASWIN010000067.1:0-9072 GCA_036397655.1 Nitrospiraceae bacterium | reverse complement strand
CGACCGGGAATTTGGATACGCACACCGGCGATTCGTTGTTTGCCCTCTTGCGGAAGTTGAACAAGGACCGCGGCACGACCTTCGTCATCGTCACGCACAACGACAAGCTCTCCGCCCAGGCTGATCGCATCATCCGGATGGAGGATGGCCGGATCGTCGGCAAGTAGCCTCTAGCAGGATGTTGAAAAAGTCCGCCAGCTTTGTTCTCGCGTCGCTCAGACGCTCGACGTACAAGAAGAAGTACGCCTCGCATCTTCGCTAGCTGCGGCCGCGCTGGACGGTCTTTTTGACCATCCTGCGGGACAAGCGATTTCACCTGATCCTGCTAGAACCGTACCATGACACTGACGTATGGACCATGCTGCAACCAGTCGGCCCGATCGCCTGATTTCGTATCCTGGGCGATGATGCGGTAGTACCGGTACCCGACCGATGCGCCGATCCATTCCTTCGGAGACACGGTCAGCGCCGCCTGGCTGTCGATCATCTCGCCTTTGAAGCCGGACACGCCGAGCTTGAAGACGTTGAAATCCCCGTGCAGCTTCAGCCAGTCGACCGGCCAGATCTGGATGCCGCCGCCGATCGTCGGGATCGGGGCCTTCACACTTTCCGAGACCGTCCCCACCATATTGGACCGCAATTTCGCGGTAATGTCGAGATAGTGGACCTGTAGATTCAGATTCGAGGAAAATTTCGAGAACTTCAGCCAGTCGTACTGGTACCCGCCGGCGATTTCCTTGAATCCCAGCTCGCTGTGGACGGACTGATTCACTGCGAAGGTGTTTCCGCCGAACGTGATGGTTTGCGTGAGCGTCTTATCGCCGGCGAACCGCATGTCGAGATAGGACGCCCAGATCCGGTGGTTCTTGGCAAAATGCAGCGTCGCCTTGGGCCAGACGAATTGCCTCGAGGTATCCACGCCGAGCGTGTCGCCCAGGCTCAGGTTGGATCCGATCAAGCTTGTGGCTGAACTTTGTACGGTGCCCCGGAGCGACGGCGCCCAGCCGCGCACCTCGAGTTCGACCCAGGAATCTTCGCCGGTCGGGACCGCGTTCCCGTTCTTGTCTTCGGCGGAGGCCCCGGTCGGCACCGCCGCGCTCCACAGAGCCAGCGCCAATACGGCGCTCCATAAGGTCACACGCATCCGTTTCATCGTGTCCCCTCCTCTGGAATGACCATGACCAGCCTCTCGCCCGTTCAGCTTAGCAGGCGATCGGCATCTGTCAAACAATCGCTGAATATCGGCAGGGAAGGTGAACGGCTTCAGGAGGAGGGATGGGCTCGCTGGTAGATCTTCGATTCGACGAACACCTGGAACAGGCTGGAATCCACCTTGCCGTGCTTCACTTCGTCCTCGAGGATGGCCAGCGCCTTGGGCGTCGGGACCGCCGACTTGTACGGACGGTCCGAGGCCGTCAACGCATCGTAAATATCGCTGATCGTCATGATCCGCGTCTGGACCGGAATCACGCTGCCGGGCACCTGCCTCGGATACCCGCTCCCGTCCAGCTTCTCGTGGTGGCCGTAGGCGATCTCCGGAATGTTCTTGAGCGTCTTGGTCCAGGGGATCTTCGACAGGAACCGGTAGGTGTGGGTCACGTGGCTCTCGATCTCCAGACGTTCTTCGTTAGTCAGGCTGCCTTTTTGAATGGACAGCGTATACGCCTCCTGCTGCGTCAGGTAGGACCGCTCGCCGTTGTAGGAGTCGAAGGTCATCTTGGCAATGTCGTTGAGCCGCTCGAAGCCGCCCTGGGCCAGCACCGTCGGCCGGTTGCAGGCCAGCAGAAACTCGAGGATCCCGTCCGTATCCGCAATTTGCCTGGCCAGTTCCTCATCGACCTGCCCAACCAGCTCAGCCGTGGCCGTCCGATCGCCGGACATCAGCATATCCACCTTTTTCCGCAGCGCCTTTGTTTCGTACGTCCGCTTGATAAAATCGAACCGGGCTTTGAGCTGGGCGAGATCACCCGGGTACAGCTTGTCCGCCTTGATCAGCACGTGCTCGCGTACTCCGACCTTGCCGAAATCGTGCAGCACGGCGGCGTAGCGCATTTCCTTCATCTGGTCATAATTGAAGGCCACTTCCTTGAACGGACCGCTGTCGAGCCGATCCAGCACCTCCGCCAGACCGCAGCACAGGGTCGCCACGCGGCCGCTGTGACCGCTCGTGGTCGGATCCCGGCTCTCAATCGCCATCACGCTGGCGTTGATGAACCCTTCCAACAGGCGGTTGATTTCCTCGTACAGGTTGGCATTGTCGATGGCGATGCCGACCTGGTTGGCCAGGCTGACGAAGTCCTGAAGGTCGTCCTGGGTAAAGGCTGCGCCGTCTTTCTTGTTGATCGCCTGCAGCACGCCGAGCAGCCTGTCCTTGGCCTTCACCGGCACACAGACCATGTTGCGGGTGCGGAACCCCGTTTTCTTGTCTCCCGCGGGGTTGAATCGGGGATCGCTGTAGCAATCGTTGATGATCTCGGGCTGCTGCGTCTTGGCCACGGCCCCCGCGATGCCCTGCCCCACCTTCAAACGGATCTGGCGGATCCCCTCGCCCTTTTCGCCGAGCGCGACATCAAAATACAGTTCCTGCGCCGCCTCATCCATCAACAGCAGGGAGCCGGTCTCGGCGTTCATCACCATGGTCGCCGCTTCGATGGCCTGCTTTCTAATGTCCGCCGGATTCAGGCTGGAGTTCAGGACCCCGCTGATTTCCTGAAGCTTCTGAAGCCGCCCGATCTTGCCGTGATGCTCCCGATACAGCCGCGTCTTTTCAAGCGCCAGCGCCACCTGGTGTGACAGGCAGGCGAACTCGTCCACATCCCACCTGCTGAACAGCTTGCCGTTGCGCTTATTGACCGCCTCCAGCACACCGATGACCTTCCCCTGCACCAAAATCGGCACGGCAATCAGGCTCTTGGTGACATACCCCGTCCGCATGTCCACGTCACGCGCCACGCGCGGATCGTGCTGGGCGTCGTTGACCATCAGCGGCTTCCCGCTTTGGGCCACCAGCCCCGCGATGCCCTGTCCCAGTTTCAGCCGGATTTCCTTCAACAGTTCGCCCTTCTCGCCGACGGCCATTCTGAAAAACAGTTCCCCGGTCGTCTCCTCCCGCATCAGCAGCGAGCCGGCATCGGCATGGACCAGGTCCACGGCTGCGGTAATAGCCTGTCGCAGCATGTCGATTTCATTGGCGGAGGAATTCAACGTCCGGCTGACCTCCTCCATCTGCCGGATGCGCTTGATCTTCTGCGCGTACTTGTCGATCAACCGGACGTGGTCCAGGGCCTCCGCCAGGCGCGAAGCGCAAAAGTCAAGCAGGCCGGCGATCTTTTCGACCCGCGGCTGATCCGGCGGCAAGCCGTGGACGGCCAGCACGCCTTCAATCGATCGGTGGCGCTTCAAGGGCGCTGCCAGGCAATCCGCCGTCGCCAGCGCGCGGGTTTCCCGCATGACCCGCGCGACCATCGGATCGCACTGACGTGCGGCCTCTTCGTCCGAGCGATCGCCGGACGTCGCCAGCACGCGCATCTCCCTTGTTTGTTCATCCTCGAAATAGACGGCGGCGCTGGCGGCGCCCGTCCGGTCCAGGAACACCCGCAAACAGCCGGACACCATGGACTCCATCGACCGCCCATTCTGAATCGCCACGCTGATCGCTTCCGTCAGCTGTTGCTGGGTGACCAGGAGATCGGCCAGGGTCAGACCGGGAGGTATGGGATTCGTATTGCGTGCCACGGGCACGCGCTTGCGGGTCGGCGCCGACCCACGGGCCGCGGAGCGGGATGACTTGGCGCGTTTGGATAAGGCCATGGTCGTTCCGAATTTCAGGCAACGGCACAACGGGGCAAGGCGGCCTTCAGTGTGCGCGCGAACCGCCCGACATGCTCGGCCATCCGGCTGTCGTGTTGATGATCGCCGATCAGGCGGACAATCGCGCTGCCGACAATCACGCCATCCGCCGTTGCGCCCACCTTTGCGGCATCGTCCGGCGTCGCTACGCCGAATCCGACGGCAACCGGGACGGTCGTGGCCTTGCGAATGTTCTCAACGTTCTTCTTCACCCCATCGAGGTCCGTCAGCTTCGCGCCCGTGATCCCGGTCAGCGACACATAGTAGACGAAGCCGCGGGATCGCCGCGCGACCATGGCGCGCCGGTCCGGCGTGCTGGTCGGCGCGAGCAGATAAATGACGCAGATCCCGGCCTTCCCCGCTTCCGCATCGAGCCCACCCGCCTCCTCCGGCGGCATATCCGGCACGATGAGGCCATCCACGCCGGCCCTGGATGCCGCACGGCAAAAGTCGGATTCGCCGAACGCGTGAATCGAGTTGTAGTAGGCCATCAGCACCAGCGGAATCTTCGTCCGGGTCCGTAGCGCTGTCACCGTCGCGAGAATCTTCCTGAGCGACGTCCCGCTGCGCAGCGCCCGCTCAGCGGCCTTTTGAATCACCGGCCCGTCGGCAATCGGGTCGGAAAACGGGACGCCCAGTTCGATAATATCCGCGCCCGCCCGCTCCAACTCCAGAACGAGTTGCTCGGTCTCCGCCAACGACGGATCGCCCGCCATGATATAGGCGATCAGGGCCTTCTCGCCCTGTTCCTTGAGCCGTGCGAACGCCTGGTCCAGCCGGTTGCTCACAGGGTCACACCTTTTATTCTTGCGATTTGATTGACGTCCTTATCACCGCGGCCGGACAGATTCACGACGATGACCTGTGACTTCTTCATGCGTGGCGCCAGCTTGACGACCTCGGCAATGGCATGCGCGCTTTCGAGCGCCGGCGCGATCCCTTCCTCGCGGGCCAGCAGATCAAATGCTGACAGGGCTTCTTCATCCGTTGCGGAAGTGTACTGCACGCGTTGCAGATCGTGGTAATAGCTGTGCTCGGGGCCGACCGCCGCGTAATCGAGGCCGGCGGACACGGAATGGGTGAGGTTGACCTGCCCGTCGTCGTCCTGCAGCAGGTAGGTCATCGTGCCGTGCAGGACGCCGGGCCGGCCGCCGGCGAACCGCGCCGCGTGCTTCCCGCTTTCGATCCCCAACCCCGCCGCTTCGACGCCGGTCATTCTGACCTTGCGGTCCTTGATGAACGCGTGAAACAGACCGATGGAGTTGCTCCCTCCGCCGACGCAGGCGACCAGATGGTCCGGCAGCCTTTTCTCAGCGGACAGGATCTGCTTGCGGGTCTCCCGGCCGATCACGGCCTGGAAATCCCGGATCATCATCGGATAGGGATGCGCGCCCAGCACGGAGCCGAGAATATAGTGGGTCGTGCCGACGTTTGTCGTCCAATCGCGCATGGCCTGGCTGATGGCATCCTTGAGCGTCCGGCTGCCGGCATCCACGCCCGTCACCGTCGAGCCGAGCAACCGCATCCGGAAGACGTTCAGCGCCTGGCGCTGCATGTCCTCCGTGCCCATGTAAATTTCGCTCTGAAGCCCGAACATCGCCGCCACGGTCGCCACCGCCACGCCATGCTGGCCCGCGCCGGTCTCGGCGATCACCCGCGGCTTGCCCATCCGCTTCGCCAGGAGAGCCTGGCCGATGGCATTATTGATCTTGTGCGCGCCGGTGTGACAGAGGTCTTCGCGCTTCAGGTAGATCCTCGCGCCGCCGAGTTTCTTGGTGAGCCGGCCGGCGAAATAAAGCGGCGTGGGACGGCCGACGTAGTGCTTCAGGTAGTATTGAAATTCGGCTTGGAAGCGCCGGTCTTTCCGGGCCTTGAGATAGGCCTGTTCCAGCTCGAGCAGCGCCGGCATGAGCGTTTCCGGCACATACCGACCGCCATACCGCCCGAAGCGACCGTGCTGATTAGGAATGCTCGCCATAAAATATCAGGCCATCAAAGCAGTGCAGTATATCCCTCACCCTACCCCGGCACAAGCTTCACCGCATTGACGAACGCGCGCATTTTTGCGTGGTCCTTCCTGCCGGGACGCGTTTCCACCCCGCTGCTTACATCCACCCCGTAGGGCTTCACCTTCTCAATCGCCTCCACCACGTTCTCCGGCGTCAGACCTCCTGCCAGGATGGCCGGTGCCGCCTGGGCTGCCTCGGCCGCCAGGGCCCAATCGGTCACTTGGCCCGTCCCGCCGTAGGATACGGCTGAAAAGGCATCGAGCACGAATCCTCGCACCCGGAATCGCCCCTTGTACTCCGCAAGCGAGAGCAGCGAGCCCCTATCTTTCAATCGGATGGCCTTGAGCACCGGCCGTCCCAGAAGATCGCAATAGGCCGCCGCCTCCTCGCCGTGCAGCTGCGCGATGGCCAGGCCGCAGTCATCCATCCAATCCCTGACGATCTTCACATCTTCATTCACGAACACGCCGACCGGCAGCACAAAGGGCGGGAGCTGCGCGACGATGCGCTTGACCACATCCGCCGTCACTCGACGCGGGCTCTGGTGGTGGAACACAAAGCCGATCGCATCCGCACCGGCTTCCACCGCCGCCAGGGCATCCTCGACATTCGTGATCCCACAGATTTTGACTTTAGGATGCACTCATCTTCTCCTTGAACAGTTTACGCCTCGCGACACGTGAGCAATCCTGAATTTATCCGTGACCATTCTTCATACCTGTGGCCTGCCTATTTAGATAGGGCCAAACAGCTCTTTCATCTTCGCCCCTGTATCCTGAGCTTTAATCAACGACTCCCCCACGAGCATCGCATGGACGCCGGCTTCCACTAGTCGCTTCACATCATCCCGCTTGTGGATGCCGCTCTCGCTCACGATGACCTTTCCGGATGGAATGCGCTTGGCCAAACGGAGCGTGACACCAAGATCGGTCGAGAAGGTTTTCAGGTCCCGGTTATTGATGCCGATCAGCCGCGCCTCAGGAAGCCATTCAAGCACGATGTCCAACTCCTTCTCCTGGTGCGTTTCAATCAGCACGTCCATCTTCAACTCTTTTGCCAGCGTGAAGAAATCCACCAACTGGCGCTTCTCCAGCGCCGCCACGATCAACAAGACGCAGTCGGCCCCGTAGGCCCGCGCCTCGTAGAATTGGACATCGTCCACCATGAAATCCTTGCGAAGCGCCGGCAGGCCGACCTTGTCCTTCACGGCCTTGAGATCCTCGAGGCTGCCCTGAAAGAACTCGGCGTCGGTCAGGACCGAGACCGCGGAGGCCCCATGCTCCTTGTACTGTTCGGCGATCTTGACCGGTTCGAACTTGTCCTTGAATTCATCCCGCAGCAGGCCCAGGCTCGGCGAGGCTTTCTTGACCTCGGCGACGAGCGCGGGACTTTCGGGTTTCCGCGTCGCTTCCAACGTGATGGCAAACGGCAACGCCGGCGCCTGATCGCGTATCTTGCCCTTGAGCTCGGCCAGATAGCCGCGGCTCTGCTTGTGCCGGACTTCCGCTCTCTTGTGCTCGATGATTCGATCCAGGATCATGCCGCGTGCTTCTTGTTGGTGAATGCGATCAGCTTCTCAAGCTTTCCCATGGCGGCGCCGGTGTCGATGATTCTGTTGGCCAGCGCACATCCTTCCTGCAAGGTCTTGACCTTCCCCGCGGCCACGAAGGCCGGGGCGGCGTTCACGCAGACGACGTCCCGCCTGGGACCCGTTCGGCCCTTGAGGATTTCCCGGGTGATCTGCGCGTTCTCCTCGGCGGACCCGCCGGTCAGGTCCTTCATCATGACCCGTTGCAGCCCGAAGTCAGCCGGTTCCACGAAATAACTGGACACCACGCCCGCCTTGCCTTCGGACACTCTCGTGCGGTCGGTCAGCGTAATCTCATCCAATCCGTCCATCCCATGCACGACAAAACAATGCTGGGTGCCCAGATGGATCAACACCTTCGCCATAATTTCAGTCAGGTTACCGTCGTATACGCCTACTACTTGTATTGCCGCGCCGGCCGGATTCGTCAGGGGGCCCAGGATATTCAGCAGGGTCCGGATGCCCATCTCCTGCCGGGGCATGGCGCAGTGCTTCATCGCCCCGTGGAAGAGCGGCGCAAAGAGAAACCCGATCCCGACCTCGTTCACGCAATCCTCGACCAGTTGCGCCGGCAGATCGATTTTCACGCCGAGCGCTGCGAGCACGTCGGCGCTGCCTGACTTGGACGACACGGAGCGGTTGCCGTGCTTGGCGACCGCCAGCCCGCCTCCCGCGACGACAAACGCCGCCGTCGTAGAGATATTGAAGGTCTGGGCCCGGTCGCCCCCGGTGCCGCACGTGTCCACCACCAGTGGATCGGCCACGCGGATGCGGGTCGCCTTGGCGCGCATGGCGCGTGCCGAACCGGCAATTTCCTCGACGGTCTCCCCCTTGATCCGGAGTCCCATTAGATAGGCGGCGATCTGCGCCGACGTCGCCTGCCCGTCCATGATGGCGAGCATGGCTTCCTCGGCTTCCTTCTCCGAGAGATTGCTCCGTTCGGCCAGCCTGGCAATGGCGTCTTTAATCATGGGTTGTTCAGCCAGTTCAGTCTGTTGAGCCCGTTTGGTTCGTTAGGTCTGGTTCCACTGAACGGGAGTAACGGGCCCAACGGGCATAACCGGCCCAACGCTAAAGTTTGAGAAAGTTCCGGAGGAGATCCTTCCCGACGGCGGTGAGAATGGATTCCGGATGGAACTGCACCCCTTCAACGCCCAGCTGCTTGTGGCGAAGGCCCATGACCTCCCCTTCCGCCGTTTCAGCCGAGATCTCAAAGCATGCGGGAAGGGTTTCGCGTTTGACGATCAATGAATGGTAGCGCGTCGCCTCGAACGGATTCGGCAGATCGCGGAAGATCGTCTTGCCGTCGTGGTGAATCATGGATGTCTTGCCGTGCATCAGCCGGTCGGCCCTGACCACCTCGCCCCCGAACGCCATCGCCAGCGATTGATGTCCCAGGCAGACGCCCAGAATCGGAATCTTGCCGGCCAATTGCGTGATCGTCTCCACGGAAATCCCCGCCTCTTTGGGCGTGCAGGGCCCCGGCGAGATCACGATCCGATGCGGACGGAGTTGCTCGATCTCCTTCACGGCGATCTTGTCGTTGCGGTAGACGCGGACGTCCTCCCCCAGCTCCCCCAGATACTGGACGAGGTTGTAGGTGAAGGAATCGTAGTTGTCGATGAC
>DASWIN010000066.1:0-4908 GCA_036397655.1 Nitrospiraceae bacterium | reverse complement strand
CTTGACCTCTTTCCGTTTCAGATTTTCCTGCGAGCCGCAAAGATCGCAGGGGATGATCGGAAACTCCCGCAAGTCCGCGTAACGCGCCAGGTCCTCTTCCTTGATATAGGCCAGCGGCCTGATCACCAGATGCCGCCCGTCCTTCGAGCGCAGCTTGGGGGGCATGGCCTTGACCTCTTTCCGTTTCAGATTTTCCTGCGAGCCGCAAAGATCGCAGGGGATGATCGGAAACTCCCGCAACTCCGCGTAACGTGCCAGGTCCTCTTCCTTGACATAGGCCAGCGGCCTGATCACCAGATGCCGTCTGTCCTTGGATTGAAGCTTGGGCGGCATGGTTTTGAGCTTGCCGGTATAGAACAAATTCAGGAACAGCGTTTCAAGGACGTCATCCCGGTGGTGGCCGAGGGCGATTTTGGTGGCGCCCAACTCGGATGCGACACGGTAGAGATGTCCGCGCCGGAGGCGCGAGCAGAGCGAACAGGTCGTCCGGCCTTCGGGGATCAGCCGTTTGACGATGGAATAGGTATCGCGCGTTTCGATGTGGAACGGCACACCAAGGCGTGTCAGGTAGTCGGGCAGCATATGGGCGGGGAAACCCGGCTGTTTCTGGTCCAGGTTAACCGCGACGAGCTCGAAACGGATTGGCGCACGCTGCTGCAGCACCAATAAGATGTCCAGCAGGCCGTAGCTGTCCTTACCGCCCGAGAGGCAGACCATGACCTTGTCGCCGTCTTCGACCATCTGATAGTCGGCGATGGCCTGGCCGGCCAGACGGCAGAGGCGGGTCTGGATTTTTTCAACTTCGACCGTGAGTTTTCCGGCCGGCTGGGTACGCGAGGTCTTCATGGCCGCCATTCTACCGGGAGTGGCGTCAAAAGGGGAGGGGCTCTGGTAAGATGAGCCTATGAAATCGGTCTTATTCATCTGCACGGGCAATGTCTTTCGCAGCGTGACGGCGGAGTATGCGCTGAAGGCGCGGCTGGGGCCGGAGATGCGTATGATCGTCGGCTCCGCCGGCATCGTGGCCAAGCCGCAATCGTTGCATCCGATGATCGTCGACTATCTGCGTGCCAAGGGGGCCGATCCGTCGGCGCATGTCCAGCGCAAGCTGACGCGTGAGCTGCTGGAACACGTGGACCTGGCCGTGGCGATGGGCATTGACCATCGCGAGTTCATCAAGGAACAGTTCGGGCGGGAGGTGCCCTTGTTCAACCAGGTGTGCTTTGCGAGAGAGGAGCCGGTGCTGGACCTGCATGAGGTGATGCCGGATTGGGCGTCGGACATGGACGCGGCCAGCGTCTATGTTCAGTCGGTCGTGGACCATATCTGGGACGCGGCACCCGCCTTCCTGGAGCGCCTGCCTGCATTCAGGCTCTGAGCAGCTAACCTTCCTACTGCGCCTTTTCGATCTTGGCCCAGGTGTCGCGCAATGGCACGGTGCGGTTGAAGGTGAGTGTGCCCTTGGCCGTATCCGGATCCACGCAAAAATATCCCTGCCGTTCGAATTGATAGCGGCTGCCGATGGTTCCCTTCAGCAGGCTCGGTTCGACCTTGCAGCCGGTCAGTTTCTCCAGCGACTGGGGATTGAGATAGAGCGTCCAGTCATGGTCCGGCGGGACTTTCGAGAGATCCGTCTTCAACATCGCATCGTACAGCCGCACGTCGGCGTCGAGCGCGTGCTTGGCCGACACCCAGTGGATCGTCGCCTTGACCTTGCGATTGGCCTGCGGGCCTCCGCTTTTGGTCTCGGGATCGTACGTGCAGTGTACTTCGATGATCTCGCCGCGTTCGTTTTTCACGACGCTCTCGCACTTCACGATATAGGCGTAGCGCAGGCGGACTTCCTTGCCGGGCGAGAGGCGGTAGTACTTCGGCGGCGGGACGTCCCGAAAGTCCTCCTGCTCGATGTAGAGCGTGCGGGAGAAGGGCACTTTCCGGGTCCCGGCGCCCGGGTCTTCCGGATTATTGACGGCGTCGAGTTCCTCCACCTGCCCTTCCGGATAATTGGTGATCACAACCTTCAGCGGCTTGAGCACCGCCAGCACGCGCGCCGCGCGCTTGTTCAGGTCCTCCCGGATGAAATGTTCCAGCAGGGCCATTTCAATCGTCGCGTCCCGCTTGGCCACGCCGACCGCCTCGCAGAAGGACCGGATCGCCTCCGGCGTGTAGCCCCGACGCCGCAGGCCCTTGATGGTCGGCAGGCGCGGATCGTCCCATCCGCCGACCAGTTTCTTTTCGACCAATTCAAGCAGCTTCCGCTTGCTCATGACCGTAGTCGTGAGATTGAGCCGCGCGAACTCGATCTGCTGCGGGCGATGCGGCGCGTCGGATTCGGCCACCACCCAGTCATACAGCGGCCGGTGGTCCTCGAACTCCAGCGTGCAGATGGAATGGGTGATCCCTTCCAGCGCATCCGAAAGCGGATGCGCAAAGTCGTAGGACGGATAGATGCACCAGGCATCGCCCGTGCGATAGTGGGATGCTTTCCGGATGCGATACAGCACCGGATCGCGCAGGTTGATGTTGGGCGAGGCCATGTCGATCTTCGCGCGCAGGACGTGGGTGCCGTCCGCGAACTCGCCGGCGCGCATGCGTCGAAACAGCGCGAGGTTGTCTTCGACGGAACGGGCGCGATTGGGGCTGTCGGTGCCCCGTTCGGTCAGAGTCCCGCGCCGCTTGCGGATCTCCTCGGCGGACGAACTATCCACATACGCCTTGCCTTTCGTGATCAGGCGCTCGGCAAACTGGTACAGCTTCTCGAAATAGTCCGAGGCGAAAAATAACTTGTCGTTCCAGTCGAAGCCGAGCCAGCGCACGTCGTCCTGGATCGCCCGGACATATTCCGGGTCCTCCGTTTCAGGGTTCGTGTCGTCGAATCGCAGGTGGCAGGTGCCGTGGTGTTCGATCGCCAGGCCGAAATTCAGGCAGATGGACTTGGCGTGCCCGATGTGGAGATAGCCGTTCGGTTCCGGGGGGAATCGCGTGACCACGTGCGTGCGTTTGCCCGATCGCAGGTCCTCCGCGACGATGTCGCGGATAAAATTGGAAGGCGCGGATGGCTCTGGCGTCGTCACAGGCGGCGGTTCCTCCTCAAGGCTCTATGAACTATTCCGACAGGATGTTCAACAAGGCCTCTGTCACACCCGGCCTGCCCCACGCGTGCCGAAACACGCATTTGTCCCGTGGCGCGGCCGCAGCGAGCGAAGAGGCGAATCGTACTTTTTGCCGTACGTTGAGCCTCGGAGCGATGCGAGAACAAAGCTGGCGGCATTTTTCAACATCCTGCTGTCGAGGGGAATCTATCATAGACAGGGAGTAGGGAGAAACAGCCGGCGGGAGTATAATTCTCCCATGCCCCGCCGACCCCTTCTGGACTTGGTCCGATGGCTGCTGCTGCCGGCGCTGCTCGCGTCGACCGGCTGCGAGCGGATGTATTTCCGCGAGGCCGCCGTCCCCCCGGCGCCGGCGCGGTATGCCCTGTCGGCCTGGCCCTATCGCGACGTCTGGACTGGCGTCGTGTTCAACGGCGAGAAGATCGGGCTCACCCACCTGGCCATCATGCCGGCGGAGGGCCAGGCAGGCGGGTATGAGCTGCGGTCGGAGGCGCTGCTCGCGTTCCATTTCCTGGGATTGAACAAGCAGGTCACGCTCAAAGCGCGGGATTGGGTGGCCGAGGATCTCCGGCTCGAACGCTTTGTCTACGACTTCGATCTCGACGGCAACAAGCTGAAGCTCACGGGCATGGTGCAGAATAACCAGCTCGTGGTGGAACGGGAAACGGCGGGACGCGTCGCCCGGGATACGACCCCATTGACCGACGCGGTCTATCCGACCAGCGCCATCGGACTGTACCCGCCGCTGCAGGGGCTCGCCGTGGGCCGGCACTACCGCTATCGCGTCTACGACGGCCAGCGCCAGGAGCTGGCCACGGTGTCGCAGGCGATCGAGGCCTATCAGGAAAGCGATCTGTACCAGGGGCGGGCCTACCGGATCGAAACCGAACTCGGGGGCCAGCAGTCCACGCTGTGGATCAACGACCGGGCCGAACCGGTGCTGGAGCGGGCCTGGCGGGGGCTGCTGTTTTCCACGCTGGAAACCGAACGGCAGGCGAAAGGCTATCTGGCACGGGCCAGCGTGAACAAGCGGGACGTGCTGGTGGAGTTCAGCCGGGTCCGCGCAAACGTGCCGTTGCCCAGGCCCCGCGACGTGACCACGATGCAGGTGCTGCTGCAGGAGTTGCCGGACGCGTTTGCCGTGCCGTCCGATGCGGCGCAGCAGTGCGAGCGGGTGGAGCGCGACACGCGCTGTACCATCCGAAGAGCCGATCCGTCGGTCATGAGCGACGGAGCCGCCTCCGGCGGCGAGGCGCTTGCCCCCTATGTGCACCCGACGATGGCGGTGGACAGCACGGACCCCAAGGCGCAGGCGACGGCGCGCGCGATCATCGCGGATGCGCCCGATCCGATTGCGCGCGTCACGCGGCTCGTCCAATGGATTCAAGAGAACGTGGAGCAGGCGCCGGTGGATGTCTTTTCCTCCTCCGAGGTCCTGCAGGGGCGCAAGGCCGAGTGCCAGGGCCTGACGTGGCTCTACGCCGCCTTTGGGCGGAGCCTCGGGATTCCAACGCGCGTCGTGAACGGCCTGGTGTATTCGGAGGAGCTGGACGGGTTTCTGTATCACACGTGGGCGGAGAGTCATGTCGGTTCCGGCTGGCTGCCGGTGGATCCGACGTTCGGCCAAGTCGGCGCGGATGCCACGCACATTAAATTAATCGAGGGGGAGCGGCCGGTCGATCTGCTGCCGTTGACGGACATTGTCGGCAGAATTCAGATTAAGATTCTCTCAATCGAACCCAGCTAAGGTCGCATTGAAAACGTGAGAACCCTAAGAACATCGCTTTAAAAACAT
>DASWIN010000065.1:0-2000 GCA_036397655.1 Nitrospiraceae bacterium | reverse complement strand
CTCCCTCCCATGCGCTTGCTGACACTCGTGACCGCATGGGCCACAGCTCCCCCGCAACCGAACGACGCCACGTTGACGAAGACCCGCTCCCCGGACCGGCCCTCGTGGCCGGTGAAACGCACGTGGCCTACATCGATCATCCGGGCATTGCACCCCGACAACCGGGCACAGGCTTCCTCAATCGTTCTGCCAATGCCGAATCCCCTGGGCAGATCAGACCCCGTCCCTTGCGGGATGACGCCAAGGAAAGCGTTTGGCGCCACAGCACGGCCTTCATCGAAAAATCCGCACGCAACCTCGTTCAACGTTCCATCCCCACCGACGGCCACGACCATCTCGAAGCCGTTCGCAAGAGCCTTGCGGGTCAGGGCGGTGGCGTGCCTGGGGCCTTCCGTCATGGCGTGCTCGAACGGACCCACCTCCCGCCCCAACGCCCGGGCGATACGGTCCCAACGACGACCCGTCGCCCCGGAAGCCGAGGCCGGGTTCACGACCACGAATGTCCGCAGGTTCTTATTCATCGCCTTCAGATGGATCGGGTGAGGAGAAGCAGGTCGATTATGCTGCGGATCGATAGCGGGCGAGTGGCGAGGTACTCACGTTCCAGGATGTCCGGCCCCCACTTGAGCTTGTACTGGGCCTGGCTCTCCGCTGGATAGATCACCTTCCCGTATCTATGCAGCCTCCGCACCGCCCATGCAACCAGTCTGTTGGCCCCTGGGAGCTCCTCGCCCTCAACGATGAACGGGGTGAAGCCAAAGTGTAGGAACTCCACCCCGTCGGCGATCATTCGCTCTATGGCGCACGCGTTGCACAGCTCCATTGCGCCGGGCGGTGCGGCTGGCAGACGCCGCGTGAGGTCGTGCAGGTAGCCTGGATTCTTCCCCCAGACCGGAACGTACGTGATGAAGCCGACCGCACGGTCGCACGCGTCCAGGACCATGAAGATTCGTCGCCAGCATTCTTGGTAAGCCCCGATCTCCCCGACCATGAAATCGAGTTCTTTCCGCCCCTTCCTCTCGAGCCACTTTGCGCTGATGGCGTGCAGGTGCGCGAAGGTGCGCTCGTCGCGGGGCACGTCCCGTCCTACCTCAACGACCCGGAGGCCGGCCTTCCGAGCTCGGTTGATCTTGTTGCGGAGCTGCATCTTTGAGGTACCGCGCAGGCTGTAGTGACGCAGCGTCAGAGTGAAATTCGTGCCGAGCTGATTCACCGTAAACCCGCGGTCGAGAAACATGTGAACTTGCGGCTCCCGCACCTGCACCACGATCACACGCCGGCCGCGTAACGCGGCCTGTGTCAGGAAGCGGTCGAGGAGCTCGCCTTGTGACGATGCTGGAGCGTGTACGCCTCCGAATGCAACCAAGTGCCGCCCCTGTTCACGATAGGCGATGAAACCCGGCACGCCGTCCACTGTGAAGCGCTGGTTGCGAGGAGACAATGCCAGGAATCCTGATGGGTGGTCAATCAGCGCCGAAACATCGAGAGGATGAAGCCATGGGTGCTCGGTCTCGCGCGTGAAGGTCATGCATGTCCTCCTTACGCTATCCTGTCCAGAAGTGACATCATCCGCACGGTGGCTTGGACGGCGAGCCAGCGCACTGGCTCGAAGGGGATCAGTGGTGGATTGTTCCTGTACCATGGCAGATCCTCCATTGCGGCGCCGTCGCAGAGCAGGTGGGTGACCCAGGCCCCGGAGGCGACCGAGAGCGCGAGGCCATGTCCGCACCACCCGAGAACGTGGAGAACCGAGGGCCTACGGCGCATCCGCTGAATGGCCGGCAAGGCATCGCGGACATACCCGATGACACCGGTCCAGCCCCCTGCTACCCGCACAAGAATCTCAGCCGGGAACGTCCTCGCAAGCTCCTTGGCAAGCCGATCGAGGGCAGTCGCGCTGCTTCGATCCTCATCCGTACAGCCGTCCCATCGGTAGCGCGGCGCGCCGCCGCCGAAGACGATCCGGTCATCACTAGTCAGGCGAAAGTAATTGAAGATTC
>DASWIN010000064.1:0-6384 GCA_036397655.1 Nitrospiraceae bacterium | reverse complement strand
GTCCTCTGCGCAGTGGCATTCGGATTTGTCACGGGCCTGTTCAGTCCGGACGAAAAAGTAAACGGATTGTGGCTGGTCGTCGCGGCCGCCTGTTTTTACGTGCTGGCGTTGCGGTTTTACGGCAGATTTCTCGCGCGCACTGTGGTCGAGTTGAACGATCGGCAGGTGACGCCGGCCTGCCGCCTCAATGACGGGACGAATTTCTATCCCACCAATAAGTACGTGCTGTTCGGGCACCACTTCGCGGCCATCGCGGGCGCCGGCCCCTTGCTCGGTCCCGTGCTGGCGGCGCAGTTCGGCTACCTGCCGGGATTTTTGTGGCTCGTGGTCGGCGCGGTGCTCGCCGGCGCGGTGCAGGATTTCGTCATCCTGGTCGCCTCGATGCGGCGCAACGGCCGCTCGCTGCCCGAGATCGCCCGCGACGAGCTGGGCATCGTCACCGGCATGGCCACGGCGGCGGCGGTACTATTCATCGTCGTCGTGGCGCTCGCCGGCCTCGGGCTGGCGGTCGTCAACGCGCTCTATCGAAATGCCTGGGGCGCCTTCACGATTGCGATGACGATCCCCATCGGGTTCCTGATGGGGTTTTACCTGGAAAGGTTCCGACCCGGCCGGATCGGGGAAGTCTCCGCGCTTGGAATTATCCTGCTGTTCGCGGCGGTCATCCTTGGGCGGGTGGTGGCACAGTCGAGTATCGGGACCTGGTTCGAGTTCGAACGGGAGACACTGGTGTGGCTGCTGGCCGGCTATGGATTCCTGGCCTCGGTCCTGCCTGCCTGGATGCTGCTGGTGCCGCGCGGCTATCTGTCGACCTTCATGAAGCTCGGAGTGGTCATGCTGCTGGCGGTCGGCGTGATTCTCATGGCGCCGACGATCGAAATGCCGCGCGTGACGATCTTCGCGCACGGGGGCGGGCCGATCATCCCCGGCACGCTCTTCCCATTCCTGTTCATCACGATTGCCTGCGGAGCCATTTCGGGCTTTCACTCGCTCGTCTCGTCCGGCACCACGCCGAAGATGATCGAGCGCGAGTCCCACGCTCATATCGGGTACGGTGCGATGTTGCTGGAGAGCTTTGTGGGCGTCATGGCGCTGATCGCGGCCTCGGTTCTCGTCCCCGGCGACTACCTGGCGATCAACACGATGCTGTCGCCCGATGCGCTGTCGGCGATGGGCTTCCCGGTCCACCAAGTACGGGAGCTCTCGCGGCTCGTGGAGGTGAACGTGGAAGGGCGGCCGGGCGGCGCGGTGTCGCTGGCGGTGGGGATGGCGTCGATCTTTGCCGCGCTGCCGGGCATGGCGGGGTTGATGGCCTACTGGTACCAGTTCGCGCTGCTCTTCGAGGCGCTGTTTATCCTGACGACGATCGACACCGGTACGAGGGTGGCGCGCTATCTGATCCAGGAAATGGGCGGCCGCGTCTACGCGCCGTTGCGACGGTTTTCCTGGTGGCCGGGCGTGATCGTGAGCAGCGGCCTGGTGGTCGGGGCCTGGGGCTACCTGATCGGAACCGGCAGCATCTCGACGATCTGGCCCATGTTCGGCGCAGCCAACCAGTTATTGGGCACCCTGGCGCTGTGCATCGGGACCACCGTGCTGATTAAAATGAAGAAGCCGAAGTTTCTCTGGATCACGGCGGTCCCGATGGTCTTTGTCGGCGCAATCACATTGACCGGATCGTACGAAATGCTCGGGATGTTTCTCGGCCAGGCCGCCGCCGCCAGCGATGCCGGCCAGGCCTTCACGCTGTACCTGGATGCGGCATTGGTCGGCATTGTGGCATTGCTGGCGGTCATCGTTCTGACGGACAGTTTTCGGCAATGGTACGGTTACCTGATCCAGGGGAGACCCTGTATCAGCAGCGAAGTGATTATTCTGAGCGGCGGCGCGTCGTCGGCCGCGTCGCGCCCTGCAATTAGCGATGGCATTCATCTGCCCGACGGCGGGTGTTGTTAACGAGTTGCGGGAGACGCGCGAAAGGCGCGAACAGCGCGACAGGCCAGTCTCGCTAGTCGCGCGCTTCTCGCGAGAAACGGAGGCAACTCATGGCTGATCAGTTTTCATTCGATGTGGTGTCGAAAGTGGACATGCAGGAGGTCAAAAATGCAGTTGACCAGTCTTTGAAGGAAATCACCCAGCGGTTCGATTTCAAGGGGACGAAGACCGAGGTGACGCTGAAAGAAAAGGAAATGGAACTGGTCATCGTGTCTGACGACGAATACAAGCTGAAGAGCGTCGTCGATATCGTGCGGGCCAAGCTGGTCAAGCGCAACGTCTCGGTGCGGGCCTTTACGTTCGGAGCGGTGGAGCCGTCGTTGGGCGGGCTCGCCCGGCAGGTCGCCAAGATCCAGAGCGGGCTGGCAATGGAGAAGGCCAAGGAGATCGTCAAAGAGATCAAGGACGGCAAGCTGAAGGTCCAGGCGCAAATCCAGGCCGATCAGGTCCGCGTCCAGAGCAAAAGCAAGGACGAGCTGCAGACGGCCATTGCGTTCCTGAAGCAAAAAGACTTCGGGATCGATTTGCAGTTCACGAACTATCGTTAGCGCAGGATGCTGAAACAGGCCTCCAACTTTGTTCTCGGTCGCTCGTTCCCCTCAACGTACCGAAAAGAGTACGCCTCGGGGCCCTCGCTTCCCTGCGGCCTCGTTGGCCGGCCTGTTTGAGCATCCTGAAGAGGCGCTCCAATGTTATCCATGCTGCCCCGTTTACCCCTCTACCCCTTACCCCTTCTTTTTTCCCTCCTGGCCACGTTCGGCTGCACGGGCAGCGACCCGATCGTCGTCATCGCGCTGCATCCCTCCAAGACCCAGATCATTTACATCGCGACCAATGATTACATCTACAAGACGCGGGATGGCGGGCAGACCTGGGAGAATCTTTCGAAAGGCATGAGCCATTCGCGCGTGATCTCGATGGCGATCGACCCCGCCTATCCGGCCACGGTCTATGCCGGGACGAAGGGCGACGCGGTTTTCAAAAGCTATGACGGTGGCCAACGCTGGACATCCCTGCGCAACGGCCTGGAAAGCGTCACCGTCACGTCCGTCGTCACCCAGTTCGTGTTCGATCCGCGCGAGAGCCGCCATCTGTTCGTCTCCACCACCATGGGGGTCTTTGAATCCACCGACGGCGGAGAAAGCTGGCAGAAGCAAATGGACGGCATGAAGGAAGTGCTGATGGTAGTGGCGCTCGCGCTGGATCCCACGCGATCGCAGATGATGTATGCCGGGACCAGCGGCGGCGTCTATAAGTCCGTCAACGGCGCGGGGCGGTGGGAGAAGGCCAACAACGGCCTGGTGCCGCCCGAACTGATTAAATCGTCACGCGCATTGGGTGTGACGGTCATGCAGGTGGATCCCTACGCGCCGGACACGGTTTATGCGGCCACGCTCAACGGCCTCTACAAATCCACCGATGCGGCCGTGTCCTGGATACGCATTGCGCAGGAGCTGCCGGATCAGATGATCAGCGCGATGGTCCTGGATCGGGCGAGAGCCGGCGCGATTTACATCGCCAGCCGCGAGGGCATGCACAGGAGCGAGGACGGCGGGAAGACGTGGAAAGCGATCAACCAGGGATTCACCAGCCTGAACATCCGCTCGCTTGCCCAAAGTCCGCTTGATCCCAAGTTGTTCTATGCTGGCACCAACGGCAGCGGGCTTTACAAGAGCGAAGATGGCGGCGAAACGTGGGTCCCCATGCCGCCGCTGCACGGCAAGATTTGAGATGACCGTTTCTCTGGTTTGTTTGGTTTGTCTTGTTAACCGAACAAACTAGTCAAACAGTTCAATCAGATGAACGAGATCAGCGCTGCTGATTGAGGTTTGAATCGCCGATGGAAGGGCCCGCCCTCGACGGGGTGCTGGAGTCTCCGGTGGGACCCTGGGAGGTGCCTCCCTCGAAGCCGATGCTGGAGGGGAGGGTGGTGTCCTGGTTCTCGACGCCATGACGAGGGGTGAGCGTCGAGTCCTGCGTGTCCAATCCCATTCGAGGTCGGATCGATCGCTCCTGATCGCTGCCGGGCGAGACCACCGTGCCGATGTCAGCTCCCGTCGCTGGTCGCAGGGTCGTGTCGCCGAAGGTTTCGCCGAATTTGTTGGGAACGGTGGTTTCGCTGATGCCGGTCCCGGTTCGCGCCGACTCGGGCGGCAGTGTGGGACGGAAATCTTTCGATAACGCATCCTCTTCCTGCTGAATACGGCGTCGCTCACGTCCGGCCGTTTCAAAATCGAGGTCATCAAGCTTATCTTTGGCTTTCTCCAATGACACCAACTTCTTTCTGAGCGTTCCCAAGTCAAGCTTGGCTTGAGCCACCGGAGGGATAAGCTGACTCAGCGTCATGCCTCGCTGGTTTGTCTGCATGTTGGCAAGGCCCTTGTCCTGGATGCCGCTCAGCAGGGCGGATGCCCGATCCTCCAGCTCTTCAACGCTGTCGAGTGAATCGGGTGTATTGACGCAGCAGCCAAGGAACTTGCGATAGTCCCCTAGGAACGAAGAAATGTCCCGTTCCAGGTTCTCGATCCGAATAGGCGGAGGCTCCTGGACGTCCCGGCCCTTTTTCCTGGCCGCTTCTCGTTTCTCCGCCTTGGCTGCCTCCTCTGCCTTATCGACTAGAGGGACGCAACCGGGCGCCGGCCTTCCTGAAATTCGCTGATCGGGGGTCTTGTCCGGACAGTAGTACACGGCACCGGGCTTATTACTTTGGGCGGCCGCGGCAGGCAGTAGGGTGAAGGCGCATGCGACGGCCAACCCGGATCCCAGCGCATAGCAAATAAGGAATCTGTCCATCTTTCGCATAGGATGATTGTCCCCCCGAAGTTGCGGAAAGTCAATCCGACCGCGGGCCGACCGCGGGCCGCTAATGGGCTGATAACGGGCCGGTGGCTGGCCGATGGCGGGATCAGCGAATGCGTCTATTGAAAAGCTCCCGATTCATCGAGTAGGTTGAACAATCCTGTTTGCAGCTTTCGCGATGTCCCTGTTTGTGCGGGGTCGCGCCCCACGGCCACTGGTAAGCGCTCCCTCCAGGAAGTCCGACCCCCACGCACAAACAAGGCAGAGCCTCAAGGGAGAGCAAGAGGCTCTATCTAGCGGACAACACGAATATTTCTCTTGACATGAGCCAGCGCAATTGTATACTTATGCTCGAAAGTGGGAGAAAGTGGTAACTCATGGTAACTCAAAAGAAAACAGCCAGATCGGCCATGTTTCTGTTCTTTCAGAGGCAGTGGCGTCGTGGCTGGCTTGTAAGTCCGGGGGAACCTATCTCGATTGCACCCTTGGGCAGGGCGGTCATGCGGCGCTCATTCTGGAGCGAAGCGGTCCTGACGGCGTTCTGGTTGGAATTGATCGTGATCCCGATTCGGTTGCCGCAACGGGATCTCGCCTGGCGCGTTTCGCATCGCGGATGCGCCTGGTTCAAGGGAATTTCAGCGCTCTCAAACAGCACCTGAAGTCAGTCGGCGTATCGGAGGTTGACGGCGTGATCTTTGATCTTGGCGTGTCGTCGGCTCAACTGGACCGTCCAGAGCGGGGACTCAGTTTCCTCTCAGACGGTCCGCTCGATATGCGCATGGATCGGGGGGATGGCCACACCGCTGCGGATCTGATCGCGCAGCTTCCGGAGCGTGAACTTGCGGATCTCATCTACAAATATGGTGAAGAGCGCTATTCCAGACGGATCGCCCGCGCAATCGTCGAATCCAGGAAAACCCACCCACTTCGCACCACCTTTGATCTCGTTTCCGCTGTTTCCAGGGCCGTCCCTGCGGCCTACCGCCATGGGCGCATCCATTGTGCGACGCGGACGTTCCAGGCCTTGCGCATCGCCGTGAACCGGGAACTCGACGTGATTGAGGGGGCGATACGCGACTCCGTATCGGTCCTGGCTCCCGGCGGACGGCTCTGCGTGATTTCATTCCATTCCCTCGAAGACCGGATTGCCAAGCACACCTTCCGGTCTCTGGCGAAGGGCCCCGAGGCCTGCCTCAAACTTCTGACCAAAAAGCCGCAGGTGCCATCGGAAGAAGAATGCCGCGGGAATCCACGGGCGCGCAGTGCCAAATTGCGGGTGGCCGAGAAGCTGCCCGAAGGGAGGCCGACATGAGACTGTTGGCGGGCCTGGGGATCATCGGGGTGTTGTTGCTGTTCGTGTGGGAACGGGTGGACATCGTGCGGGTCGGCTACCGCATCGAACAGCTCAAAACGAAAAAAATTGCGCTCCAGCGGGAACAGGATGAGCTCCGCGTGAAAGCGTCGGCCTTGACGGCTCCGGATCGTATTGCCAGGGCGGCGTCCGAAAAGCTGGGGATGATTCCGCCCCAGCCCGGACAAGTGGTGATGGTGAGCGCCGCCGACCCCGCACCGGCAGCCGGTGCGGGGTCG
>DASWIN010000063.1:0-13986 GCA_036397655.1 Nitrospiraceae bacterium | reverse complement strand
GAAGTCCGCGGTAGGTCCCGATATCAACAAGCCGCTTGATATTCATCGCGACTTCCCGTCGCAGGTCGCCCTCCACTTCATAATCCCGGTCGATCGCCTCACGCAACTTCACGATCTGATCTTCGGTCAAATCCTTCACACGAACCGCGCCATCCACCCCGGTCTTCTTCAGAATCTGAACGGCCGCGGCACGCCCGATTCCGAAGATGTAGGTGAGCCCAATATCCGTCCGTTTCTCTCTCGGTAAATCAATTCCTGCAATGCGAGCCATATGGTCTCCGTTCCTTTTCCTTCAACGACTGCTGTAGAGAACCGGCATGTCCACCACCGTGCGGCTTCTCACCCACCGCCCTACGAGCCAAGACGCGCTCCTTCCGGAGGCGAGCACGAGGATGTTCGGTTCTCGCACGCTCACCCCTGCCGCTGCTTGTGACGGGGGTTTTCACAGAGCACCCGCACGACGCCACGGCGGCGAACCACCCGGCATTTTGAACAGATCGGCTTGACCGACGATTTCACTTTCATGACATTCCTTCTTGGGCCTTATTTAAACCGATAGGTGATACGGCCTCTCGTCAGATCGTACGGTGATAATTCCACCGTGACCTTGTCGCCCGGCAGGATACGGATAAAATGCATCCGCATCTTGCCCGAGATATGCGCCAATATTTTATGCCCATTATCCAATTGCACGCGAAACATCGCGTTCGGCAGTGTTTCAGTCACACTTCCCTGCGCTTCAATGACATCTTCTTTGGACATCCGCCGTCGTTCGTTCCCTAAAGTTTACTCAGGATGCGCGGAGGACCATTCGGCTGAATCGCAATCGTGTGTTCGAAATGCGCCGAGAGACTGCCATCCTTCGTGACGGCGGTCCATTGGTCATCCAACACCCGCACGTCGCTCGTGCCCATATTCACCATGGGTTCAATCGCCAGCACCATTCCCGTTTGGAGCCGTGGCCCCTGCCCCGGCTTTCCGTAATTCGGGACCTGCGGCTCCTCGTGCAGCTGCCGCCCGATCCCGTGCCCAACAAAATCCGTCACGACTGAAAAACCCGCCGACTCCGCCCGCGCCTGTACCGCATGCGAAATGTCGGACAGCCGATTACCCACCACCGCCTGCTCAATCCCGGCGTACAACGCGGCCTCGGTCACTCGCAGCAGCTCAGCTGCCTTGGCATCGATGGTCCCGACCGGCACCGTCACCGCTGAATCACCATAGAACCCGTCCACAATCGCGCCCAGATCCATCCCGACGATATCGCCCTCTTTGAGGACCCGCTTCGACGGAATGCCGTGGACAACCTGATCGTTCACGGAAATGCACAGGGTCTTCGGATAACTCCGATACCCCTTAAAAGCCGGCTTGCCGCCTCGAGAGCGAATGAACTCCTCGGCCAAACGGTCCAACTCGTCGGTGGCCACCCCCGGCCGAATATGCTGCTTCAGCAACTGCAGCGTCTCGGCCACCAGCCTCGATGCCTTCGCCATGACTTCTATTTCCTCTGGAGTCTTCAGAATAATCATGCGAGGCCATTGGCTGCCAAGAGCTCCATCACCCGTTGCTGAACCTGCCCGACTGTTCCCGAACCATCAATATCCGATAACAGTTCACGCTGCCGGTAATAGGCGATCAATGGCGCCGTTTGAGCTTCGTAGACCGCCAACCGATTCTCGACCGTCTCCCTCGTGTCGTCGCTGCGCTGTGCCAACTCGCTGCCGCATCGATCACAATGTCCGGCGCGCTTGGGAGGCGCAAACTCCACGTGAAACACCGCCTGACACTTGGGACAGCTCCGACGTCCTGTCAGACGCCGCACCACATCGTCTCGTGGGACCGACACGTTGATCACACGATCCAGCTGATGCCCCCCGGCCTTGAGCATGGCCGCCAGCTCCTCCGCCTGCGGTACGGTCCGCGGAAATCCATCCAGCAGGAATCCGTTCGCACAGACCGGCTCAGCCAGTTTGTCCTTGACGATCCCAACCACCACCGAGTCCGGAACCAACTGCCCCCCGTCCATACATGCCTTCGCCTGCATGCCCATCGCTGTCTTGTTGCGAACCGCTTCCCGGAGAATGTCCCCCGTCGAGATCTTTGGCCGCCCATACTTGGTAGCGACCAGATCCGCCTGCGTGCCCTTCCCGACTCCCGGCGCGCCAAGAAAAATTAGCCGCATCCAGAAACCTCAGCCGCTCCGCCCCTTCAACGACCCCGTCTCAAGAAATCCTTCGTAATTTCGCATCAGCATGTGCGATTCAATCTGCTGTGCGGTATCCAATCCCACGCCAATCACGATTAACAGGGACGTACCTCCGAAATAGAACGGCACGTTGAGCTTATAAATCAGTAACTCCGGGATCACGCACACGACCGCCAGATAGACTGCGCCGACAAACGTGACACGGGTGAGCACGGTATACACGTAATCGGAAGTGCGCTGCCCCGGACGGATTCCAGGGATAAACCCTCCGTACTTCTTCATGTTTTCCGCCATATCCACCGGGTTGAGCACCACCGCCGTATAGAAAAAACAAAAGAATACGATCAGGCCCACATATAACAACGTATACAGCACGGACCCCGGCGCCAGCTGCTCACCGATGGTCTTCACCCACGGATACTGAATAAAGCCCGCAATGGTTGCCGGAAACGCAATGATCGACGATGCGAAAATAGGTGGAATCACGCCGGCTGTATTGATTTTCAACGGAATGTGCGTGCTCTGCCCGCCATAGACCCGCCGACCAACCACCCGCTTGGCATATTGCACAGGAATCTTCCGACGGCCGCTTTCCAGAAAGACGATGGCCGCCACGACCCCAAGCATCACGACCGTCAGCAGAATCAATAACGCGAGGCTCAACTGCCCGACTCGGTACAAATCGAACGTCTGCGCCACCGCGCTCGGCAACCGTGCCACAATACCTGAGAAAATGATCAGTGAGATCCCGTTGCCGATCCCGCGCTCCGTGATTTGCTCGCCCAGCCACATCAGAAATGCAGTGCCGGCCGTCAGGGTGATCACCGTCATGAGTCGGAACGGCCATCCCCCAGCCATGACAAACTCGCCACCTTTCATCTGCTCCAGACCGATTGCGATCCCGAAGCCCTGGATGAGTGCGATGACGATCGTACCGTAGCGTGTATATTGAATGATCTTCTTGCGTCCCCGTTCGCCCTCCTTGGCCAACTTCGACAAGTGCGGGATGACGACCGTCAGGAGCTGTAAAATAATCGAAGCGCTGATGTAGGGCATGATGCCCAGCGCAAAGATCGTCAACCGGGAGAGCGAGCCCCCGGAAAAGATATCCAAAAATCCGAGGAGCGCCCCTCCCTGCTCTTGAAGAAACTTCGATAACGACTCCCCGTTGATGCCCGGCGTCGGGATGTGCGCGCCGACCCGATACACGGCCAGCATGGTCAGCGTGAACAGAATCCGTGTGCGCAGCTCCGGAATTTTGAAGATGTTCTGAAAACTCGTGAGGAGCCGCTCAAACACTGCTGATGACCTCAGCCCGACCGCCGGCCGCCTGAATCTTTTCCTTCGCTGACTTACTGAACTTGTGTGCCTGGATCGTGACGGGCCTGCCGAGATCGCCGACACCAAGGATCTTGACCAATTGGGTCTTCTTCTTGACCAAGCCGGCTTCGGCCAATACTTGCGGCGTGATCTGGTCGACTGCACCCAGTACCGCCAAGGACTTCAGATTAACCACCGTGTATTCCGTACGAAACGGATAACGGAATCCGTATTTCGGCATGCGGCGGATCAAGGGCATCTGCCCGCCCTCAAAACCCGGTCGCTTCCCGCCTCCGGATCGCGCCAATATTCCCTTGTGTCCCCTGGTCGCGGTCTTCCCATGACCCGAACCGGGCCCGCGTCCAACGCGCTTCGGATTTTTCTTGGCACCGACCGCCGGAGCCAGCGTGTGCAGTTTCATTGGGCCTTCACTTCCAATAAATAGGAGACTTTGCCAACGAGTCCGCGAACCTGCGGGGTATCCGGCCGCACGACCGTCTGATGAGGCTTTCGAAGCCCGAGTCCCTGCAGCACAAGGCGATGCCGGTAGGAAGTCCCGATCGGACTACGCTTGAGAGTAATCGACAGACTCTTGGCTGGCGTGTCGTTCTTGGCCATCGTCCCTTACCCGACCTTTTCCAAACCGGCGCGTCGAACCCGCACCACGGCTTCAGGATCCCTGAGCTGGCGCAATCCGTCCAGCGTTGCCTTGACCGTATTAAACGGATTCCCTCGACCGAGTGTTTTCGCCACAATATTGTGCACGCCGGCCAACTCGACGACGGCCCGCACCGCTCCACCAGCGATAATCCCTGTTCCTGCCGCAGCCGGCTTGAGCATGACGTGCTCCCCGCAATAGGTCCCGTGCACCTCATGCGGAATGGTGTCCCCTTTCAAAGGAATCTGAACGAGGTTCTTTTTCGCCTGTCCGACCGCCTTCGATATGGCGGCCGGCACTTCCGCCGCCTTCCCCTTGCCGATGCCGACCCAGCCCAATCCGTCGCCCACAACGACAAGCGCGCAGAAATTGAACCGCTTCCCACCCTTGACCACTTTGGCGACACGGTTGATAAAGACGACCTTGTCCTTGAGGTTCAGTTCATCCGGATTGACTCGCACGCGGTTGTTCCCTTTCCTTCGTGACAGTTAGAACTGCAAGCCGCTTTCGCGCGACGCTTCTGCCAGCGCCCTCACGCGGCCATGATAGAGCCGGCCGCCCCGATCAAACACGACCGCCCCCACCTTGGCGGACTTGGCACGACTGGCAATGAGCTTGCCGACTTCTTTGGCGACCTCGATCGGGCTTTTCGATTGCGTCGCCCCTTTCAACTCGGGGTCCAGCGTGGATGCGGCTGCCAGGGTGTGCCCGCGTGTGTCATCGATAATCTGGGCGTAGATATGGCTCTTGCTACGGAAGACGCTCAGGCGCGGACGGCCCGGCGTTCCGAACACCCGGTGGCGGACCCGTTGACGCCTCCGTTCCAGCTTCTCGGTCTTTTCAGCAATGCGCATGACGCACCTACTTTCCGGTCTTGCCTTCCTTCTTACGAAGGATTTCGCCCGAGTACCGGATCCCCTTTTGTTTATACACATCGGGCGGCTTGATGGCCCGCACGTTGGCGGCGGTTTGGCCCACCAGTCGCTTGTCGACGCCTTTCAGCAAGATGATCGTCTGCTTGTCGATCTTGACTTCGATACCCTTCGGCACGGGAAAGGACACCGGCTGGTTATAGCCGACGCTCAATTGGATATTCTGGCCTTGCAATTGCGCCTTGTACCCGACGCCTGTCATCTCAAGTGTCTTCTCGTAGCCCTTCGTCACGCCTGCAATCATGTTATGCAACTCGGCCCTGACCAACCCGTGCATGGCGCGCGCTTCTGGCGCATTTCCGTCCCGATTCACCTGCACGGTGCCGTCGGATAGGGCCACGGAAATCCCGGGTTTCAGAGGCCATTGAAGCTGCCCCAGCGGACCCTTGATCGAGACCACCTGATTCGCCACCGAGATTTCAACCTTCGGCGGGACTGCAATGAGTTTTCTTCCGATACGTGACATCTCAACCGCGTCCTGTTTACCAGATGTGGCAGAGCACTTCTCCGCCCAAGTTGGCCTGGCGCGATGCCTGATCGGTCATCACGCCCTTCGAGTTGGATACAATGGCGAGTCCCATGCCGCCCATGATTTTCGGCATCTCCCGCTTCCCGACATAGACCCGTTTGCCCGGCCGGCTGATCCGCCGCATACCCGTGATCACCGGCTGTCCATCATTGATGTAGCGCAACTGCACCAGGAGTGTCGGATGGCTCGCTTCGACAGACTGTTCATACGAGCTAATGAACCCCTCGTCCTTCAGCACCCGGAGAATCTCCGCCTTCAGCCTGGACGCGGGGATGGATACCGATTCCTTCCCCCGCCGGGCGGCGTTTTGAATCCTGACAAGAAGATCTGCGATTGGATCTGTGACCATGCTTGTTCTCCCGACCTACCAGCTCGACTTCGTCACGCCGGGGATTTCCCCCTTCAGGCTCAAAAAGCGAAAACAAATTCTGCACATCCTGAACCGACTCAGAAACCCGCGGACGCGTCCGCACAGGGGACACCGGTTATACTGCCTGGTTGAAAACTTCTGCTTGCTCGCCGCCTTGAGTCGCAACGCTTTTCGTGACACGAACGATTCCTCCGCCTCAGGTTCTGAATGGCATGCCGAGATGGCGTAACAACGCCTTCCCCTCGTCGTTGGTCATGGCCGACGTCACGAAGGTGATATCCATGCCGTGAATCGACGCCACGCTGTCGTATTTGATCTCGGGAAAAATCAACTGCTCCTTCAGGCCCAGGGTATAATTTCCCCGCCCGTCGAACGCCTTGGGAGACACGCCCTTAAAGTCGCGGATCCGGGGCAACGCGGTTGAAACCAACCGATCGACGAATTCATACATTCGATCGCTTCTCAATGTGACCTTCGCTCCGATCGGCATGCCCTGGCGCAGCTTGAAACCGGCGATCGCCTTTTTGGCCTTGGTCACGACAGGCCGCTGCCCCGTGATCACGCCCAATTCGGACGAGGCGCTTTCGAGCAGCTTGACATTCTGAATCGCCTCCCCCATCCCTATGTTCAAGACGATGCGCTCCAGCCGGGGCACCTGCATGGGATTCTTGTAGCCAAACTCCTTCATCAGGGCCGGCACGATCGTCTGAAAATAGGTCTCCTTGAGACGAGGCGGAGTCTTGGGCCCGGACGGAGCCTCGTCGACTTCCTTGTCCTTGCGGGCTGCAGGGGCCTCCTTCTTATGGGCCGCCTTCTTTGCGCCGCCTTTATGAGGCGTTTCCTTATCGCCTTTAGTCATTGCCTATCCAATCCCTACTCAATAACGGCCTGGTCTTTTTTCGTGATGCGCACGCGCTGCCCGTTCTCAAGGGCCTTGAACCCGACGCGGACCCGCTTTTGCAGATTGGCGCTGTAGTACATGACGTTCGAAATGGCGATCGGGGCTTCCCGCTCGAGAATTCCCCCCTGCCGCACCTTCTGGTTCGGCTTGGTATGCCGTTTGATCATGTTGAGTTTCTCAACAACGACCGTGCTCTCCATCAGATGCACCGACAGGACCTTCCCGGTCTTTCCCCGCTCCGCCCCGGCGATCACGATCACCGTATCGCCTTTTTTTAACTTGGCTCTCATGATTCCTGATCCTCGCCGGTTGACTAGAGCACTTCCGGAGCAAGCGAAATGATCTTCATGAACTTTTTCCAACGCAATTCCCTGGCCACCGGCCCGAAGATGCGGGTGCCGATCGGCTCTCCCTGCGCATTGATCAGCACGCAGGCATTGCGATCGAATTTGATGTAGGACCCGTCCTCCCTCCGCACGCCCTTGGTCGTCCGCACAATGACCGCTTTGCTCACATCGCCCTTCTTCACGGTCGCTTGCGGGATGGCCTCCTTGACCGCCACCACCACGATGTCGCCAAGCGAGCCGTACCGGCGCTTCGAGCCTCCCAGCACGTGAAAGCACATCACCTGCTTGGCCCCTGAATTGTCGGCCACGTCCATGTATGTATAGCTCTGTATCATCGCATTCTATCCGCTTGTGGTTCCGTGATCAGCCGAGTCTCCCTGCACGATGGTCTCAACTCCTGTGACGAACCAGGAATCATCCGAACTGCTCGTCCTCAGGCTTCCGGTTGCCCGCGCTCCATGATCTGCACCACACGCCAGTGCTTGCTCTTACTGATCGGCCTGGTCCCGATGAGCTTCACGCGATCACCCACTTTGCACTCATTCTTCTCGTCATGCGCCTTGAGTGTGGTCACGCGGCGAAGAATTTTGCGGTAGAAGGGATGCCGGACCACGCGAGAAATGGCCACCACGACCGTTTTATCCATTTTGTCGCTTACCACATAGCCAAACCACTGCTGCTGCTTCTCGATCCTCTCCACCATGTTTCTCATCCCGCCTTTTTCCTGGAGACCGGTTTGCCTGCCAACACCTGCTGCCGCAGGACCGTCTTGACCCTGGCCAGATCGCGGCGCGCCTGCCGGATTTTCATCGGATTCTCGACCCGCCCGGCCGCCAGCTGGAATCGCAGACTGAACAGTTCCTGCGACAACTGCTGTTCCTTCTCCGCAAGTTCAGCGGCAGTCAGGTCCCGCAATTCCTTCACATCCATAAACGACACACGTCCTTCGTACGATCGCTAGATTTCGCCGCGTGCCACAAACTTCGTGGCAATCGGCAACTTGTATGAGGCCAGCCGAAACGCCTCTTTCGCAATAGCGGGCGTCACGCCGTCCATCTCGTAGAGCACTCGGCCAGGCTTCACAACCGCCACCCAGTATTCCGGATTGCCCTTGCCCTTTCCCATGCGTGTCTCGGCCGGCTTCTTCGTGATGGGCTTGTCCGGGAAAATCCTCGTCCACACCTGCCCGCCACGCTTTACGTATCGTGTGATGGCAATACGGGCGGCTTCGATTTGCCGGCTGGTCAGCCATCCTGGCTCGAGCGCTTTCAGTCCGAACTCCCCCAGCGTCAGCGACCCGCCGCGATAGGCCTTCCCGCGCATCCGGCCCTTCTGCATCTTGCGAAATTTGACTTTTTTGGGTGCGAGCATGTGCCTGTGGCCTCATCCACCCTGCCGACGCTCAAACGTCGACTCGCGCTTCTCCGCAAGTGTCGGCTGCACCTCACCGCGATAGATCCACGTCTTGACGCCGATCTGCCCCATGGTCGTATGGGCCTCGGCGAATCCGTAATCGATGTCGGCCCGTAGGGTGTGCAACGGCACGCGCCCCTCCCGGTACCATTCCGTCCGGGCAATTTCGTTGCCGCCCAGCCGGCCCGCCACGCACACCCGAATCCCCTGCGCGCCAAGCCGAAGCGCCGCTGCGATGCTGCGCTTCATGGCCCGGCGGAACGCCACACGCTTCTCAAGCTGCGCCGCGATGTTTTCACTCACCAACTGCGCATCCAGCTCGGGCTTCTTGATCTCCTTGACCGTAATATAAACCTGATTCCCATATTCCTTTTCGAGCGACGCTTTCAGCTTATCCACTTCCGCACCCTTCCTGCCGATGATGATTCCGGGACGGGCAGTATGGATGATCACGCGTGTTTGATCGCCCGAGCGTTCAATCTCCACCTTCGCAATGCCGGCATGGTAGAGCTTCTCCTTAACCATCTTCCGGATTTTCACATCCTGATGGAGTAGCTTGGCGAAATCCTTTTCCGCATACCATCTGGAGCTCCATGTGCGGTTGACGCCGAGCCGGTACCCGATTGGATGCGTTTTCTGTCCCATAGATCCTGCGCCCTGCCTCTCTATTTGCCGGCTGCGGCCGCTTCAGATGCCGTCACCACGATCGTAATATGACTGGTCCGCTTATGGATGCTGTTGGCTCGACCCATTGACCGTGACCGGAACCGCTTCAGTACCGGTCCGCCGTCGACATAGGCGTGGGAGACCCACATCCCTTCACTATCGCCCATTTCCTTTTGCTCGGCGTTGGCCACGGCGGATCGCAACACTTTCTCCACCACCTGGGCGGCCGCACGCGGAGCGTACTTCAGCATGGCCAGGGCTTTCGGTACCTGCTGCCCGCGTATCATATCGGCCATGACGCGGACCTTCCGGGGCGCCATTCGGACATATCGCAAGATTGCTTTTGCTTCAGCCATGCCCTTCTCCCGCCTTACTTCAGCGCAACCGCTTTCTCTGTCTTGACCGCGCCGTGGGCCCTGAAAAACCGGGTCGGCGCAAACTCACCCAGCTTGTGCCCAACCATGTTTTCCGTCACGAACACGGGGATGAATTTCTTCCCGTTGTGCACCGCGAATGTATGTCCGATCATCTCGGGGATCACCGTCGAACGGCGCGACCATGTCTTGATGATTTTTCTGTCGCGCTCCTGATTCATCCGCTCGACCTTTTCCAGCAGATGCTCGTCTACAAACGCGCCTTTGCTAACTGACCTTGGCATGGCACTCCTCTCCGCCTGCGACTAACGAACGCCCTTCTTGCGGTGCGCGATAATAAACTTCTCGGTCTTCTTGTTCAGTCGTGTCTTGTAGCCCTTGGTGGGCAGCCCCCAGGGTGACACCGGATGCGGGTTGCCCTGACCGGACTTCCCTTCGCCGCCACCGTGCGGATGGTCGACTGGATTCATCACGACGCCCCGAACGTGCGGCATACGCCCGCGCCAGCGCGCACGTCCAGCCTTTCCGACTGTCTCGTTCTCATGGTCGAGATTGCCCACTTGCCCGACTGTGGCCATGCAAGTCTTCAAGACTTTGCGCATTTCCCCCGACTTGAGACGAATCTGCACGTAATCCCCCTCGCGCCCCATGACCTGCGCGAATCCACCCGCGCTCCGGATCAACTGGCCACCCTTCCCAGGCTTGAGCTCAATATTATGGATCGTCGTGCCCAGCGGCATGCTATCCAGAGGCAACGCATTGCCCGGCTTCACCTCAGCCGCAGGCCCCGATTGGACGGTCGCCTTGACCGCCAGCCCGACCGGCGCCAGAATGTAACGCTTCTCTCCGTCGGCATAATGGAGCAATGCGATTCGGGCTGACCGATTGGGGTCATACTCGATGGCCGCGACGCGCGCAGGCACCCCCGCTTTGTCACGCCTGAAATCAATCCGGCGATACAGCCGCTTGTGCCCTCCGCCACGATACCGGACCGTTGTACGCCCTTCGTTATTCCGCCCCCCCGTGCGAAGGTGAAACTCCGTCAGGCTCTTTTCCGGCCGCTTCTTCGACAGTTCGTCAGTCGTGACTGCCGTCATGCCACGCCTGCCCGGAGACGTTGGCCTGTAAATTTTCAATCCCATGATCCGTCCAAATCCTTATGCACTTTCGTAGATCTCGAGCTTCTCGCCCTTCTTGAGGGTGACAATCGCCTTCTTCCAATCCGACCGTTTGCCGGCGAATCGCCCCAACCGCTTGATCTTCCCCTTGACGGTCATCACATTGACCCGCTCGACCTTGACCTTTAACAGCGATTCAATCGCCTGCTTGATTTGCACACGATTGGCATCCGCCCGGACAAGAAATCCAACCTGATTGGCGGTTTCTCGCAGTGCCGTCATTTTTTCCGTCAATAACGGACGGACCAGCACCGAGTGAATTCCCTGCGTCATGCCCACACCTCCTGCAGACGCGGCACATCCCGTTCCAGGATCACAAGCTTCTCGTAGCGCAGGACGTCGTAGACATTGACCGTTTCGGGTGCAACCACTTTGACGCCGGGAATGTTGGCTGCCGCCCGTTCGAGGTCAGCGTGGCCTGCCCCGGCTACAACCAGCGTCGTGGACGTCAGCCCTAATTGCAACAGGGCCCGGGCCAATAACCGCGTCTTCGGCCCGTCCAGCGTCAGCGCCGACAGAATCACAATGTCCCCGGCCGCCAGCTTGGCGGAGAGCGCGCCTTGCAACGCCGCCCGATACTTCTGCTTCGGAATCGCATAGGCGTAGCTGCGCGGTTTGGGTCCGAAGACCGACCCGCCGTGCCGCCAGATGGGTGACCGGATCGATCCGGCGCGCGCGCGTCCCGTGTGTTTCTGCTTCCAGGGTTTCTTGCCAGATCCGCTGACTTCGCCGCGTCGCAGCGTCGAGGCGGATCCCTGTCGCTCACAGGCCCGCTGCATGATCACGGCTTCGTGGACAAGCGAAGCCTCGGGCTTGGCGCCGAACACGGCATCCCGCAGTTCGACCGATCCCACCTTTCTCTTATGCACGTCGACGACGTCAACCGTTGCCATCGTTATGCCTTCTTGGATTTTCTGACGACGAGGAGCCCGCCCCTTGCCCCCGGCACCGCGCCGCTGACAAACAAGAGGTTTTCATCTGGCCGGGCCTCGATGACTTTTAATCGCTGAATCGTCACTCGCTCGCTACCCATATGCCCCGGAAGCGCCTTGCCCTTCCACACGCGGGACGGGTATGCACTGCTGCCAATGGAACCAGGCGCACGATGGAACATGTGTCCGTGCGTCTCCGGACCGCCGCGATAATTGTGCCGTTTCATGACGCCCTGGAACCCCTTGCCTTTCGAGATCCCCTCGACGTCGACCCACTCTCCCTTTTGAAAGACATCCGCCTTCACCGTCTCTCCGATCTTCACATCGCCGAGCTTCTTGAACTCCTTCGTCCAGCGGCTTGGCGGCACTTCGGCCTTCTTCAGATGCCCCAGTTGCGCCTTCGTCACCTTGCGTTCCTTGGTCTCTCCAAACGCAAGCTGCACGGCCTCGTACCCGTCTCGATCCGGCGTCTTGATCTGTGCAACGCGGCAGGGTCCGGCTTCGATGACCGTCACAGGAATCAGCTTGCCTTCGCCGTCGAAGACCTGGGTCATGCCGAGCTTCTTTCCGAGCAATCCGTTTGTCATGGCGGTGCCGGTACTCATGGCCTAGAGCTTGATCTCCACATCCACCCCGGCGGCCAGACTCAGTTTCATCAGGGCATCCATCGTTTCAGGCGTCGGCTCCATAATATCGAGCAGCCGCTTGTGCGTCCTGATTTCGAACTGCTCCCGCGACTTTTTGTCCACGTGGGTGGACCGCAGGACCGTAAATTTTTCGATGCGCGTCGGCAAGGGAATCGGCCCGGCAATCTTGGCACCGCTACGCCTGACCGTCTCCACGATTTCGGCTACCGACTGATCGAGGATCCTGTAATCGAACCCCTTCAGCCTGATCCGAATGCGCTGATCTACCTTCACCATAAAATTCGTTCAGCCTCTCTCGTTCGTCCCTTACGCCACAATCTCGCTCACGACGCCGGAGCCGACGGTCTTGCCGCCCTCGCGCACGGCAAAACGCAGCCCCTGGTCCATGGCGATGGGGCTGATCAACTCCGCCGTCACCGTCACATTGTCCCCCGGCATCACCATCTCCACCCCCGGGTTCAGCTGCACCACCCCCGTCACATCGGTGGTCCGGAAGTAGAACTGCGGCCGGTAGCCGTTGAAGAAGGGGGTATGCCGGCCGCCCTCTTCCTTCGTCAGCACGTAGATTTCCGCCTTGAACTTCGTATGCGGCGTGATGCTCTTGGGCTTCGCCAGCACCATCCCCCGCTCCACGTCTTCCTTCTTGGTGCCCCGCAGCAGCACCCCGATGTTGTCGCCCGCCTGGCCCTCGTCGAGTACCTTGCGGAACATCTCGACCCCCGTCACCACCGTGCTCTGGGTGGCCCGGAAGCCCACGATCTCGATTTCATCCCCCACCTTGACGATCCCCCGCTCGCACCGGCCCGTGACCACCGTGCCGCGACCGCTGATCGTAAACACGTCTTCAATGGGCATCAGGAAGGGCTTGTCGACCGCCCGCTGGGGGGTCGGGATATAGGTATCGACCGCCTCCAGGAGCTTCAGGATGGCCGGCACCCCGAGGGGGCTCTGATCCCCTTCCAGGGCCTTGGTGGCCGAGCCCGTAATGATGGGGGTCTTGTCCCCCGGGAACTCGTACTTGGTCAGCAACTCCCGGACTTCCAACTCGACCAGGTCCAACAGCTCCTTGTCGTCCACCTTGTCGGCCTTGTTGAGAAACACGACGACATAGGGGACCCCCACCTGGCGGGCCAGCAGGATATGCTCCCGGGTCTGGGGCATGGGGCCGTCGGCGGCCGAGACCACCAGGATCGCCCCGTCCATCTGGGCCGCCCCGGTGATCATGTTCTTGACGTAGTCGGCGTGGCCCGGGCAGTCGACGTGCGCGTAGTGCCGCTTGTCGGTCTCGTACTCCACGTGGCTGATGGCGATCGTCATGATCTTGGTCGCATCACGCCGGCCCTGCGATTCGCTGGCCTTGGCCACCTGATCGTAGCTGATAAACGTGGCCATCCCCTTGTCTGCGCAGATCTTCGTCAACGCCGAGGTCAGCGTCGTCTTGCCGTGGTCCACGTGCCCGATCGTCCCGATGTTCACGTGCGGCTTGCGCCGCTCATACTTGCCCTTCGCCATA
>DASWIN010000062.1:0-10698 GCA_036397655.1 Nitrospiraceae bacterium | reverse complement strand
TACTCCACCTTCCGGTGGGCGGTGAGCAGCCCCGCCACAAACTGGATCAAACGGAATTGTTCGGCCGGATTGCTGCGCAGGAACTCCAGCCCTGCGACGGGGGGGCGGACTGACCGCACGACGGCGGTTTCGACATTGATGGGCGGACTGAGACCGGGCGGTTGCAGCCGCAGGTTGAAGATCATGCCTTCCATCAGCTTGGTCGGGGACTCCACCTCGCAGCCGCCGAGCGAGAGGCGGGAGACCGTACCGGCACCGCTGGCCTTGTCTCCGACGAAGGTGACGGGAAACTTGGCCTCGACACGCTCGTATTGCCGCTTGTCGATCGTGGATTCGTTGTACCGCCTGCCCGGCTCCATCCGCAGAAACCGGTGGGCGCAGAGCTGGCAGCGAAAGGGATAGAGGTAGATGGCGCTGAGGGCGTGCTCGGGAACGCCTTTGCGCACGGTCCGCCGGACGAAGTCCTTACCGCATTTGGGGCACAGGTTCTGTCTCACCAAGCCTCCCTGCCTGTGAGGCCGCATCGTCCTTGAGGCGGCGGTCGGTCAACGTGTTTGCGACGAACTGGGTCAGGCGATGCTGCTCTTCCGCTCCGAGTCGGAGAAACTCCGCGCCGGTATAGATGGACCGAACCGACCGCACGACGGCGGCGTCCACGACCAGGGGTCGCTCCAGTCCCGGCGCGTGGAACTCCAACTTCACGACGGCGCCCGGCGATGGCGGCGGCTCGGACTTGAACCCGCAGCCACCCATGGAGATGTCCAGCGTCGTCCCATTTCCGCCGCCCGAGTCTGTCGAGAACGACATCGGGAAATTGACACAGATCCGTTCATACTGGCGCCGGTCAAGGGATTGCGTGGGATGGCGGACGCCCCACTGCCAGGCCCGAAAGCGATGCGCGCAGAGCTGGCATGCAAAGGAATGGAAACAGGCCGCGGTCGCGACGATCTCAGCCAGCCCTTCCTGCCGCACCCGCCGGACAAAGTCCCTGCCGCAGCGCGGACACCGAACCTCCATGGGGTGGCTTCCTTTAGGCGTGCCCGGCCTACCAATGTCCCGATCAGCCTAGGAGCGTGGCCAGCAATTTTTCCAGGAGCCTGCCGAGACGCTCTTTCTCGGCATCCAGGATCTCCATGAATTGGATGCCGAACCCCGTGGGGCGCAACGACCGGACGAGCGCCTCGTTGATCACCAGCGGCGGTTCGCTGTCGGAGATGTAGAGCTCCATTCTGAACTTGGCACCGATGGCCAGGACGACGTTGGCTTCCAGCGTGCATCCGCCCAGGGCTATTTCGGTCACCGTGCCTTCCTGCTTGAGTTTGCTGATCACAAAGGTAACCGGGAATTTGGCCGCGACGCGCAAGTACTGCCGGTTGGTGACGTTGGTCAGTTCCGCATCCTTGCTTCCTTGTGGCGCTGGCGTCGACTGGGGGGCCGGCTTCTTGGCCCGGAATAGCTCGGAGCAGAGCTGGCAGCGGTAGGCATACATGCCCGCCATGGTCGAGGTAGGATCCTCGGCCCCCTCGAACAGGACCCGCTTGGTGAAATACTTGCCGCATTTCGGACATGGCGGTGTCATGGATCGTTCTCCTCGATCGGTGTCAGCGAACTGCCGCGGAGGATTGCGTGATGGGCGCGATCGGCACGCCGACCATGTCGCTGACCAGCCGGTTCAAGCGGGCCTGGTCGGCTTCCGAGACCTCGATAAACTGAACGCCCACCGTTGATTTCCGGACGGAGCGGATCAGCGCCTTTTCCACGATGATGGGCGATCGTCCGGCCTTCGGGTACAGCTCCAACTTCAAGGACTCTCCCTGTTTCAACGGCAAGGTGGATTCCAGCGCGCAGTCCGCCACCGACACGTCCGTGATGATTCCCTTGCCGGTCGTCTTCGCACTGCTGAAGAGGACCGGGAAGCGCACGCCGATCCGCTCGTACTGGCGCAGGTCCTCCTGCTTGTCATACCGGACGCCCCATTGGAAGGTTGAGAAGCGGGCGGAGCAGAGCTGGCAACGGAAGGGGTACACATAGAACGCACTGAGGGCCCGTTCCACTATCCCCACACGATGCGCCCGCCGGACGTAGATAGATTGGCACGATGGGCATTGGGGTCTCATCACGCACCTCCCTTGCCGCTCTGGGCGACCAGGATCACCTCGAGGCGGGCCGGCGAATAGGTCGCGGGCTTGACCCATTTTCCGTCCTCCCGCTTATGGCCGCCGACCTTGCTCATGTTCGACCGGTGGATCTCGCGGAAGACCGGCTCCATGTCGATCCCGCAGGACACGGCGGTGCCATAGACCACGTAGAGCAGGTCGGCCAGCTCCTTGGCTACGGCCACGGTGTCGCGCTCGCGCAAGGCGTCCTGCAACTCATCGAATTCTTCCTGGATCAGCCTGACACGAAGCACGCGGGTCGCCTCGTCAGGGATCGTCGGAGCAGGTTCCTGAGCGATGCCAAAGGTCTGATGGAATTCGGCCACCATCTGCTGTTCGCCGCTCATACGTTCCTCGCAAGAGAACACGGACGATTTTCGTTCGGCAAGAGTACGGCAAGTTTGTCCTTACGTCAAGAAATGGGCACGTCTATTTATCTCGGGCCAGACCTATAGTTGATTTTTCGACCCTGTCGGCCCATGCTCGCCCCATGGACATGAACTGGATCGCGATCCTCAGCGCGGTGGCGGTCGGCGTGGCGGTCGGCGGCGTGCTCGTTGCCATTGCGATTCGCTGGATGCAGGCCCGGGCGGCCAGGGACCTGACCGAAGAGATGAAGGCCAGTTTCGGAAGCCTGTCGCTCGACGCGCTCTCGAAGTTTCTCGAGCTGGCCAAGGCGAAGCTGGACACCGAACGGGACACGAACGCAAAGGATCTCGAGTCCAAGAAAGGACTCATCGATCAGCAGCTTCGGCAGATGACGACGGAACTTGAGAAGGTGTCGGCACTGGTGAAGGACCTGGAGAAGGACCGGGTCGAGAAGTTCGGGCAGCTGGCCGCGCAATTGAAAACCACGACTGAGCACACGGCGGCCCTCGTGCAAACCACCGCCTCGCTGCGCGAAGCCCTATCCAGCACCAAGGCCAGGGGCCAGTGGGGCGAACGGATGGCTGAAGACGTGCTGCGGCTGGCCGGCTTCATCGAAAACGTGAATTACGTGAAGCAGAAGGCGATCGCCGGGACCGGGTCTCGTCCCGATTTCACGTTCCTCCTCCCGCGGAAGCTCAAGCTCAACATGGACGTGAAGTTCCCGCTGGATAACTATCTGAAGTTTCTGGACGCGAAGTCGGAGCCGGAGCGGGCCAAGTACCGGACGGACTTCCTGCGGGACGTCAAGGCGCGGGTCAAGGAAGTGGCGACGCGGGACTACATCAATCCCGAGCAGAACACGGTGGATTCCGTGCTGCTGTTCATCCCCAACGAGCAGATCTACGCGTTCATCCACGAGCAGGACAGCGCGATTCTCGACGACGGCATCCGGCAAGGCGTGGTCTTCTGTTCGCCCCTGACGCTTTTCGCCGTCCTGGCGGTGATCCGGAAGGCCGTGGATAATTTTTCGCTGGAGCAGACTTCGAACGAAATCCTGTCGCTCCTCGGCGACTTTAAAAAACAGTGGGGCGAGTTCCTGGGAAAGCTGGAACTGGTCGGCAAACGCATCGGCGACGCCCAGAAGGAGTACGAGGCGCTGACGACGACGCGCCGGCGGCAGCTGGAAAAACCGCTCAACCGGATCGAGGATCTGAGAACGCAGAGAAACTTGCCTATTGCAGCAGATTATGAGACAACAATTCCCGGCCGGCTAGGGGATGATGCCGACGATCCCCCCGCTCAATAATACATTCTCTTAGATCCCTTAACTTAACCGGAGGTCGGCATGAAGCGATCGCTTACGCAGTTGGTTTCACTCACGACAGTGCTGCTCATTGGCGCGATGGTGCTGGCGTTGCTGGACGGGTGCAGTTCAAGCCAGACAACCTCGGGAACGCAGGAAGTCGCCAAGGTCACACCCCCACCGCCACCTCCGCCTGCGCCGGAACCGCCGCCGCCGCCGCCTGCCCCAGAACCGCCGCCACCTCCGCCTGCACCGGAACCGCCTCCGCCGCCTCCGGTGGTCCAGGAGATGGCCCCGGAGCCCGCTGCGACGCCGGTGGTCGAAGACCCGCTGGCCTGGGCAGCCGGCCTGACGGACGTGCTTTTCGACTATGACAAGTCCACGATCAGGAAATCAGAGCACGGCAATCTTGATGCCGCGACGAAACTGCTCAAGGCAGACAAGAAGCGCAAAGTGGTCGTGGAAGGTCATTGCGACGAGCGAGGGACGGCCCAGTACAACCTGGCCCTGGGTGAGCGCCGGGCCAAAGCGGTCAAGCGGTATCTCACGGATCTCGGCGTGGCCGCCTCACAGATCCAGACCACCAGCTTCGGGAAGGAACGGCCGCTCTGCACCGAGACGAGCGAGGATTGCTATCAACAGAACCGTCGCGGCCATTTCGCGGCGCAATAGGCGAGACTGACACAGGGGAGGGTTCGGGTGAAACGGTCGGCTCTGAGTTCCGCCTGGTTGCTGGCAGGCCTGCCGGTCTGCCTAGTGGCGGTCACGCTGCTTGCCGGCTGTGCGGGCGAGAGCCAGACTGTTTCGGAGTCGCAGGATGTTGCAAAATCTGCACCTCCGTCCCCTCCGCCTGCACCAGAACCGCCACCCCCTCCCCCAGAACCGCCGCCTCCTCCGAAGCAGGAGGAAATGGTGGCCCAGGCTGCTGCACCGCCTGAGGATCCCCTGGCCTGGGCGGCCGGCCTGGAAGACGTGCATTTCGACTACAACCAATCGAAGACTCGGAAAGAGTCGAGGTCGCATCTGGACCTGGTGGTGCAAAAACTGAAGGAGAACTCCAATCGCAAGGTGATCGTGGAAGGACACTGCGATGACCGGGGAACGGACGCGTACAATATGGCGCTGGGCGAGCGCAGGGCCAAGTCCGTCAAGCAATATCTGGTGAAGGCCGGTGTTTCGGCCTCCCAAATCGAGGTGGTCAGCTACGGAAAAGAAAGGCCGCAGTGTACCGAGGCAACCAAGGAGTGTTTCCAGTACAACCGTCGCGTCCACTTCGCTGCGCAGTAAAGAACAGGATTTGCTGAGACCAGTCAGGGGATGAGGCCTCACCTGCCTCATCCCCTGGTTGTTTTCAGGCACAATCAGGAGTCGAGTCTTCTGACCTCTCCTCGCAAAGCGTCAAGTGAGACCCGCTCACCGTCCGTCAGCCGCCGCATCGCATCCGGCACATTGGCCAGGGCCGGCAGGCCGTACTCGCGCACGATGATCGCCCCGTGGGAGAGCGTGCCTCCCATTTCCGCCACGATCCCGGCGGCCAGTCCGAAAAGCGGCGCCAGGCCGGGATCAATTACCGGCACGATCAGGATATCGCCCGTCCTCACTCTGGCCCGATCTTCCGGGGAGCGGATCAGCCGCGCGGGACCTTCGACACAACCGGGACTGATCGGCAGGCCGGTCAGCGTGCCCGGTGAACCGCCCGATTCCTGGGGCGCCGCCGGCAGGGCGGTCCCGCTGATCGTATCGGGCGCTTCAAGCGAAGCGTTCCGCTCACGTTCCGCCCGACGCGCGGAGACGAGCTCCTTCCAGTCCCGCCCGCCGTCCCGCACGATCTCCCTGATCTCGTCCGCTGTGAGGAAAAAGATGTCGTCTGGATCGGTGAGCACGTGCCCTGCGGCGAACTGCGCTCCCATGCGGAGCAACAGACGGCGCGTGGCCATGGCGAAATGCATGAGGGCGTGGCGATTGGCCTCGCGCAAGGCAAGGGAGCGCGCCAGCCGTACGTGGCACCAGCGGAAGAACAGCCATTCGTACACCCGCCAGCCGAAGGCGGCGCGAATCCGGCGCAGCGCGCCGGTGCGCGCCGCATCCTGGTCCTGTTTCATGGCGGAGACCGATCTGGCCGGCGGAGTGCGCAGATGCGCCCGAATGATCCCGAGCAGGTAATCCGGCGTCTCCGCAAACCGCGGTGACATCATGTCGGATTCGCCGATCGCGCGATGGCCATAGTCCGCCAGGTACGCGTCAAACCCGGACAGGAATGTCGTGCCGGACAGCCGGCTGCGAAATTGCGACAGGTCCCACGGTTCGGCCAGGAGAAACGTCCGCGCTGCCGGCTCCTGTCCGGCGGATTCGGCCAGTTCCATCAGGCGAAAAATCTGCTGTGCGCTGATGACCTGGCTGCGCCCCTGGAGGGAGGCGTTGAGCAGCGCGTGACCCTCCCGCCCGAGGCGCCGCTCCAGCAACAGGCGCAGCACGTAGAGCCCTTGCGAGACGCCTCCCACGGTCGGGAAGGTCAGGTCCCGCTCGTAGAGATGCCGGGCCAGATGATCGAGGCGGGTCAGCAGGCCGTCGGGCGTGAGCGTCCGCAACGAGTCGGCCGTGTGTTCATCGGCAAGTCGTTTGATATCGGCGAACCACCGCGGGGCCACCCGCGCCGCGCGCCGAATCTGCCATTCCATCCAGACGCCGGCCGGGATCAGTCGCCACAACGGCAGGCGCGGCGGGCGGACCGGCAGCGGATGGAGCTGCCCGCCCATCTGGTCGGCAATCGAATCGGGATTGCCGCCAAGTTGCGCCATGAAAAATTGAAACAGGCTCACGTTAATGTACGGCCGTCCGCGGATGACGCGGACCGAGGACATGCCGGGCGGCATGGTGCATCCCAGTGTCCGGTAGTGACGCAGGATCGCGCGGTCCATGAAATCCCGAAGAAAGGAGAGTCCCAGCGGGCTCGGAAGATCCGGCAGGGTTTCCTTGAAATTGGCGCGGGACCACACGCAGACCGGATCGGTCAGGATGGTCGTGGCGCGCATCGACGGGACCGCGCGGACCTGCAGAAACCAAAGGGTCCCGTCAGCGAGCGCCCACTCGACGTCCACGGGATGGCCGAGCTTCTGCTCGATGTCCCGGGTGTGTGCCGCCAACCGCAGCGCATCGTTGTCTGAGAGGGCCGGCTGCGAACAGGCGGCATCAGCAAGGTGGCGTTCGATAATCTGCGGCGCATCCCCGGTCCGCACCTCGAGATGGTCCGGGATGGCCTGCCCGCTGACGAGCGGTTCGGCAAGCCCCTTCACGGCATTAATGACCACCACATCAGGACGGTCGGTGACAGGGTGCCGTGAATAGGCCACGCCGGCCGACTGTGGCGCGAGCATCGGCTGGAGGACGACGGCCATCGCGGGCGGTTGTGGCCCCCGCATGCGCTCATGGTAGGCCAGGGCCGTGGTAGTCCAGAGCGACGCCCAACAGTCGAGGATGGCGGCGGACAATCCGTCGGGCGCCACGCCGAGCATGGTGGTATAGATGCCGGCGCAGGTCGCCCCTGCAGCATCTTCGTCGGTTGCGGAGGAACGCACGGCCCAGGCCGGCGCGTTCAGGCGCGTTCGTTCGCTTCGGAGCGCCTGCAGGACGGAGGGGTCGATCGTCGACGACAGGATGGTCTGGCGACAGTCTGAGAGCAGGCGATCACGGTCGACACCCCTCACCGCCAGCGCCTGTTTCCAGCGTTGCGAAGCGTCGAAACCGGATCCACGCAGCGTGTCGTGATAGACGGCCGTGGTCACGCAGAGACCGGACGGGACGCGAAAGCCTGCGCGGATCAGCCGCTGCAAGCCGACAGCTTTCCCGCCTGCGAGGGCCGGATCCGTGCATGCGGCTAGCGGGATGACGTGGGGATGGCTCATATCACGATTCCGAAGTCTGCTGCGGAAAGACCTGCCGGAAGCGGGCGGGCTACGAGCGTGCGAATCAGTCGCTCTCGTTCGCCGATTCGCATGGCGGGACGTTACGGGGTTTTATCTTGCTTGAAGCATTTCAGCGGGCAATCCAGGCGGGGGACTTTCAATTGGTGCGTGCCCTTCGGCAGGTATTCCTTCTTGATCTCAGGATTGAGGAGTTTCAGCTCGAGGAAATAGGAACCGAGCTCCTTGGCCAGCGAGGCGAGATGTTTTTGCGGCTCCTTGATCGTCACGGTCACGGTCTCGGTGTCCAGCGGCACGTACAGATCCTGCTTGGTCAACCCAAGATATTTATCCGGCTGGGAGTAAATTTCCTTGGCGGCGATGATGCGCGGCACATAGCGCATCGTCTCGCGGACGAGATGGAGTTTCCAATAGTCGTCCACCTTCTGGGCCTTGAGCTGTTTCCTGATCCGTTCTTCCCCGGCATTGTAGGCCGCCATGGCCAGGAACCAGTCGCCGTCGAAGAGGTCTTTCAAATGATTCAGGTACTTGACCGCGGCCTCCGTGGACATCTCCAGGTTGCGCCGGTTGTCCTTCCACTTATCGCTCTTAAGCTTGTACCGCTTGCCGGTCGCCCCGATAAACTGCCAGGGGCCGGAGGCCTTGGCCCGCGAATAGGCCGCCGCGATGCATTTGCTTTCCACGAGCAGCATGAACTTCAGGTCGTCCGGAAGGCCCGTCTCCGAGAGTTGCTTCTCGGCGGGCGGGAAACAGCGTCCGGTCCGCTTCGCCAGGATGATGCTCTCGCCTTCGTCCTCTAGAAATTGATAGAACTCGTATTCGATCCGCTCGCGGACCTGCCACGAATCCAGCGGAATCTCCTGCCCCCCGAATGTCAGCTTGTCCGGCAGCTTGAAGGAACTCAGAAAATGGCGCCGGCCCTCGCGCTGGATCTCAGGGAGAATGACGAGCTGATCCTCCGGTTCGTGAACCGCGTCCTGCGTCTCGGCGGCTTCCACTTTCGCGTCCGGCTCCTCCGGGGGCACCGGCGTCTGCGCATGGTCCTGAGCGGGAGACGGCGCCGGATCGATTGCGGCAGGGGCCGCCGGCAATCCTGCCGTGACTGGTTCACTTGTCGGGGGCGGCGTAACCGGGACCGAAGGAGTTGGATTGGCTGCGTTCGGCGGTGTCGTGGAGATCGTTTCCGGGACCGGTTGGGAAGCGGCGGAGGCGGCCGGAGCAGCGGATGCCTCGGGCGTGGACGGTTGTGTCACGGTGTCGGAAGGAGGCTGCGCCGACGCAGGGTGGGCCGCAAGCACGAGGATGAGCAAGAGAAACGTGAATGCCGCGTGAATCATTGAGAGCCATGCTATCAGGAAAGTATGGAAGCGGCAAGGCAGTCCGCTTCTCGTGTTAGACTGCGCCGCATGCGCAACCTGACGATCATCCAGCAGCAAGTCGCTTCCTGCCGGCTCTGCCCGCGTCTGGTGACCTATCGTGAAAGGATTGCAAAAGAGAAGCGCCGGCAGTATCGCGACTGGACCTACTGGGGCCGGCCCGTGCCCGGGTTCGGCGATCCCAAGGCCCGCCTGTTCGTCGTGGGGCTGGCGCCGGCCGCGCACGGAGGCAACCGGACCGGCCGCGTGTTCACCGGCGATCGGAGCGGCGACTGGCTCTACGAAGCCCTCCATGCCTTCGGCTTTGCCAACCAGTCGATCTCGACGCACAAGGGTGATGGCCTCCGCGCGAAAGATTGCTACATCGCGGCGGTCGTGCGTTGCGCTCCGCCGGGCAACAAGCCCCTGCCCAAGGAATTCGATGCCTGCCGGCCTTATCTGATGGAGGAAATTCGGTTACTGAAGAAGCTGAAAGTCGTGGTGGTGCTGGGGAAGATCGCCTTCGACCATTATCTGAAGGCCTGCCGTGAGCTGGGTCATCCGGTACCGAAGCCGGCCCTGCGCTTTGGGCATGGGGTCCTGTATCGCCTGCCGTGGGGCGTGACCCTGGTCGGCTCCTACCATCCGAGCCAGCAGAATACGTTCACCGGCAAGCTCACCCGCCCGATGTTCCATGCGGTGTTCCGGAAGGCCAGAAAGGCAATCGAAGAGACGGTGTAGGCCGCCTGGGTAATCCCCCGTGCTCGCGCAACGCGCGGCCTCAGAAGGCCCTCGTTGGACGCGCGCAGTTGGGGATTACCCAGACCGCCTCCCGCAATAAATTAAAAAAGCAAAACGGGGACCGGCCGCCTATGGACCGGTCCCCGTTTCCCGCTTCGCTCACCTCCGTCTTACCGGAGATCGTTTTGAACGCCCCCAAGGTTCCTGCACCCTTTAACTTCCTTTCTCTCTCTCAGTCCCATCCTTTAGCACGCGCCCGCCTATAGCAATGATGGCATAAGAGTTTGATATTGAGACACGGGCTGTTCTGATCATTCCATTCACCGAACTTGCGAAACTCTTCATTGCAGTCGCTGCACCAGGCATCAGGCCAGGGATTGGCGGTGGTCGTTTCTTCCGAAAACCACTGCTGAGCAGAATTCAGTGCCAGGTGTGCACAGACAAAAGCTTCGAACGCCTTGCCGTGCTCACCACACTGAATTCTTCTGCGTGTGCGCTTCCTTTCCACAAGATCTCCAAATGGTACATAAATATGCCTGAAGCTTCTTGTTTGTTGCGAAGGAGAAATAAAGCATCAAAAACCTTTATCTTTTCTCCTCTGACGCTGCCATGGCTGGACGGGCGGAAGAGAAAAAAAGGATAGCCTCGTCAGTATAGAAAAGCAACGTGAGGAAGGTGCGCGAAGCGGGAACGGGGACCGGTCTATGAGCGGCCGGTCCCCGTTCCACTTTTTATATTTTGGGCTGCTGGTAGCGCTGCGGCATGGCCGTGAGCGAACGTCACCGGAGGAGCGGGGCACCCACTGAGCCTTTGTCAGGGAGGAAAGCGGAAACTGACCGAGTCTTCGAGGGAAT
>DASWIN010000061.1:0-3500 GCA_036397655.1 Nitrospiraceae bacterium | reverse complement strand
GAATCGTGCGCAGAGCGCTTCGATTCCAACGCCGGTCGTCACGGCAAATCCTCCGAGATAATCGCCTATCCCGGACGACTTCGGCGCCACGTAATCCGCCAGCGCCAGATTCGCCTGACCGGCCGGCTTCTCCGATTGCTGGCGGAGCGTGTGGACCGTCGCCAGCATCCTGGAGCGCGACTCGTCGGCGTAGACCTCGATGTCATCCCCGATGCTGTTCGCCGGGAAAAACCCGTACACCCCCTTGGCCGTGAGCAGTTTCCCGCCGACGATCTCCTTGAGCAACTTCTGCGCATCGCGGAACAGCTCCGCCGCCTTCTCCCCGACCCTGGGATCGTCAAGAATCTGCGGGTAGTGCCCGCGCAATTCCCACGTATGGAAGAACGGCGACCAGTCGATGAACGGCACGAGCCGGTCGAGCGGAAAGGCATCGAACGCACGAACTCCCGTGAAGGCCGGCTTCGGTACGTCCGCCTGCTTCCACTCTATTGATATCCGCCGCGCTCGCGCCTGCACCAAGCCGAGCAGCGGCGTTTTCGCCTGCCGCGTTTCATGCGCCTGCCGGATGTCGTCCTGCTCGCGGCGGATCTTCTGGGCAAACGAGTCCCGCTGCAACGGGTTGATCAACTGGCCGACGACCCCCACCGCCCGCGACGCGTCCAGCACATGGACGACCGGCTGCTCGTAGGCCGGCGCGATTTTCACGGCGGTATGGGCCTTGCTGGTCGTGGCGCCGCCGATGAGCAGCGGCACGTTCCATCCCTCGCGCGTCATTTCCTTCGCAACGTGCACCATCTCGTCGAGCGACGGCGTGATGAGCCCGCTCAGGCCGATCAGCGTCGCGCCGTTTTCCCTGGCTGCCTTGAGGATTTGCTCGCACGGCACCATCACGCCAAGGTCGATCACCTCGTAGTTGTTGCAGCCGAGCACGACCCCGACGATGTTCTTGCCGATGTCGTGTACGTCGCCCTTCACGGTCGCGAGCACAATGATCCCCTGGGACTTGCTGCCCCCCGACACCTTCTTCTCCTCCTCCATGAACGGCAGGAGATAGGCCACCGATTTCTTCATCACGCGGGCGCTCTTGACGACCTGGGGCAGGAACATCTTGCCGGCCCCGAAGAGATCGCCGACCACGTTCATCCCCGCCATCAGGGGACCTTCGATGACGCTGAGCGGCTTCCCGAATTTTTGGCGGGCCTCCTCCGTGTCAGCCTCGATGTAATCCGTAATCCCCTGCACCAGGGCGTGGGACAACCGGTCCTCGACCGTGCCCCTGCGCCAGGCATCGTCCTTGACGACGATTTTGCCCTGCTGCTTGACCGTCTCGGCAAACGTCACCAGCCGTTCCGTGGCATCGGATCGCCGGTTCAGCAGCACGTCCTCGACCAGCTCAAGCAGATCCTTGGGAATCTCCTCGTACACCGCAAGTTGGCCGGCATTCACGATACCCATATCCAGCCCGGCCTTGATCGCATGATAGAGAAAGGCCGCGTGCATGGCCTCCCGCACCACGTTGTTCCCGCGGAACGAGAAGGAGATATTGCTGACCCCGCCGCTGACCTTGCAGCGCGGCAGGTTGGCCTTGATCCATCGCGTCGCCTCGAAGAAGTTCACGGCGTAGTTGTTGTGCTCCTCGATCCCGGTCGCCACCGTCAGAATGTTGGGATCGAAGATAATATCCTCCGGCGGGAACCCCACCCGCTCCGTCAGGATCCTGTACGACCGGGCACAGATCTCCGTCTTGCGCTCGACGGTGTCCGCCTGTCCCCGCTCGTCAAAAGCCATCACGACCACGGCCGCCCCATACCGGCGGACGAGCGTCGCGTACTTGATGAACGTGTCTTCGCCTTCCTTCAAGCTGATGCTGTTGACGATCCCCTTCCCCTGGATATTCTTCAGACCGGTTTCCAGCACCTCCCACTTCGAGCTGTCGACCATGATCGGCACACGGGCGATGTCTGGCTCCGACGACACCAGGCGGACAAATTTCTCCATCGCAGCCCTGGAGTCCAGCATTCCCTCGTCCATGTTGATGTCGACGATCTGCGCCCCGCCTAATACTTGCTGACGCGCGACCGACAGGGCCTGGTCGTATTCGCCGGCCAGGATGAGCTTCGAGAAGGCGGGCGAGCCGGTCACGTTGGTCCGCTCCCCGATATTCACAAAATTCGAATCAGGCCTGAGTGTGACCGCTTCAAGCCCGCTCAGGCGCGTCAGGGGCTCGATCGTCGGAATCGCGCGTGGTGTCATCCCGCGGACCGACTCGGCGATCAGCTTGATATGAGCGGGAGTCGTCCCGCAGCAGCCACCGACGATGTTGAGCCAGCCGCGTCGTGCCCATTCTTGTAGCTGCGGTGCCAGACTGTCCGGCGTCTCAGGAAATCCAGTCGGCAGGAGCGGGTTGGGCAATCCGGCATTGGGATGGCTGCTCACGTAGACCGGCGCGATCTGGGACAGTTCCTCGATGAGCGGCCTCATTTCGCGCGGCCCCAAGGCGCAGTTGATCCCGACGCTCAAGAGCGGCACATGGGAAATCGAATTCCAGAAGGCCTCGACAGTTTGTCCCGTCACGCCCCGGTTGCTGCCGGCCTGGATAAACGTGACCGAGGCCATCAGCGGGACGCGCCGCCCTATTTCGTCAAAGACCTGTTCAATGGCGAAGAACGCCGCCTTGGCGTTCAACGTGTCGAAGATGGTTTCAACCAGCAGCACATCAGCGCCCCCGTCGAGCAGGCCCCGCGCCTGGTCGCGATACGCCATGACCAGGTCATCGTAGGTCGCCCCACGCGAAGCCGGGCTGTTGATGTCAGTCGAAATGGACGACGTCTTCGTCGTCGGGCCGATGGCGCCGGCCACAAAACACTGCCGGTCCTTCTGTTTGGCGCAGACCTGTTCCACCGCGCGGCGGGCGCATTCCGCGCCGGCCTTCGACAGCTCGTAGCCCAGCGACTCCATCTGATAGTCGGCCAGCGAAATCGCCTGCGAATTGAACGTGTTCGTCTCGATGAGATCCGCGCCCGCCTCGAGGTACTGGCGGTGGATGTCCACGATGAGATCCGGCTGCGTCAGGTTCAGGAGATCATTATGGCCCTTGAGATCCTTTTTCCAGTCCTTGAACCGCAGGCCGCGAAACGAGGCCTCGTCCAGCTTGTGTTGCTGGATCATCGTCCCCATCGCCCCGTCCAACACGACGATGCGCCGGCGGATCAGGGCCTCCAACTGCCCTGCGCTTTGTGTGGGGTCGATCTTGTTCATCGCAAACACGCCTAACCCTCTGATCCGTTTAGGTTTCTCTGGAAACCGGTCCGGTCATCATACGGGATGCTCGAAAGCGGCGCAAGTTACCCACCTTCGCAGAAATCCACGGGTGCCCGGCCTTCGTAGCCGAGGCTACTTCGGCGGAGTAGGCTTAGCCCGTGGATGAATGCGGAGCGGGTATCCGACGAAGCTTCGGCGTAGGCGGATACGCTTCGGCGGGTTCCGCCGAAGAATTTCAA
>DASWIN010000060.1:0-7081 GCA_036397655.1 Nitrospiraceae bacterium | reverse complement strand
CTCGCCGACGGCAGCCCGCAGCCTCTCCTCGTAGGCATCGGCGTCGACCGGCTCCCCCCGATCCTCCATGAGCATCACCTCCATCAGCACGGGCGGGCGCGGGAGGCTCCCCACATGGGTCGTGAGGATCCGGTCGGTGCTCATCCTCATGGCAATCGGTCGAACTCCGGCTTGGGATCGATCGGGGTCGGCCCGGCTCGCCGCCGGGCGGGGCCGACATGTTGGCAGCATCCAGGGCGCTCGGCAATCGGCGTCGCCGCCGCCCGCCCAGCGGAGACGGTTACCGTTCCATGCAAAGGAATCCGCGTGTCTTCCTGCCTCGGGAGATAGGCGCCTGGGTCATGAGGCACCTGCCGGGAAATCGCAAGCACCGACGACCGACCGCAGGCCCTCCTGAAACGGGTTTCCAAGCTACCTCGTAACGGGGCAAGAGGTGGCGGCGCTTGCAGTCTCGAGCGAACCGCTCTCCATCGAAATTCCCTGTCAACGCGAAAAACACAGGGAAAGTATGGAAATTTGCGCCCGAATGACCGCTTGACGAGCCTGATAGTTACGGGATTACAAAGACCTAGGAGCAATCTCCTTAATAGACGAAACAGGGGATTCAATTCGTAAGCCAGGGAAATTTCTGGTGTAATCGGGAGATTGACCCACCTGGAGAAGCGGGACGACGTCTTCGAGGGAGACAGGTTGATAAACGGCTGACCGGGAGGAAGTTTGTATGATAACAACGCGCGAAAGGGGAGCGATATGGCGACGGTAACCATCGTTCAGGATAAGGTACAGGTATTCGACGTCACTGAATCCATGAAGAAGAAAGACCATCTCAGTGGTCGCGTCGACATGGCAAGATCGCCCAACAGCTATATCGCCGTGTTCCAGACGCGGCCCCGCGGTGGCGAGACCCACGTTCACCAGCACCCCGATTCGGACCAGATTCTTTTCATTCTCAAGGGAGAACTCACCGTCGAGGGGCTCGATGGACGATTTACCCTGACGCCCAATCAGGGCGTGCTGATTCCGGCGGGCGTTCATTACGGATTTACCAACGTGACCGAGGAAGACGTGGTCTTTCTGACCATGCGAACGGAAGCGTCCGGCGGACGCCGCGTTGCCTACGTGCCCAACGTGTCCTCCAACATCAAGGTCAAGATTCCGGCCGAATCTATCGGCGCCAGGGGATTCGGCAGGCATATTTACGTCTATGCCATGGACCGCAACACGATCGGCGTATCGCCCATTCTGATGGAGGAGTGGAACAAGGCCTCGCTGCTCAGGATGCATTGCGATTTCGAGCAGAAGGACGACATGATTATCGCCGATCTGCCGCTGAGAATGACGCAGTGGTACAAGATCGATAGGTTGGAAGACTCCGACTATCGCCTGCACCCCGAGCCGGAGAATGTCCGGGTTAAGGTGGACATCACGCCGCTCCTGGAGAAACGCGGTTAAGCAACCGAAGTTTGAAAGGCCGGTCGCCTAGGTCGTGGGCTCATAACTGTAGGGCCGTCATTCCGGCCGTTAGGCGAGCCCGGAAATCCTCTGGATTTCCGGACCGCGAGCCTTACGAGCCGGAATCCATACGCCCGAGGAGCCCTGTGATCGCTGGATTCCGGCTCGCGGACCCCCCGGTCAAGCCGGGGGGTCGCGTCCGGAATGACGAATGAATGAGTACAGAACCTAGCCGGTGAGGGGGGCGATCCGCGCCGGCAGGTCGGACCCGGAGACCTAGAGCTTGCCCTCGGCCTTGAGCCGGATGACCTCGTCGCGCTGGCGCAGGACCTTTTCGTCGATGCCGGCATCCACCAGCTTCCCCATCTTCTCGGGATCGAAGGCGCCGGCCTGCATGTCGTACTCGGTGCCGGGACGGTACTGGATCCAGTGCTTGAAGTGGGTGCACTCCCGCGGCGTGTCGAAATTGTCGATATAGGTCTCGATCTCGTTGCCGTCGGGATCGGCATAATAGAAAGAGGTCGACTGGCCGTGGTTGATGCTATGGGTAAGATCAATTCCCCAGGCTTTCGTCTGGCGGTAGAGCCTGATCAGGTCCTTCAGCGACCGGTACTTGAAGGCGGCGTGGGCGATGCCGCCGCGGCCCTTCGCGCGTTCGCAGCCCCGCCGCTCCAGGATGGCGAAGCGGTGGTCGTGATCGTCGAAGCTGAGGAACGCGGCGCGTCCGCCGTCCGAGCCGCGCTTGTCGCGGTAGTTGACGACATGGGCATTGAAGACCTTCATGTAGAAGTCCACCATCCTCTCGAAGTTCCCGTCGGTCCCGATCGAGATGTGGATCAAGGCGGCCGGCGACGGCGCCGTGCCTTCGCCGATCCTGGACTTCTCGTCCGGCAGGTACTTCTCCACGAAATTCTCGTACCAGACCTTATCGTCGGTCAGGATGTCGCCTTCCGCCATCGTGCCCTCCTTCCTTTCCCTCGCGTTCAGCTTGCCGGTTCCGGCAATTGTGACACGGGTACGTATTCTCGCAAACGGCGCCTGCTACCACTGCCAGCTCGGCTCCAGCGGATCGTCGACGATGCGGTTGCGCAGGACGCCGATGCCCTCGATCTCCGATTCGAGCACGTCCCCGGGTTCGAGGAACTTGGACTCCCCGCTCTCCGCGCTGCCCATCGCTACGCCTTCGGGGGATCCCGTGGTCACCACGTCCCCCGGCAACAGCGCCATCTGGGAAACATAGGCGATGATGTCGGGGATCTTCCAGATCATGTCGGAGGTGTTGGCATCCTGTCGCAGCTCGCCGTTGACCCGGGTGCAAAGCGCGAGATCATGCGGGTCGGCAACCTCCTCCGCGGTGACCACACAGGGGCCGAGGGGGCAGAATCCGTCGAAACTCTTGCCCAGCAGGCGATTGCCTTCCTTTCGCTCCGCCCTACCGACGTCCCGGGCGGTGATGTCGTTTGCCACCAGATATCCGGCGATCACCTCCATGGCCCGTTCGCGGGGAACGTTCTTGCAGCGCCGGCCGATGACGACGCCGAGCTCGGTTTCGTAATCGAGCTGCCGCACCGCGCGGGGACGCACGATATCGTCCCGGGGGCCGGTCACGGCGGAGGCTCCCTTGAACCAGGTGGATGGCAGCACGTAGGGCAGGTTGGAGCCGCTCATCTCGCCGACATGGGCCCTATAATTCCGGCCCGCCGCGATCACCTTCGAAGGGGCGAGGGGCGCGAACAGGTGGAGGTCGGGGAGGGGCAGGAACAGGGGCTCGTCGTCGAGGCTGCGGGCATCGGGCTGCTCGGAATGCCTTGCCGTGAGCCAATTCGACGCCTCTCGGACCGCGGCCGTGGCTCCGGGGCCGCCCCCGAGGAACGCCGCGGCCTCGCAAGGGATGCGCACCGCCGCGATCTCCTCGGCCTGGAGGTCGCCGCGCTCGTCATGGAGCATCCGCGCGTAACCGGCCCGCAGGTCGGCGACGGTATCCCCCTCCAGGATGAACCCGAGGCGCCGCGCCTTGGGCCTCTCCCTTTCCGCGCGGTAACTCACCAATTTCATGGATTCCTCCGGGATTGATCCGGTCGTTTCTCGTCAGTTTAGCCGCGAAGGGTTGTGCGAGGAAGCCGCGGCGTTGACCTTGTCCCTGGATTCGGCCAATCTGTACCAAGATTAGGGGATAAGAAGGCCGCTGAGGCCTGTTCCTCGCTCGAGCCGCGCGGCGCGAGGCCGCGTCCTGAAACAGGGAAAAGGGGAGGCCAATCGATGAAACGGTTGTCGGTTCTCGGTGCCGTCGCGGTGGCGACGGGATTCGGTGTTGTAACCGCCGCCGGCGCGGCGGAATTGACCAAGGAAACCCAGGCCATGCTCAAGGACCTGAAGATGGACGCGTCCATCCTCGACGGCCTGGATAAGGAACTCACGGTACCGCAGGCCTGGATCGACGGCGCCAAGAAAGAAGGCACCGTCAAGATCTGGACGACGTATCAGCGCAAACCCTGGTCGAAGATGGAGCGCGTGTTCGAGGCGCGCTACCCCTTCATCAAGGTGGAGCACGACCGCGTCAACAACACGGCGCGGCGGGTCATCCGGCCGCTCACCGCCTTCAAGACGGGGCGCGTCCTGACCGACGTGGTCACCGGCCTTTCCGGTGAGTCCCATTTGTTCTGGCAGGCCAAGGCGTTCGTCGATCTTCGCGACCTTCCATCCTACAACAACGTGCCGAAGGAGATGCATCATCCCGCCGGCATCACGTCGGTGGGGCGCGTTCGCTACTACTGCATGTCGTACAACACCAACAAGGTGAAGAAGTCGGACCTGCCCAAGACCTGGGACGATCTCGTCAACGGCAAGAATTTCGCGGATAAGAAGCTTGGTCTCGTGAACAGGCCCAACAACTGGCTGCTCCCGCTCTGGAAGTACAAGGGCGATGAGTGGGGGCGCCAGTTCACCGACAAGCTGTTCGCGCTCAGCCCGCAGCTCCGCAAGGAGGGCCAGGGCGCCGTTCTCGCCCTCGTGGTCGCCGGTGAGATGAATGCCGCGATCCCCTCGGCGATGAACCGCGTGGCCGAGTACATCATCAAGAACGCCAAGACGCCGGTGGGCCATCATTGCCCGGAGCCGGTGGTGTTCACCATATCCGAAACCGGGATCATGACCGGCAACCCGCACATGAACGCGGCCAAGATCTATGTGAACTGGTATCTCTCCAAGGAGGGGCAGCTGGCGCAGTTCTGGGCCAACGAGTCGGTGCCGTCCCACAAGGGCATGCGCGACAAGCGCTTCGTCTACTGGCCCGGGAACATCGAGGGCAAGGAATTGGCCAAGTTCAGCTACGACAGGCCGGAGGTGGCCACGACCGTCCTCAAGTATTGGGACACCAAGTGGATCCAGGGGGGCGGTTATGTGCCTCCTACGGCCAAGTCGGTCAGCGTCAAGATAGATTCGATCAAGGGAAGCGGTCGCCAGATCGGCTTCAACGTGGGCGGCAAACCCGATACGGCGAAGATTTCCGGCTCGCGAACCAAGGTCACGATCAACGGCAAGAAGGACAAACGCGCAAACATACAGCCAGGCATGACCTGCAAGATCGTATATCCCGCCGGTGGCGGCGAAGCCAAGTCGGTGGACTGCAACAAGTAGCATCGGCAATCGGTCGCGCGACGGCCCGGCCCGGCGGGTATGACCGTCGGACCGGTCGCCGCGTTCCTTGAGGCAGGTCTTCCGGTCCTGGACGGGGCCCATCAAGGGGAATACGGATCATGGCGGTTGAAAGCTTCCCGCTGGAGCGCCCGCAGTTCTCGTTCACCCATGCGTTGAGGTCCGCCAACTATTGGCATTGGGCGCTGCTGATAGTTGTCCTGAGCCTGGTCTTGACGCCCATGGTCCTGTTGACTCTGGGCAGTTTCTCCACGGCCGCGCTGCCGACCGACATAAGCCTGTCGGAACTCGGCTTCGACAATTACGTCAAGGTGTGGACGGATCCGAGCACCTACGCGCTGTTCTCCAACACCTTCGTCTATGTGGTGGGCTCCACCGCCTTCGGCATCACCCTCGCGACCACCCTGGCCTGGCTGGTGGAGCGCACGAATATCCCCGGCAAGGTCTGGATCTACGCCGGCGTGCCGATGACGCTGGTTCTGCCCGGGCTGCTGCAGGCCATGGCCTGGGTGCTCCTGCTCAGCCCGCGGATCGGCTTCATCAACCAGTTTCTGATCGAGACTCTCGGCCTTCCCATGGAGCCGATCAACATCTATTCCCTGGGGGGCATGATCTTCGTGGAAGGGCTGCGCCTCGTGCCCACCGCGTTCCTCATGCTGGTGCCGTTGCTGCGTTCGATGGATCCGGCGCTGGAGGAGGCCGCGGCCATGTCCGGCGCTGCCCCGCAATCGACGCTTCGCAAGGTGACGTTCAAGCTGATGCTGCCGGGTCTGTTGGCGGTCGTGATCTACCAGTTCATCACCGCGTTCGAGGTGTTCGAGGTACCGGGTATTCTCGGCATGCCGGCCGATATCTATGTTTTCTCGACGAAAATCTATGCGCTGCATCGGTCGGTCACGGTGGAGCCGGCGTTTGGCGAGGCCAACGCCCTGTCGATGATCTACCTCGTGGTCGCGGTGGTGGCGACCTATCTCTATTCCCGGGTCATCGCCCGGTCGGAGAAGTTCACCATCGTCACCGGCAAGGGGTACCGACCGCGGCTGGTCGATCTTGGGCGGTGGCGCTGGCCGGCGGTGTCCCTCGTGGTCCTGTTCCTGCTGGCCACCATCATCCTGCCGTTCTTCGTGTTCCTCTATGTGTCCTTCCTTCCCTGGATCCAGCAGCCCTCCTGGGAAGCCTTCGGGATGATGACCACGGAGTATTATGTGGAGGCCTTCAAGGACGAGTTCATTGGCCTTTCGGTCTGGAATACCTTCCTGATGACGGTCGTGACCTCGACGGCCGTGGTCGTGCTGTCGTTCCTGATCTCTTTGGTGGTGGTGCGGTCAAGGTTCTGGGGACGCAGGCTCCTCGATCAGATGGCCTTCATGCCCCACGCCATCCCCGGCATCGTGATGGCGGTCGCGTTCCTCTGGGTCTTCATCAATGCCGACAACCTCGGGATTCCCATCTACGGCGGGATCTGGGCGGTGACCATTGCCTTCACCGTCTCCTACATCGCGTACGGAACGCGGGCCATGAACGCGGCGATCCTGCAGATCCACAAGGATCTCGAGGAAGCGGCCTACGTATCGGGTGCGGTGCAATGGCGGACCATGTGGCGCGTCTTCTATCCCCTGATGGTGCCGACCTTCGTCGGGGTCTGGATATGGGTGATGCTGCATGCGGTGCGCGCGGCCTCGCTCCCGTTGATTCTGACCGAGGGGCCGGAAAACCAGGTTCTTGCCGTCCTGGTCTGGAATCTCTGGGACGAGGGCGGCGGCGGCGTGCAGATGGTGGCCGTGATCGGCGTCGTCATGATCCTGGTCCTGATGGCGATCACCATGGCGTTCCGCGCCTTCGGCTTCGGCTCGGGCCGGCATATCCAGGGGGCTGCCCGGGGCTGAGGGCAAGGCGTCGGAGTCCCCGCGGAAGGTGGACGGCCGAGGAGGGACGTCAGGAGAATGCCCATGCCCGGCGACGCTGCCCGGCGCAG
>DASWIN010000059.1:0-7308 GCA_036397655.1 Nitrospiraceae bacterium | reverse complement strand
TCCCCCGTCCGGCCGTCATAGACAGCCGACTGCCCACTGAGCGGCAACTTGGCCTTTTTCAGGAGTTCCTTGATCTCGTTTTCCGACGCGCCGTCGAACACAGGGCTGGCCACGTGCAGGCCCAGGACCTTGGCCGCCCATCCCAGGTGAATCTCGAGAATCTGCCCGACGTTCATACGCGACGGCACGCCGAGTGGATTCAGCACGATGTCCACCGGCGTCCCATCCGGCAGATAGGGCATGTCTTCCTCGGGCAGGATCCGGGAGACCACGCCTTTATTCCCATGCCGGCCCGCCATCTTGTCACCGACCGACACTTTCCGCTTCATGGCGATATAGACTTTGACCAGCTTGAGCACGCCGGGCGGCAATTCATCGCCCCGCTTCAGGCGCCCGACCTTCTCGTCATAGAGCGTCTGGAGAATCTCGCTCTGTTCCTTGGCATGCCGCTCGATATCCTCGAGCGCCTTCTGCTCCTCGGGGTCGCTGAGGATGATGTGGCGGATGTGATCATCCGACAGCTTCTTGAGGATTTCGGCCGTCAGCTTGCCCTTCTTTTTCAGAATGACGTCGCCCCCGTCCGGATCCATGAGATCCCGACCGACCACCTTGCCCAGGAGCAGCTTGCGGATCTTCTTGTTCTTTTCTTCCTCGATAATGCGCAGCTCGTCCTGGTGGTCGCGCTGCATCTTGAGCACATCCTCGCTTTCGATGCTCTTGGACCGCTCGTCCCGATCGCTGCCCTTGCGGGAGAAGATCTTGACATCCACCACGATCCCCTCCACACCTGGAGGCACCTGCAGCGAGGTATCCTTCACATCCCCGGCTTTTTCCCCGAAAATCGCTCTCAGCAGCTTCTCCTCAGGCGTCAGCTGGGTTTCGCCCTTGGGCGTCACCTTGCCGACGAGAATGTCGCCAGGCTTGACTTCTGCGCCGATGCGGATGATGCCGCTTTCATCAAGATTGCGAAGCGCCTCCTCGCCGACGTTTGGAATATCGCGCGTGATGTCTTCCTTGCCCAGCTTCGTATCTCGCGCTTCGACTTCAAATTCTTCGATATGGATCGACGTAAAAACGTCCTCGCGAACGAGATTCTCGTTGATCAAAATGGCGTCTTCGAAATTGTATCCGCCCCACGGCATAAACGCGACCATCACGTTCTGCCCCAGCGCCAGCTCCCCGCGATCCATGGCCGGCCCATCCGCCAGCACCTGCCCCCGCTTAACCGGCTGCCCGACCTGCACGACGGGCTTCTGTGTAATACACGTGTTCTGGTTGGACCGCTGAAATTTGACCAGGTCGTACACATCGAGCAGCGAGTCCCGACGGCGGCTGCTCTCCCCCTTGCGCGGTTCAGCCCGCACAACGATCTTGGTGGCATCCACGCTCTCCACGACGCCGCTCCGCTTCGCCTGCACCACATACCCGGAGTCCCGAGCCACGACCGCTTCCATGCCGGTTCCGACCAGCGGCGCCTCCGTGCGAACCAACGGGACCGCCTGCCGCTGCATATTAGAGCCCATGAGCGCCCGGTTGGCGTCATCATGTTCCAGGAACGGCACCAGAGCCGTGGCCACGCTGACGACCTGTTTCGGCGACACGTCCATGTATTCGATCTTATCCGGCGTCGTGGTCACGAATTCTCCGCCCGACCGCGCCGACACGTGTTCCGACGTCAGTCGGCCCGACGCATCCAGTTTTGAGTTCGCCTGCGCGATGTGGTACTTCTCGCCCTCGATCGCCGAGAGATACTCGATCTCATCGGTCACCCTGCTTTTTTTCACCTTTCGGTACGGCGCTTCGATGAACCCGAATTCGTTGATCCGCGCATACGTGGCCAGTGACGTGATCAGCCCGATGTTCGGCCCTTCCGGCGTTTCAATCGGACAGATTCGGCTGTAGTGAGACGGGTGCACGTCGCGCACTTCGAACCCTGCGCGCTCCCGCGTCAAGCCACCGGGACCCAGCGCGGACAGCCGGCGCTTGTGCGTAATCTCGGCCAGCGGATTCGTTTGATCCATGAACTGCGAGAGCTGGCTGCTGCTGAAAAACTCCTTGATGGCCGCCACGACCGGTTTGGCGTTGATCAGGTCGTGCGGAAGCACCGTCTCCATATCAAGAAGATTCATCCGCTCCTTGATGCTGCGCTCCATCCGGACCAGGCCGAGCCGGAACTGATTTTCCAGCAATTCTCCCACGGAGCGGACCCGCCGGTTGCCCAGATGATCAATGTCGTCAATTTCGCCCTTGCCGAGCTTGAGGTTGACGAGATAGCGAATCACCTCGACGATGTCTTGCGGCGTCAGCGTCCGCTGCTCCAACGGAAAATCCAATCCCAACTTCTTATTGAGCTTCAACCGGCCGACCGGCGAGAGGTCATACCGCTTGGAACTGAAGAAGAGATTCTCGAAGAGCACGCGGGCCGTTTCGATGGACGGTGTCTCGCCGGGACGGAGGCGCTTGTAAATCTCGACCATCGCCTCTTCCTTTGACCCTGTCCGCTCCATATCCAACGTATCCAGAATCACTGGAGTCGCCGTGGCGCTGTCTAGGTAGATCACCTTGAAACTCTCAAGGTGGCTTGCCGCAATTGTCTCCAGCGCCGCTGGTGTCAGCTTGGAGTTTTTTTCGACGATCTTGTCTTTCCCTTTCGCATCCGTCAATTCAGTCAAGACGGCCCGTCCGACCAGTTCCGCGGCCTCGACTGGTACTTCCTTCACCCCGGCGGCCCTGACGCGCGTAATAAGCACCTTGGTCAGCTTCGCCCCCTCGCGGACGATCAACTCCTTGCTGCCCTTTTCCGTGACTTCAACGGGGCTTCGCAGGCCGTGGTGCACATCCGGATCCAGCTTGCGGAACAACTTTCCTTTCGAGACGCGAATCTCCTCAACCGGGTAATACATTTTCAGGAGATCGTCCGCCGAGAAGCCAAACGCCTTGAGCAGGATCGTCGCCGGCATCTTGCGCCGCCGGTCGATCCGGACATAGAGAATGTCACGGGCGTCGAACTCGAAGTCCAGCCATGACCCGCGATAGGGAATGATGCGGGCGGAGTAGAGCACCTTGCCGCTCGCATGCGTCCGCCCCTTGTCGTGCGTGAAGAACGCGCCGGGTGACCGGTGAAGCTGGCTGACCACCACGCGTTCCGTCCCGTTGACGATAAACGTCCCGCGTTCGGTCATCAGCGGCAGCTCGCCGACGTAGACTTCCTGCTCGCGGACATCGAGGACTTTTTTCTTGGGGGTCTTATCCTCCTTGTCCTTGACCACAAGTCGGATTCTGAGCTTCAGCGGCACGGCATAGGTCATGCCCTGCTCGAGACATTCCCGCACGTCGTATTTCGGCGTGCCGAGCACATAGCTGACAAATTCCAGTTCAGCCGTGTTGTTGTAGTCTGTGATCGGAAACACGCTGCTCAACGCGGCTTGGAGGCCCTTGTCCTCCCGCCGGCTCGTTTCGCATTCCATCTGCAGAAACTTCTCGTAGGAACGCTTCTGGATTTCGATCAGATCAGGAATGTCGATGTGGGCATGGATCTTGGAATAATCCTGCCGATAGAGCATTCCATTGACAGTCGAACTCGACATCATTAGGCCCCTCCCCCGGTGATCGCCACACGCCAGACACCCGTTCCTTCAAACGGATGTCCGTCTGCACGGAGTGCACTAGGTCTGATCTGTTACTTGATTTCGACTTTTGCGCCGCTCTCTTCGAGCTTCTTCTTCATCGTGTCGGATTCTTCTTTCGACACACCGGTCTTGACCGGCTTCGGCGCGCCTTCGACCAGATCCTTCGCTTCCTTCAGGCCGAGGCTCGTCAGCTCCCGCACGACTTTGATGATCTGAATCTTTTTGTCGGCCGCCGCGCTGGCGAGGATGACGTCGAATGACGTCTTCTCCTCCGCAGGCGCCGCCGCACCCCCACCGGCCGCAGGCGCCGCCGCCACGGCCATCGGCGCCGCCGCCGTCACGCCAAAGCGGGTTTCCAGCCCCTTCACCAGTTCCGAGAGCTCGATCACGCTCATGCCCTCGATCGCCGCAATGAACTCTTCCTTTGACAACTTGCTCTGTGTCGCTGACATAGCACTGTCTCCTTTCTTAGTCCCCTGAATGGCCGCCAATACCCTGACAAACTGTCCCAACACTCCGTTTAACGTATAGACCAAGCCGCGCACCGGACCCTGCATCGTAGCGAGCAGCATGGCGAGCAGCACCGGCTTCGCCGGCAGACTCGCCACCGCCACGATCTGGGCGGGCTGCACGAGCTTTCCATCTAGCACGCCGACTGCAATCTTGATTTTTTCTTCGCGCTTCTCGGCTTTGATGAAATCGCGAAGAATCTTCGTCGGCAGGACCGGATCGTCATAGCCGATCAGCAAGGCCATCGGACCCTTGAAGTAGGGCTTGGCTTCGACGAGCGTCGTGCCGTCCACCGCCCGTGCCGCCATGGTGTTCTTCACGACCCTGAACTCCGCGTTGGCACCCCGAAGTTGCTTTCGCAGCTCCGTGACGTGGTTCACCGGCAGCCCCGAGCATTCCGTCATCACCGCAAGCTTGGCCCGCAAAAACTTCTCGTGCAACTCGGCAACTGCCGTGGCTTTCTCTTCCTTGTTCATGACTCGAGCCTCATTTCCCTCTTATGCGTCCCACTGCTTGGCGATCGCCATCGGGTCAAGCTTGATTCCGGGCCCCATCGTGCTGGAGAGCGTCGCACTGCGAAGAAATCGCCCCTTGACCGACGCCGGTCTCGCCTTCATGACCGACTCCAGAACGGCATTCGCGTTGTCATACAACTTATTCGCCTCAAACGAAACTTTACCCACCGGCACCTGCACGATCCCGGCCTTCTCGGTCTTGTACTCCACGCGTCCCTTGCGGATTTCGGAAACCGCCTTGCCCACCTCGAAGGTCACCGTGCCGGTCTTGGGATTCGGCATCAGCCCCCTGGGACCCAGGACCTTGCCGAGCTTGCCCACCGCGCCCATCAGGTCCGGTGTCGCGACCACCTGGTCAAACTCCATCCATCCGCCCTTGATTTTCTCGATCAAATCGTCCGCGCCCACATGATCAGCACCCGCCGCCCTGGCCTCCTGCTCCTTCTCACCCTTGGCGAACACCACCACCCGGACCTGCTTCCCGCTGCCATGCGGCAACACCGTCGTGCCCCGTACCATCTGGTCGGAGCGCTTCGGGTCAATGCCCAGCCGGAGTGCCAGATCCACTGATTCATCGAATTTGGCATACGCGGTCTGTTTCACCAGCGCCGCAGCGTCCTTCAGGCTGTATTGTTTCGGCTCGACTTTTGCTCGAGCCGCCTGCAATTTCTTTCCCATGCCGTGCTCTCCCGTTCCGTCCGTTGATCCAATCCGCGCTTACTGAACCGTGATGCCCATGCTACGCGCCGTGCCGGCCACAATATTCATCGCCCCTTCCAGATCGGCGGCGTTTAGGTCGGCCATCTTCTTTTGGGCAATTTCCTTCAACTGCGCCTGGGTGATGGTTCCCACCTTGTCCTTGTGCGGCACACCGGAGCCCTTGATGACACCGACCGCCTTCTTGAGTAGATCGGAAGCCGGCGGGGTCTTCAGGACAAATGTGAAGCTGCGATCCTTGTAGACCGTAATGACCACCGGGATAATGCTGTCGCCTTCCTTCTGCGTCTTGGCATTGAACTGCTTGCAGAACTCCATGATGTTGACGCCATGCTGACCCAGAGACGGCCCGACTGGAGGAGCCGGATTCGCCTTGCCGGCCGGAATCTGTAATTTAATCTGTGTCTGTATTTCCTTCGCCATGTCTTCTCCTTACCCGCAGGGTCCTTCGCGTCCTAGATTCGCTCCACCTGCATGAAGCCAAGCTCCACCGGCGTGGACCGGCCGAAAATACTGACCAGGACCTTGACGCGGCTATGCACCTCGTCCACTTCGTCCACGAGCGCATTGAATCCCATGAACGGGCCGTCGATAATGCGCACGTTATCCCCCTTGATAAAGCGCACTTGCTCGCGCGGGGCAGCCGTGCCGGTATCCACTTGCTTGAGCAGCGACTCGGCTTCTTCGCCTGTCAACGGAACTGGCCGAGTCCCACCCCCGACAAAACCGGTGACCTTCGGCGTTTCCTTGATCATCTGTACGGTTTCATCGGTAAGGGGAGATTCCAGCTCCACCAGGACATAACCGGGGAAAAACTTCCGCTTGGAGGCCCGGCGCTTGCCGTCCTTGATCTCGATGACTTCTTCCGTCGGCACCAGCACCTGCCCCAATTTTTCCTGCAACCCCATCTGATTTGCACGTTCGACCAGGCTGGCTTTCACCCGGCCCTCGAAGCCCGCATAGGTATGGAGCACGTACCACTGTTTGGCTATTGTCTCAGCCATTGCCTAGATCGCCTTTCCGACCAGCCACCCGAGAAACGAGTCCACGACCGAGAGGAACAACGACATGATGATGCAGAACACGATCACGACCGTCGTGGAGCCGATCGTCTCCTGGCTCGAGGGGAACGAAACCTTTTTCAGCTCGCCCCTGACGTCGCTCACAAACTCAACGATCGAAGACCACGTCCGCTTCAGCATGAAAGTTCCCTGGCCGTCCTAGGCCACAAGGCCAAAATCAGGATGATGTATCTGCGCAAGCGCTGGGTATGGCAGGGGCACTAGGATTTGAACCCAGACTCTCGGTTTTGGAGACCGATGTGCTGCCATTAACACCATGCCCCTAGTCCTTCTACCTGGCTCCGACCGGCGCAAACTCTCTGCCGGTGTCCCATGCCCGACTACTTGACCTCTTTATGAGGCTGGTGCTTCCGGCAAAACCGGCAGTATTTATTCCGCTCGATCCGGTCGGGATCGTTCTTTTTATTCTTCGTGGTCGAGTAATTCCGCTGTTTGCAGATCGTGCACGCCATCGAAATAATGTCCCGCATGTCTCAGGCCTCGCTTATCACTCTGGATTACGCAGTTGCAGCTACGCCAGGATCTCGCTCACGACGCCGGAGCCGACGGTCTTGCCGCCCTCGCGCACGGCAAAACGCAGCCCCTGGTCCATGGCGATGGGGCTGATCAACTCCGCCGTCACGGTCACATTGTCCCCCGGCATCACCATCTCCACCCCCGGGTTCAGCTGCACCACCCCCGTCACATCGGTGGTCCGGAAGTAGAACTGCGGTCGGTAGCCGTTGAAGAAGGGGGTATGCCGGCCGCCCTCTTCCTTCGTCAGCACGTAGATTTCCGCCTTGAACTTCGTATGCGGCGTGATGCTCTTGGGCTTCGCCAGCACCATCCCCCGTTCCACGTCTTCCTTCTTGGTGC
>DASWIN010000058.1:0-4100 GCA_036397655.1 Nitrospiraceae bacterium | reverse complement strand
GGATTACCTCCAGTGGCTGGGCGTCGATTGCGTCTGGCTGCTGCCGTTCTACCCGTCGCCGTTGCGGGACGACGGCTACGACGTGTCGGACTATCGCGGCGTGTTCCCGGATTACGGCTCGCTCGAGGATTTCCGGAAATTTCTCGCGGCCGCGCACCTGCGTGGAATCCGCGTCATCACCGACTTCGTGCTCAACCACACGTCGGACCAGCACCAGTGGTTTCAGGACGCCCGGAGTTCACCCGATTCCCAGAAGCGCGGCTACTATGTCTGGAGCGATACGGACCGGAAATACGACAAGGCCAGGATCATTTTCATCGACACGGAGAAATCCAACTGGACCTGGGATCCGGTCGCCAAGGCCTATTACTGGCACCGGTTCTTCAGCCACCAGCCCGACCTCAATTATGACAACCCGGCGCTGCGCGAAGAGATGCTGGAGAGCATGTCGTTCTGGCTGGACCAGGGCCTGGACGGATTCCGCTGCGATGCCGTGCCGTACCTGTTCGAACGGGAGGGCACGAGCTGCGAAAACCTGCCGGAAACCCATGACTACCTGAAGGACGTCCGAAAACGGCTCGATCAGAAGTACCGGGGACGCATTCTGCTGGCGGAAGCCAATCAATGGCCCGCGGACGTGCGGCCGTATTTTGGCGACGGCGATGAATTTCACATGGCGTTCCATTTTCCCCTGATGCCCCGGCTGTTCATGGGGGTTCGCAGCGAGGACGCGCGCCCGATCATCGACATGTTCACGCATACGCCGGCCATCCCGGCCTCGTGCCAGTGGTGCCTGTTCCTGCGGAACCATGACGAGCTGACCCTGGAGATGTGTTCCGGCGAGGAGCGGGACTACATGTATTACGCCTACGCGCGCGATCCGCAGATGCGGCGCAACATCGGCATCGCGCGCCGGCTGGCCCCCCTGCTGGACAACGACCGCCGCAAGATCGAGCAACTGAACAGCCTGGTCTTCACGCTGCCGGGCAGCCCCATCATTTATTACGGCGATGAGATCGGGATGGGGGACAACGTGCACCTGGGGGACCGCAACGGGGTGCGCACGCCGATGCAATGGACCTCGGACCGGAACGCGGGCTTCTCGAAGGCCGATCCGTCCAAGCTCTACCTGCCCACGATCAACGATTCGGTCTTCGGATATCAATTGAAGAATGTCGAGGCGCAGATGCACTCCCCGCATTCGCTGCTGCAGTGGATGAAGCGGTTGATCCACATCCGGAAGCGGCACCCCGCGCTGGGGCGCGGCTCCCTCGAGTTCGTCCGCCATCGAAACGACAAGGTGCTGGCGCATCTCCGGCAGCATGGCGGGGAGACCCTGCTCCTGGTCCACAACCTCGCCGACTCCTCGCAGGCGGCCGAGCTGGATCTGGCGAAATTACAGGGCTCCGTTCCGGTCGAGCTGTTCGGCGAGTCCCGGTTCCCGCAGATCGGCGACCGGCCCTACATGCTCAGCCTCGGCCCCTACGGACGCTACTGGTTCAAGCTGCACGCGCCGGGCGATGTGCAACCGGCCTACGGGATCGAAGGGCATGTGTTGTAAGGCATCAGGATCTATCAGGAGGGAGCAGTCGCATGGCCCGTGAGCTGGACGAATACCGGGAAATCGCGCCGAAAGGCACGGTCGATTTCCTCTACCGCCTGAGCGAGATGGTCAAGGGGCGGAGCCTTCTCCATGTGAGCGCGGTACGCTACGGCGGGGGCATCGCGGAGATTCTCCGACGCCTGGTGCCCATGCTACAGTCGCTCGGCGTGGAGGCCCGGTGGGAGGTGCTGGCGGGCAACCAGGAATTTTTCGAGGTCACCCAGCGGCTGTCCCAGGCGCTGCAGGGACAGGACCTGCCCTTGACCGAAGAGATGCAGCAGGCCTACCTGAAGATCAACCAGCGCAACGCCAAGGCGCTCAACCTCGACGCGGACCTGGTCATGATCCACGACCATCATCCCGCGGCGCTGATCGAGGCGCGGAAGGGCGGCACCTGGATCTGGCGCTGTCACCTGGATGTGGCCCAGCCCCAGCGGCGCGTCTGGAGTTTTCTCCGGCGCTTCGTCCTGGGTTACGACGCGGCGATCTTCTCGCTCCCCGGCTTCGCCCAGCGTCTGCCGATTTCCAAGTTCCTGATCTACCCGTCGATCGATCCGCTCAGCGCGAAAAACCGCGAGCTCGCGCGCGCGGAGGTGAACCAGGTGTTGACCCGGCTGGAGATTCCCAGGGACAAGCCGATTCTGCTCCAGGTCGCGCGCTTCGACCGGTTCAAGGATCCGGTCGGGACCATCCAGGCGTTTCGCATGGCACGAAAACACCATGCCTGCCGGCTGGTGCTGGCCGGTTCGGGCGTCGCCCACGACCCGGAGGGCGAAGCGGTGCTGGCCGAGGTGCGGAACCAGATCGGCAAGGATCCGGACATCCACGTGCTGCAGCTGCCACCCGAAGCGGACGTGGAGATCAACGCCCTGCAGCGCGCGGCGACGATCGTGCTGCAGAAATCCATCAAGGACGGCTTCGGGCTTGCGGTGTCCGAGGCGATGTGGAAGGGCAAGCCCGTGATCGGCAGCGTGGCCGGCGGGATTGCCGTGCAGATTACGGACGAGGTGACCGGGTACACGGTGCACTCCGTCGAGGGCGCGGCCTTCCGGATCAGACATCTATTAAACAACCCGGGCTTGATTCATCAGATGGGGGGCGCGGCCCGGGAATATGTCAGGCGGAATTTTTTGATTACGCGCCATCTGAGCGACTACCTCACGCTCATGAAAATTTTTGCCCGGCCATGAGAAAGGCGCAGGACGGACGATGACGGTCAGCGGGGAATGGGAACAGGTTCGCGAGCAGCTCAAGAGCGAGGGGCCGATCGACATTGTCGTCGGGCTCCCGACCTGCAATGATGCGGCGACCGCGAAGCATGTGGTCACCAGCCTGCTGGCGGGCCTGGGCAAGGCCTGTCCGGAGGCCACGGCGCTGCTGGTGAATGCGGATGCCGGATCGCAGGACGGGACGCCCGACCTCGTGCGACAGGCGGTCGAGGAAGGCGCATCCGGCCAGCCGGTCCACCATGCAATGGTGACCCTGCAGCCGGGCGTCTTGGCCTCGCGCGCGATCGAGGAGTCCGGCATGTCCGGCCGCACGCAGGCGTTTCAGACGTTCTTAGGTGTCGCCGGGGAATTGGACTCGAAAGCCTGCGTCGTCGTGGATGCCAATCTGCGGTCCGTGGAGCCCGCATGGATGGACCTGCTGCTTCGGCCGGTCTTGGACAAAAACGCGGATTACGTCAGCCCGCTTTTCCAGAGGCCGAGGTACGACGGGAGCCTGACGAACAGCATCCTCTATCCGCTGAGCCGGGCGCTCTACGGCACGCGCCTGCGGTACCAAAGCGGGGCCTGCGGCTTGTCGGGAAAACTGGCGAAAGCCTCACTCGGCAAGGGTTTCTGGGATGACGTCCACACCCGCTTCGGCGTCGACATCGCGCTGGCCACCCTCGCGGTCGCGGAGGGCCACGAAGTCTGCCAGGTGTTTTTAGGTCCCAAAATCTATGAGGGAAGACGGGCTTCGGGGGAGCTGTCGGAGGTGCTGGCGCAGGCGGTGGGGGCGGTCTTCCATTTCATGGAAACGTACCCGGAGGTGTGGGAAAGCAGGACCGGATCGAATCCGCCCGCCACTTACGGGCCTCCCTTCGAACCGGGGACGGAAACCGTCGCGATCAACGTCGAGCGGATGCTCAATGGGTTCCGCCAGGGCCTGCGGGATCTGCTGCCGATCTGGAAGGTCGCGCTGCCTCCGGAAACCCTCTCCCGGATTCTGCCTCTGGGATTGGTCGATGACGAGGAATTCCGGTTTCCCGCGCCCTTGTGGGTGCAGACGGTCTACGACTTCGCGCTGGCCTATCACGAGCGGGGGCTCCATCAGGAGCATCTGCTCAAGTCGCTGACCCCCCTGTACCTGGGGAGGACCGCCTCCCTGGTGCTTGAGACGCGTGACGGCGGATCCGATGAGGTCGAGCGGACCATTGAAGTGCTCTGCCAGATGTTCGAGCGCATGAAGCCCTACTTGATTGATCGATGGAGGTTCCAATGAGCGAACTGTG
>DASWIN010000057.1:0-2511 GCA_036397655.1 Nitrospiraceae bacterium | reverse complement strand
TTGCCGGAGCCGCCTGGTCCGATTGCCTTGCCGTCCACGCGGACGACCGGCAGGACTTCGACGGTGGTGCCGGTGAGGAAGATTTCGTCGGCGCGCTGGAGGTCGTCCAAGCTCACGAATCGTTCTTCCACGGAGAGCCCTTCTTTTTTGGTTAACTCCAGCACGATCGTCCGCGTCACGCCGGAGAGAATCTGCTCCCCTTCCGGGGCCGTGAGGACCAGGCCGGCCTTGACGATCATCACGTTGCTGACCGCGCCTTCGGTCACCCGCCCGCTTCGGATAAATACCGCTTCGAAGGCGCCGGCCTGCTTGGCCTTCTGGCGAGCCATCACATTAGGAAGCAGATTCACGCTCTTGATGTCGCAGCGGCCCCAGCGCCAGTCGTCCATGGTTATCACGGACACGCCGGAAGCCTGAAGCGCGGGGTCCATCGGCTTCATTTCGCGCACGGTCATGACGGCGGTCGGCCTGGCCGCGGACGGAAACACATGGTCGCGCGGGGCAACTCCACGGGTGAGTTGCAAATAGACTTTGCTTTCGGGATAGCCGCTCCGCGTGATCCCGTCACGGATATAGGTCACCCACTGCTGGATGCTCCAGGGCAGCGGCAGTTCAACCGCTTTGGCGCTTCGTTCGAGTCTGGCAAGATGCGCGTCGAGCTGGAAGGGCTGGCCGTGGTAGGTGCGAATGACTTCGTAGATGCCGTCGCCGAACTGGAAGCCCCGATCTTCCACCGAAACCGTGGCCTCTTCCAAGGGAAGAAACCGGTCATTCACAAATCCGATGTCCGGCATAGCGCCTTTCAGCGGCGGCTGCCGTCCGTCGCGTTGACGAGAAACACCCGGCGATCTTCGGCGGTGAATTTCCAGCCCATGCGCTTTTCAAACACGATCCGATGCTCGCCCGGCTCGAGCGTGCGAAACTCGAATGTGCGCGTCCCGTTGTCCACGGCGTTGTTGCCGGCCACCCTGAGGTAGTCATCGCCCACCAGCGCGAGCGCGGCGGCGGCGTAGGAGGGGACCCACTGCTCGCCCCTGGTCCGGTCCTCCCAGAGATGGATGGGGAATGGCTGTCCCGTCTGGACCGCCAGGTGTTTGACCTCTCCTGCTGTCCTGTCCTGTCCCGTCATCGTGTGTGCTCCCGGCAATTAATCCTGGACCTTGCGGCGAGGCCCGACGAAAACCTCGTCTTCCTTGATCTTCACTTCGTAGCTGCCCACGCAATTGCCGCCGCCGTCCGACGCCAGCCCGGTCCGGACGTCGAAGGCAAGGTCGTGCCAGGGACAGGAGACCGTGTGCCCTTTCAACCTCCCCTCGCCCAATGGGCCTCCCTGATGGGGGCAGATGTTATAGATGGCGTAGAAGGTTCCGCTCACGTTGAAGACCGCGATTTCGCGCGAGTTGACTTCGACGACCTTGGCGCCGCCCGCCGGAATTTCGTCCGCGCGGGCAACCCGCGTGAAACCTTCCAGGCTGACAGTTTTGGATGACCCGCTCATGCCCCTCGTTACAATTTCAGCGTGAATTTCAGTTCAATGCCGGTAGAGAGTCGTTCCCGTTTGATAAATCCGGCCTCGGTCTCGATCACGTACCGGGCGTTTTCCGGCGGCGGGCCGTAAGCCGGACATGGATCCTGCTCGCAGGGCTGGGCCCGCTCCACCAGATGCACCACATGCCGGCTTTCGTTCGCCCAGATGACGTCCACCGGGAAGGTGAACGCTTTGGTCCTGACTTTATGGCGATCCGAGGTGTCGAAGATATACAGCATCCCGCTGTCCGGCGGCAACGATTCCCGGAACGCCAGCCCGAATAGGAGTTTTTCCGGCGTGTCCGCGACCTCGGCTTCGAGGATGGCGCCGCTGGGGAACGTCACCAGAATGGTGTCGGTATCCTTGGGCCCGGCGAAAAACCAACTCCCCGCCAGCAGCCCCAGCGCCAGCACGATCAGCAGGACCGCCCGCCACGTGGTCGGCGGCGTCTTTGACGGGGTCAGAATATCCATATCCTTTTGTACCTTGGCATTATCAGTCCGACACTAGGCCCAACGGCCCATATCAATCAAGCACATAGGCCTTCTGCTCGCCGTCCTGCTGTTGACTTGAAAAAGATGCACGGTCTAGAATGGGCATCCTCGGACCGATTGAATATCGGTTTGATGCGCTTGTCAATATCGATTGCTAAGGAGATATCATTCATGGCGCTCTTAATTACGACCGAATGTATATCATGCGGCGCGTGCGTGCCGGAATGCCCCAACGAGGCGATCTTCGAAAGTCGGAGCGACGCGGAGGCCAAGGGCAACCACGTGGGCGAAGGCCAAGGCGATTATGTGATTACACATGAGCGCTGCACCGAGTGCGTCGGCCACTTTGACGAACCGCAATGCGCGGCGGTCTGCCCCGTGGATAACTGCTGCATCTCAGACCCGGCCTATCCGGAAACAACCGACGTCCTGCTCGAAAGGGCCAAGAAACTGAATCCTGACAAAGCCATTGATCCGGCCAAGGTCTGG
>DASWIN010000056.1:0-3324 GCA_036397655.1 Nitrospiraceae bacterium | reverse complement strand
TGCAGCAGACCGACGACTGCCTGCGCTTCCTCCGACACGCTGAAATTTTCGACCCGCTCCTTGCGCCGCAACGACATGAGGTCGTTGTCCAGGTCCTTGCTGAAGGCCCCGTAGGCATAACGAAAGAACTCCCAGTGCAGGCCCTTGACGCCCTTGTTGAACATCTGGAGTTCACAGAGAAACGCCAGTTGCTGAAGTTTCACATCGTTCAGCAGGCCGTGCGGCTCGGCCCAGTGCAGCAACGTGACGAGCATGGCACGGTCGATGATGATCTGATCGGGCTTGCGCATGGTTGGGGACTATAGTGCGCCCTTCGAACGGGCGTCAATGCCGATATTTCAGTGCTTGACGAGCTTTCTCAAATAGGTTTTTAATGTCCGCATGCCGGTCCGGGCGCACATGGCCAAGCCTCCCAAGGAGATCCGCGTCCTCAAGGACCATCTTGCCAAGCACCAGCTCAAGCTCACGCGGCAACGCGAATACATCCTCCAGGCATTCCTCCAGAACGAGCACATCACCGCCGAGCAGATGTACCGCCTGCTGGCCAAGAAAGACCCGCACATCGGACTGGCGACCATTTACCGCACGCTGAACCTGTTCTGCGAGGCGGGCCTGGCCCAGGCCAGGCACTTCGGCTCCCAGACGCAATACGACAACGTGGCCCACAAGGGCCACCACGATCATTTGATCTGCACCGGCTGCGGGAAAATCGTGGAGTTCGAAAACCAGGAAATCGAACGGCTTCAGGAGCAAGTGGCGAACCGGAACGGGTTTGCCATCAAGACTCACAAGCTCGAGCTCTACGGCCTCTGCTCCCACTGCCGCCAGTAGCAGGGTGTTGAAAAAGGCCTTTTGCCCGGGTCGTTCCTGAACGCTTCTGCTGCAATCGTGCATACGCTACTGCGACCGGCGGGCTCGCCGCTCAGTCGGTCAACGTCCTGCAGCGAGGACGCCTCCCTCCCGTCGTCCGCTCGGCCCTGAAGCCTGCCTCGTGGACTCCTACGAAGGGGGCCAGCCCCCTTGTACGATCCCCCCGAAGGGGGCACACCCCCTTCGGAACCCCCAAGGCGGGATTCCCCGCCTCGCGCCTCCACGTGCCGGTCTCGTGACGCGTTTCCGCGATTTCGCGACGAAGCGCCAGAAACAACCCGGGCTGGCTTCGTTCTCGCAGCGCTGCGCGGCCTCCACGGGGGAAACGCGCGTCCCGGGGAGCGGCGCCTGTCTCGGCAGGCGTGGAATGGGTGGGTGAGACAACGCGTGGGGCGGGCGGGTGAGAAGGCAGCCTTTTTGATCGTTTTGCAAGAATCCATCCAACCAGTCATTAATTGACGGCTCGACCATCTTTTTGGTATCTTTATTGATAGGATGAATCAATATCATTTTCACTTTACGACGGTCAGCCGGGCATGGCCGTCCCTACTGGCGGCGGCCTTCCTCGTGGTCCCCCTGTTCGTTCCGCCGGCTGTGGCTGAACCGGGCCGTCTGGTCGTGTACTCGGGCCGGGCGGAGCGGTTGATCAAGCCCCTGCTCGACTCGTTCCAAGCCAAAACCGGCATTCAGGTGGATCTGCTCTCCTCCGGGACCACGGAGCTTGTCAATCGACTTCAGGCTGAAGGCGTACGTACACCCGCGGATGTCTTTATCACCAATGACGCCGGGAGTCTCGAACACGCCAGGAGGTTGGGCCTCCTGCGCCCGCTGAACATGAGGGAAATCGACCGGGCCGTTCCTGCTCAATTCCGCGCGTCGGACAATAGCTGGGTGGGCCTGTCAGGGCGATTCTGGGTTGTGGTCTATAACACGGCACAGGTCAAGCCCGGCGAAATCAAGTCGATTCTTGATTTAGCGGATCCTCGCTGGAAGGACAAGATCGCCATCCCGAATTCCGGCAGCGAATATCTTCAGGCCGGGGTGTCGGTCATCAAGGCAACCGTGGGTGATGACCGGACCAAGCAGTTCTTGCAAGGGCTGAAGAGTAACGCCGGCACGCAGGTCTACGGGAAAAGCTCGCAAATCGTGGATGCCGTTGCCAAAGGGCAGGCCGCCGTCGGAGTGGTGAACCATTACTATGTCTTCCGGCACCTGGCGGCCCATCCGGGCGCGCCGATTGCCGCGTTGATGCCGGACCAGCAGGAAGGGGGCATCGGGGCCATTATGAACGTGGCCGGCGTGGGAGTGATCAGGCACACGCGCCATCTCGACAGCGCCAAACTGTTGGTTGAATTCCTCGTTGCGCAGGCCGGTCAGAAAATGTTCGCAGACCTCAATAAGGAATACCCTCTGCACCCCGAAGTGAAAGCGGACCCTGCGTTGATCGAGCGCAAGTCCTTCCGCGCCGCCATGATCCCATTAGCGCGGTTGGCCGAGCTTCGGGAGGCGACCATGACCCTTATTGAGCAAGTGGGCCTCCGGTAACTGCCATGAACCAGACTGCCGCGGTCAAACACGCACTCCCAGATTCCATTTCCTTCGTCGCGCTGACAGTCGCGGGGTTGCTTTGCCTTCCCCTTGCCTACGTCGCGCACATGGCCCTCTCCGCAGACGCGGCCATCTGGAGCCGGCTCTGGACGACGCGGATCCCCGAATTGCTGTTCAACACCACCGCGCTCGCGCTCGGCGTGGCCGCCGGCACCCTGGTGCTCGGCGTCTCTCTTGCCTGGCTGGTGGCCCGACGCGAGTTTCCCGGTCGGCGCGTCTGGGAATGGGCCCTGGTGCTGCCGTTGGCGATGCCCACCTACGTGCTGGCCTACATCTACAGTCATCTCCTCGGCGCCGGCGGCCCGGTCGAATCGGCCTGGCAAATGCTGGCCGGTCCGGACGGCCGTCTCCCCTCGCCCCATAGCTATGGCGGCGCAACCCTGGTCATGACGCTCGATACCTTTCCGTTCGTCTATTTGCTCGCCCGGGCCGCCTTTCTGAACCTGAACGTATCCTATGAGGAAGTCGCGCGGGCCTGTGGCGTGTCCCGCCTCGGCACCCTGCTTCGCGTCACGCTTCCCCTCTTGCGTCCTGCCATCGTGGCCGGCCTGTCCCTCGTAGTGCTCTACGTGGTGTCTGATTTCGGCGCCGTATCCTTGCTCCGCTACCAGACGCTCACCTACGCGGTCTATCAGCAGATCACCGGGCGGTACGATCCGACCGCCGCGAGCATCCTGAGCCTGCTCCTCGTGGTCGTCGCAATGATCTTTCTCGTCGCCGAGCGATGGTTCAGACGGCGCAGCCGGTTTTTCCAGACGACCGGGCGCTACCGGTCGCCGGCCAGACGGCAGTGCGGCCCGCTTGGGGCAACATGCGCCAATGTATTTACGTTCGGTGTCTTCGCGG
>DASWIN010000055.1:0-2046 GCA_036397655.1 Nitrospiraceae bacterium | reverse complement strand
CGAGCAGGGTTATCTATTGATCGGCAAGACGAACCTGGACGAGTTTGCGATGGGGTCCTCGACGGAAAACTCCGCCTTCGGGCCGAGCCGGAACCCGTGGAACGTCGGCTGCGTGCCCGGCGGGTCGAGCGGCGGTTCCGCCGCGGCGGTTGCGGCGGACGAGTGCGTGGCGGCCCTGGGGTCCGATACCGGAGGGTCCATCCGGCAGCCGGCCGCGCTCTGCGGTGTGGTTGGATTCAAGCCGACCTATGGCCGCGTGTCGCGGTATGGATTGGTGGCCTTCGCGTCGTCGCTCGACCAGATCGGGCCGATCACCAAGGACGTGACCGATGCCGCGATCATGTTGAACGCGATTGCCGGCCACGATCCGCTCGACTCCACCTCCGCGAACCTGCCGGTGCCGGACTATACGAGGGCGTTCAAAAAGAAGGACCTGAAAAAGCTCAAAATAGGCGTGCCTCAGGAGTTCTTTGCGGAGGGGCTCGATCCCGAAGTCGAGCAGGCAGTGCGGGCGGCCATCGACGAGCTCAAGAACCTGGGCGGAGAGATCAAGGAGATCAGCCTGCCGACCACGGACTACGCCGTCGCCATCTACTACCTGATCGCCACGGCGGAGGCCAGCTCGAACCTCGCGCGGTTCGATGGCGTCAAGTACGGCCTGCGCACGAAACAGACCAGGGACCTGTTGGATATGTACATGAAGACCAGGCAGGAGGGGTTCGGGCCCGAGGTGAAGCGACGGATCATGCTCGGCACCTATGCCCTGAGCGCCGGCTACTACGACGCCTATTACGGCAAGGCCCAGGCGGCGCGCACGATGACGAAGCAGGATTTTGACGAGGCATTCAAAGAAGTGGACCTGATCGTGACGCCGGTGACGCCCACTCCGGCCTTCAAACTTGGCGAGAAGAGCGAAGACCCGTTGCAGATGTATCTCTCGGACATATTCACCATCTCCGTGAACCTGGCCGGTTTGCCGGCGATCGCCCTGCCCTGCGGGTTCAGCAAAAAGGGACTGCCGATCGGCCTGCAGCTCATCGGGCGGCCGTTCGAGGAGGACACGATTCTGCGGGCGGCGCGTGCATACGAACAGGCAACGGACTGGCGGCTCAAGAGGCCGAACATCCGGTGAAGGGTGAAAAGTAAAAAGTGAAAGGGTGGAGAGAGGAATTTGGCGGTCTGAACCTTTTACCTTTCACTTTTCACGTTTAACGGAGGGAAAGATGTCGCCGATAGAAATTGCTGCGTTGATCGTGGCGGTCGCCTTTGCCGCGCTCGTCGGGTTCATGGTGCCGGTCCTGTTACAGGCCAGGAAGGCGGCGACCGAGCTGGAGCAGACCCTGGCCCGCATCAACACGGAACTGCTGCCGCTCATGAGCGAGATGCGCACGACGATGGCGAATTTCAACGAGCTGGTCGAAAAGAGCCGCGACGGCGTGGACCATGCGTCGGTCCTCTTGCACACGGTGGGAGAGATCGGCGAATCGGTGCAGGAATTTCATCAGATGGTACGCGGCACCGGGGGGGTGCTGCTGAAAAACGTGGTGAACATGGTGTTCGCCGGCATCCAGGCGGCTACGGCTGTGCTCGGCGGAAGGGCAAGCCCGCGTAATTCGTGAGGGTTTGTGACGAAACCGCACACTTGTTGGGCCGGTTGAGCCCGTTCGGCCCGTTTCACCGTTAACGGCATTAACGGGCATAACCGGCATAACAGGCTCAACACTCTGCCGTGCGGCGTATCGGCGGTTGCAGTAGAAGCCTTCATGAATTAGGCGGGCTAAGGGAAACGGGGGATAGGTCATGGAGAATGACAAGGACACATCGAGCGCAACGGTCGTGCTGGCGTTCATCTCAGGCGCCGCGATCGGCGCCATTGTGGCGCTGTTGCTCGCGCCGCAGTCGGGTGTGCGGACTCAGCGGCAGGTGCGCGGCTTGGCGAAGAAGGCCGGCAAAGGGCTCCGAACCGCGACTAAACAGGCGGAAGGAGCCTGGGAGGACGTCATCGAACAGGGCCGGGAGCTCCTGCAGGACAGCCAGCCGATACTG
>DASWIN010000054.1:0-3570 GCA_036397655.1 Nitrospiraceae bacterium | reverse complement strand
TGCAGGCCCTGGTGAAGGCGGCCCGGTCTGAGGCAGCCGTAGGTCGCGTGTTCCACGTGGGGAACGAGACGGTCATGCTCAACCGGTTCCTCCGCGCGCTCGCCGGAGTGATCGGGCAGGACGTTCGGGCGATTCCCCGCGTGCTCGACGCTGGTTTCCGTTGGGCCATCGATCGATCGTACCGCATTGCCACGGGGACGCGCATGTCGTTGTCCCTTGTCCACGCGGTGCGCTATCCGAGCACGCTCGCGCACGAGGCCCTCGGGTATGTGCCAGAGGTCACCCTCGAGGAAGGAATCAAGTCGCTGGCACTCTCGCCTTTCATTCATCGGCCCAACCGAGGCCGCCTTCTCGGGGTCCTCCTGGCACTCAGCCTGGTTCCCGCCGTCACCAGTAGCGGCGCTGTTCACGCTCAGACGGTGCGGGATTCGGTTCAAGTCCGCCCGGGTGCACACGTCCGGATTCGTTGGGCGAGTGGAGTCCCGCAGGAATGGCGATTCGTGCGATCTGTGCCGGACTCGGTTTCGTTGGCGCGTTCGTGCAGGTGGGTCAATTGCGGCGATGTCCCATTGACTGAGGCGACGACCATTTCATTGGGTGCCTTATCGCGAATGGAATACAGAGCGGGGACCCGCGCCGGACGGGGATTCGCGATCGGGTTTGGTATCGGGATGGCGGCGGCTGTCGGTCTTGCGGTCTTCTCACCCGAGGGTGAGTTCTCCCGTGAGGCGATGTTGGCGATTGGGACGCTGTTTTTCGGGGTTCCCTCGGGGCTGATCGGTCTGGTGATCGGCGCGACCCATCGGGTCTGGGTGGAGGTCCCTTTTCCTTGAGCAGCAACGTGTCAACGTGTCTACGATTGCCTTGAGAAACTGGCTGGGCTTCACCCCAGCTGATTCAGCTCATAAAACAGAGGTTCCCGCATCCGAGTATTCTTCGGAGACCCAACCAGAGCACAGCGTATGCCGACCAACGACGAATTCGAACTCTGGGACCTGCGCGTCGAAACCGTCGGCGACCCGGACGCAATGGTCTGCAATCACACGGCCGGCGACTATTTCGAACTGTCGGGCGAAAACCTGACGTTCCCCACGGGGCGGCCATTCTCGGTTTATGCCCTGGCCGCCATTCTGCCCCTGTTGCCCGCGAAACAGCGCATGACTCACGATCATGACTGGATGACCACGGACGCCGAGGTCGCCTGCCCGGACCCACACTGCTCGGCCCGGTTCCGTATCACCCGCACCGGCAAGACCACGTTCCGCCACAGCGAGACCACCGTCGTCCCCCTTGGAAACAAGAAAGACGACTAGCGCCGAGCGAGTTGACTTCGCTCCCGGGTATTCGATTGCCACCATCATCAATGGTTGTTGGCAACTCACGCCCGATCACGGCGGTGGCCCCGGATCCGAGAAGGACATTCACCGGGTATTCGCCGACCTCGTCGACCACGGGTTCACGACCTTTGATTGCGCCGACATTTACGTTGGCGTCGAAGAGACCATCGGACGATTCCGCAGAACCCTGTCGAACCCGCACCAGATCCAGATTCACACCAAGTACGCGCCTAACAAGGACACACTGCATCTGCTGACCCCTCAGGACGTCGACAACGCTGTCGATCGCTCTCTCACGCGGCTCGGTGTGGACCGCCTGGACCTGCTGCAGTTTCATTGGTGGGACTACGAGGTGCCCGGCCAGGACATGATGGTCGATCGCCTGCAACGGGCGCAGCGTGCAGGGAAGATTCGGCTCCTGGGTGTCACCAACTACGACACGGCACATGTCCGTGCACTCGTCGACTGCGGTACCGAACTCATATCCATTCAGTCGCAGTACTCCCTGCTCGACCGGCGTCCAGAAAAGAAGATGGCGGTCTTCTGTGAGGAGAAAGCCATGCACATTTTTCCGTACGGGGTGCTGGCCGGCGGCTTCCTGAGCGAGAGGTATCTGGGGCAAGCAGCACCAGAGACGCACGATCGGTCGATGAACCGTTCCCTACAGAAATACCGCTTGATTATCGATGAAGTGGGTGGATGGGACATCTACCAGTCACTCCTGTCCACGCTGCACGACATCGCACGGAAACATGAGGTACACCTCACTACGATCGCGGCTCGCTGGGTGCTCGATCAACCATCGGTCCCAGCCATCATTCTCGGCGTTGGTTCCACATCACGCGCGGCACAAAACGTGTCCATCGGCCGTCTACACCTCGACGACGATGACCATGCGCAGATCGCGGCGCAACTCGCCACCCATTCTGTCATTCCGGGAGACCCGTACGGTATCGAACGAGATGTGGAAGGTCGACACGCGCGACTGATCAAGACGAACCTGCACGACGAGGACATTCACAAGTGAGTGCCAGGCAGGAGCGCCGCTGGAGTTCTAACCTGATGTTTCTGGCTGCGGCGATCGGAAGCGCGGTCGGCATCTCGAACGTCTGGAAGTTCACGTATGTCGCCGGGGAGAACGGCGGCGGCGCATTCGTCCTGGTCTACGTCGGGGCGATCGCCTTCATCGCCCTTCCCGCGCTGGTAGCGGAGTTTCTGGTGGGTCGGCGTGGCGGTGCGAGCGTCGTCAAGTCCATGGACAACCTGGCCGCACGAGATGGGACCAGCAAGGCATGGCGTTACTACGGCCAGATGGCGGCGCTGGGAGCCTTCATGGCGCTCAGCTTCTATTGCGTTATCGCCGGCTGGACGATCGACTACTTCTACCACGCGATCGTGTACGGCTTCGGCGGGATGACGGCCGAATCGTCCAGCGCCGCGCTTGCCAACCTCATGGACGACTCTCGCCGTATGATCCTCTCACAGGCCGTCTTTCTCGGCTTCACGGGGGTGACCGTCGCGCTGGGCGTGCGCCGCGGGCTCGAGAACGCACTGCGTTACCTGACACCGGCATTGTTTGTGGTCCTGATCGCTTTGGTGGTTTATGCGATGATCGCGGGCGACTTCGCGGCAGGTGCCGCGTTCCTGTTCGTACCGGACTTCTCCAAGCTGAACATGGAAACCGTCCTGCTGGCGATTGGCCAGGCCTTTTTCTCGCTGGGCATCGGACTCGGCGTGTTGTTGACGATCGGTGCGTATGCCGATCGCAAGTCATCCATCATCAAGGCGAGCCTGGTGGTAGCGGCGGCAGATGGTGCGGTGGCGCTGATTGCCGGCCTGGCCATCTTCCCCATCGTCTTCGCACATGGGTTATCACCCGCCGAGGGGCCTGGGCTCATCTTCGCCACGCTGCCGGTGGCGTTCGGGCGGATGGCTGGCGGGGCGTTCCTGGGGCCCTTGTTCTTCGTGCTGATGGCCCTGGCGGCACTGACGTCCGCGATTACGATCTTGGAAACGGTCGTTGCGACTGTCGAGGACTACAGTGGCATGTCGCGCGCCCGGATCACGCTACTGCTGACGCTGCTGCTGTGGCTGGTCGGTTTGGGGACCGTCTATTCCTTTGGTGCGCTGGCAGACTTTCACCCGTTGGCGTTCGTTCCGGCTTTTGCCGAACGGAACATCTTCGAGTCGCTGGACTACATCGTGTCGAATTTCATGATGCCGGCCGGGGGAG
>DASWIN010000053.1:0-11604 GCA_036397655.1 Nitrospiraceae bacterium | reverse complement strand
GGCATCAAAGGCGTGAAGGACATCCTGCCGGACGAGGTCGGCCGCTGGCAGGCCATCGAAGCCGCCGCCCGCCGTCTGGCCGAAGTCTACGGCTTTCGGGAAGTACGCGTCCCGGTCTTCGAAGTGACAGAGCTGTTTGCGCGGAGCATCGGCGCCAGCACGGACATTGTCGAGAAGGAAATGTACACGTTCCAGGACCGGGACGGCACCTCACTCACGCTCCGTCCCGAAGCCACGGCCGGGGCGGTCCGCGCCTACATCGAGCACAACCTGAGCGCCTCCCCGACCTCGCAGAAGCTCTACTATTTCGGTCCCATGTTCCGCCACGAGCGCCCGCAGGCCGGCCGGCTGCGACAGTTTCACCAATTCGGCGTGGAAGCCTTCGGCTGCGCCGCCCCGGCCGCGGATATTGAAGTGATCTCGCTGCTCTGGCGGTTTTTTTCGACGCTGGGCCTTCCCGATTTGACGCTCGAGATCAACAGCCTGGGGGAAGCCGGCGACCGTCCGGCCTACAAGGCCGTCCTGCTGGAGTTTCTGAAGACGCGGGAGGAGAAACTCTGCCAGAATTGCCGCCGCCGCCTGAGTACGAATCCGCTGCGCGTCCTGGATTGCAAGGTGCCGGAGTGCCGGGCCGCGACGGAGGGCGCGCCCAAATTAACCGATCACCTGTCGCCTCATGCGCGCGATCACTTCGAGGCCATCCTGGCCGGATTACACATGCTCGCGATTCCGTACACGCTGAACCCCAGGCTGGTCCGCGGACTGGACTATTACACGCTGACGACCTTCGAAGTCACGACGACGCATCTTGGCGCGCAGAATGCCGTGGGAGCCGGCGGGCGCTACGACGGCCTGGTGGAAACGCTGGGCGGTCCCAAGACCCCGGCGGTCGGGTTTGCCGTCGGGCTGGAACGGACGGCGCTGGCCCTTCCCGCGACGGCGCTCCCCGCTTCCTCGAAACTCGTCTATATTGCTGCGTTTGGGGATCAAGGAGGGCCGGCGGGCCGGCGCGTGCTGTACGATCTTCGGGCGCTCGGCGTCCAGGCCGATACCGACTATCGGGCTTCCACCCTCAAGGCCCATCTCAAGCAAGCCGACCGGCTTGGGGCCTCGTTGGCTGTCATTGTGGGAGATGATGAAGCAGCAAAGAATATAGTCATCGTCCGTGACATGATCTCAAAAGAGCAGGTGGAATTTCCTCTCTCCTTGGCTGCGAAGAGCCTTCTCGCGCGAGTCAACTCAGCATAAAATAAGCACAAAAATTGTGATTTTTTTTATTGACTTTTTCTGCTCAACCGAGTACTCTTCTGCACCATTCAGAACAGTTGTAAGTTGTTGATTTTGTTTGATGTTTTGTTTTATCTCTCCTTGTGAATATCGATGGAAAAAAAGAAGCTTGGCGTACTGCTTTCGACACCTCCTTCACACCCCAACATATCGACTGTAGTGGGACTCTGCCGGGAGGCCGTAAAGGCCAATGTTGACGTCTACTTGTACTTGATTGATGAAGGGGTTCGGAACTTGGATGACAGTCGTCTTGTATCGTTGTCTGGTTCCGGAGCAAAGTTTTTTGTGTGTGCATACGGTTGCCAGCAGCATAACGTTCCGACCGATAAGCTCGCCCCAGGGGTGACTCTCTGCGGACTTGTTGTCCTGTCGAACATGATAAACGGCTGTGATCGTTTCGTGGCGTTTAACTGACTTGGGTATGTGGCTGAGGATCTATGCCTCCCAGTATTGTGGTTGTTATCCGGGAGGATCCTCATAAGACCCATCGCGCAGTGGAAGCGCTCCGGATTGCGTTGGGATTGAGCACAGGTGAGAATCCGATGACCGTGGTACTACTCGGTCAGGCTCCTTGGTTGATTTCAGAGGATTCGGAGGACATCGTGGACGGAGAAATATTGGAAAAATATCTGCCTTCCTTTAAGCAGCTCGGGATTCCTTTTGTTCTTCTCTCAGGCTCGGGATCCGGATTTAATCTTGATCCTGACTTCAAGGTGAGTGAGTTGTCCAAAGAAGCCATCCAATCGATGGTCGCTGGTGCTGACAGAGTCCTGGTCTTTTGAGGGTTGAAGGTCGCTGATTGAAAAAGACACTGTATATTGTAGGCACGCCCCCTGCTCCGGAAGGTCCGTCGTTACTGCCTTCTTTCTCTGCCTCCCGTGACAGCGCTTCGGTTGTGCTTATTCAAGAAGGTGTTCTGCATCAGACGCTTCCCGTCCCTCGAACCTTCGTGCTTGCAGATGACGTGAAGTCTCGAAATGTCACCTCTCCTTTTCCAAGCGTCTCTTATCAGGAGCTGATTGGAATGATCTTTGAAGCGGATAATGTGGCGGTCTTGTAGTTCTTAACAGTTCTTAATTCGATATTATTCACCTAAGGAAGAAATATAGTAGTAGTAGTAGCGGATAAGAGTAGGTGCTGTGAAAGTGTGGAAAGACGCTCAATCGTCATACCAGAAGAGGCTTGGAGAGAAAGGTATGTTGTGCAGGATGAAGATGGATACCATCTGACAGGGAGTGGGAGACCCTCTAATATCCTGTGTATGAACGAAAAGAGACGTAATTGTCCAGACGAAGGTGATCGGGATTCCGTAGACGTGGCGGGAAAGAACGTGAAAAGGCAAGAACCACTATCTGTTGGTTATTATGATGGTGATAACCATAACAGGTGGTGGTATTATAAAAATTAACTTATCCACAGATGTTAATAAGTCTGTGAATACAGGGGGTTTCAGACATGGGTAGCGACACTGTTTGGGATAGGGCTCTCGCACACATCGAGAGCAGAGTCCCCAAGCAAGTTTTCGACACATGGTTTACACCGACTCGGCTGCGGGAGATCGATGGATCGACAGCCCATATCGAAGTGCCGAACAAGTTTTTCGGCCAGTGGTTGACCGAGCACCACAAGGGACTCCTCTCGGAAGCCCTTGCCGTGGCTCACGGCGGACCCGAGTTGACCGTGTTGTTCGTATCCGCGGACAAAGCGACCATAAAGGCGGCCGAAGGCCGGGCGTCAACCGCCCGCGTGGTGCCGGCCAACCGCGCCCGGCGCGTCTCCCCCATGAATCCCAAGTACACGTTTAAAAACTTCGTGGTGGGGGCCAGCAACCAGTTCGCGCATGCGGCCTGCCAGGCCGTCGCGGAATCGCCGGCCCAGGCCTACAACCCCCTGTTTCTCTATGGAGGCGTGGGGCTTGGTAAGACACATCTGCTCAACGCGATCGGGAATCACATCGCGGAGACGTCCGACCTGCGCATCGCCTATGTGACGACGGAGCAGTTTACAAACGAGGTGATCAACTCGATCCGCTACGACAAGATGATGGATTTGCGGAAACGCTTCCGAAACATCGACATGCTGCTGATCGACGACATTCAGTTTCTTGCGGGCAAGGAACGGACCCAGGAGGAGTTCTTCCACACCTTCAACACGCTCTACGAGGCGCACAAGCAGATCGTGCTTTCCAGCGACCGCTCCCCCAAGGAAATCGCCAACACCGAGGAGCGCCTGCAATCCCGGTTCGGGTGGGGACTGATCGCGGACCTGCAGCCGCCGGACGTGGAGACGCGGATCGCCATTCTTCGCAAGAAATCCGACGACGAGGGCATTGCGCTGCCGGAAGATGTCATCCAGTTTCTTGCGGCGAACATGAAGAGCAATATCCGCGAGCTGGAAGGATCGCTCGTGCGGCTGGGCGCCTACGCGTCTCTCACCGGGCAGCCTATCGCGCTGGATATGGCCAAGAACGTGCTCCGGGACCTCATCGGCGAGAAAAAGAAGATCATCATGATGGACGACATCGAGGAAGTGGTCGCCACCCGGTTCCACGTGAAGATTTCAGAGATGAAATCGCGGCGCCGGAGCAAGATGCTGGTCCACCCGCGTCAGATTGCCATGTACCTCTGCCGGGAACTCACCGATGCCTCGTTTCCCGAGATCGGGCGGCAATTCGGTGGAAAAGATCACACGACAATCATTCACGCCTGCAAGCAGATCGCCAAGGCGAAGGAGATAGACAGCATCTTGAACGCCACGCTCGAGAGCCTGAAGGAGCAGATCACGAAGGGTTGAAGCTGGGCGGGTGACACGGGAGAGCGGGCGAGCGGGTGAGATGAGGAGACGCCGATGAAGCTACGAATTGCGCGAGATGAATTGCTGACCGGCCTGCAGCGGGTGCAGGGCGTGGTGGAAAAGCGCAACACGATGCCCATTCTCTCCAACATCCTGCTGGAGGCCAAGTCGGACGGCGTGGACATCATCGCGACGGATCTGGAGCTGGGCATGCGCGGGCTCTACAAGGCGACGGTGAAGGAACCGGGCGCGATCACCCTCTCCGCCCGCAAGCTTTACGAGATCCTCAAGGAATTACCTGCGGGCGAGATCGAGATGACCGTCGGGGCCAACAACTGGGCGACGATCCAGTCGGGCAAGAGCCAGTTCAAAATCGTCGGCTTGCCCAGCACGGAATATCCCGCCCTCCCCGCCATCGAGCGTGAGGGGCTGACGCCGCTGTCGGGAGCGGGGCTGGCCAATCTGATCCGGAAGACGCTCTTTGCGGTGGGCGACAACGACGCGCGCTACATCCTCAACGGCCTTCTCATCACGCTGAACGTCTCGGATAAGAAGACGACGCTCCGGCTGGTCGGCACCGACGGGCACCGCCTGGCCGTGGCCGATCAGGAAGCGAGCCAGCCGGCCGGCAAGGAGGGCCCGAAGGAGATCAAGGCGATCATTCCCAAGAAGGCGGCGATGGAGATGCGGCACCTCCTGGAAGAGGGCGACGGCGAGCCGCTGATCGGCTTTACGAAGAACCTCATGATCTTCCGCAAGAGCGGCCTGCTGCTGACGTCCCGGCTGATGGAGGGGACCTACCCCAACTATCAGCAGGTCATTCCCAAGGACAAGGAATCGGACAAGCGCGTGACGGTGTCCAAGCCCGAGATCGAAGGCGCCCTGCGCCGCGTGGCGGTCCTCTCGCGCGACAAGACGAACGCGGTCAAGGTGACCTTTGCGCAGGGGAAGATCACCCTGTTCTCGAGCAACCCGGATTTCGGCGAGGCGACGGAAGAACTGCCCGCCCAGTACAAGGGCGAATCCCTCACGACCGGTTTCAACGCGCGGTACCTGCTGGATGTCCTGGGCGTCGTGGACGGCGAGTCCGTCACGATGCAGATGGATGCGCCCCTGAGTCCCTGTTTGGTTCGCGAGCCGGGCAACAGCGGTTTTACGTGCGTAGTGATGCCGGTCAAGGTGTAGGACCGACGAGAAATTACTCATGGCCAACATCGACGAAAAAGAAAAAGCAGGCGACAGCCAGCCCAAGTCCGACAGTTACAGCGCGGACCAGATCAAGGTGCTGGAAGGTCTCGACGCAGTGCGCAAGCGTCCCGCCATGTACATCGGGAGCACCGGCCAGGACGGCTTGCACCACCTGGTCTACGAAGTCGTGGACAACAGCGTGGACGAGCACATGGCCGGCTTCGGCGAATCCATCGAGGTCACGATCCACATCGACAGCAGCGTGACGGTCGTGGACAACGGCCGCGGCATTCCCACCGGCATGCATTCGACACAGAAAAAGTCGGCGGCGGAAGTGGCGCTCACCGTCCTGCACGCAGGCGGCAAGTTCGAACCGGGGGCGTACAAGGTCTCCGGCGGCTTGCACGGCGTCGGCATCTCGGTCGTCAACGCGCTCTCGGAGTGGCTCGAGTTGGAAATCTGGCAGGACGGCCAGGTCTTCGAGCAGCGGTACGAGCGCGGCAAAGCGACGGGCCCGCTCAAAGTCACCGGCAAGACGAAGAAGCGCGGAACGAAGGTCACGTTCAGGCCGGACGGCGAAGTCTTTGAATCCACCGAGTACAGCTTTGATATCCTGGCCCAGCGCCTCCGCGAACTGGCCTTCCTCAACAAGGGCCTGGAGATCGCGCTCAGGGACGAACGCAAGCAGAAGGAGCAGATTTTCAAGTACGAGGGCGGCATCGTGTCGTTCGTGGAACACCTGAACGGCGCCAAGACGCCGCTCCACAAGCCGATCTTCGTGGCGATTGAGAAAAACAGCGTCTTGCTCGAGGTGGCCATCCAGTACAACGACGGCTACGCGGAAAATCTGTACTCCTTCGCGAACAACATCAACACGCGCGAGGGCGGCACGCACCTGGTCGGATTCAAGGCGGCGCTGACCCGCACGATCAACAATTACGCCAACGCCCACGAGCTGCTGAAGAAGGACGACGAGTCGCTCACCGGCGACGACGTCCGTGAGGGGCTGACAGCGGTCGTGAGCGTAAAGCTGCGCAACCCGCAGTTCGAGGGTCAGACCAAGGCCAAGCTGGGCAACAGCGAGGTGAAAGGCCTCGTGGAGGCATCCGTCAACGAGGCGCTGGGGTCCTATTTCGAGGAGAACCCGCCGGTCGCCCGCAAGGTTGTTATGAAATCGCTGGAAGCGGCCCGTGCCCGCGAGGCGGCCCGCAAGGCCAAGGATCTCATCCGGCGAAAAAGCGCACTGGACGGAGGCTCCCTGCCAGGCAAACTGGCCGACTGCTCCGAGAAGGACCCGGCCCACAGCGAGCTGTTCATCGTCGAGGGCGACTCGGCCGGCGGATGCTTTACCGGCGATACCAAGGTTGCGCTCGCGGACGGCCGGGATGTGCCGTTCCTGCAATTAGTCGAGGAATGGGACCAGGGGAAGAGGAACTACTGCTACACCGTCCAGGACGACGGCCGCATCGGCATTGCGCCCATCCTCAACGCGAGGAAGACGAAAACGAACGCCGAGTTAGTCAAGGTCGTCCTCGACGACGGATCGGAGACCGTGTGCACGCCGGACCATCGGTTCATGCTGCGGGACGGAACCTACCGCCAGGCGGCCGATCTTAATCCGGGAGACTCCCTCATGCCCCTGCGCCGGCAGCTTTCGCGCGTGGGAAAGAGGATCACCATCGAGGATTACGAGATGGTATATGACCCGAAGGAGTTGCGCTGGGTCTTCACGCATATTTTGTCCGACCGGTATAACCTTGAGCACGAGGCATATGATTCCTCGGTCGGGGCCCACCGCCACCACCTCGATTGGAACAAGCGCAACAATAACCCCGAGAACATCGTGCGCCTCACGAAAGAGGAACATCTTGCCTGCCATGCCTCGCACGCTGAGCGGACCCTGAACACACCCGAGATGCGTGCAAAATTGCGGGCCATCCGAAAAACGCCAGAGTTTCGCGACAAGATCCGCCGGGCGATGACCAGCCCCGGGATGCGCCGCATGCTGTCCGGGCGGGCCAAGGCTCAATGGACGAACGTGGACTATAAGCGGTTCATGACTGCCAAGTACCTGGAGTTCTATACCGCGAATCCGGAATTCAGGAAGCAGACCCGAGAACGGCTGGACGAGGAGCAGCGGAAGTATTGGCGTCAGGAAGCCAATCGCCTGCTGCAGTCAGAACGGACGAGCAGGTTCCTCAAGGAGCATCCCGAGGCATTAGCCCATCTGAGCGCCAACGCTAGACGGCAGTGGCAGGACGAGGCCCTCCTCCAGTGGAGGAGGGGGAAGACGCGGGAGCAGTGGACTCCGGAGTTCCGGATCCGGCGCAAGGCTTCCTACGACGAAACCTACCTGCGCAAAGGGCTCGCCACGCTGCGGAACGTCTACGAGAGGATGGGCCGGCTCGACGAGGCCGTGTACAACGCCGAGCGCCGGAGGATCGGGGACCGGAGCCTCCTGAAGCTGGACACGATACGGAGACGCTTCTTCGGCGGCAGCCAGGAGCGCCTCGAGGAAGCCGTGGCCAAGCTCAATCACAAGGTGAAGGAAGTCATCCGGTTGGAGCAGCGGGCGGACGTCTACGACCTCGAGGTCCCCGGCACGCATAACTTCGCCCTCGCAGCCGGTGTGTTTGTCCACAACAGCGCCAAGCAGGGCCGCGACCGCAAGTTCCAGGCGATCCTGCCGCTCAAGGGCAAGATCCTCAACGTGGAGCGCGCGCGCTTCGACAAGATGCTGTCCAACGAGGAGATCCGCACGCTGATCATGGCGCTGGGCACGGGCATCGGCCGCAAGCGGGACGAGGACGACAAGGACCGGGAATGCTTCGACATCGCCAAGGCCCGGTACCACAAGATTATTTTAATGACGGACGCGGACGTCGACGGCAGCCACATCCGCACGCTGCTGCTCACGTTCCTCTACCGCCAGATGCACGAGCTGATCGAGCGCGGGTATATCTACATCGCCCAGCCGCCGCTGTTCAAAGTGAAGAAGGGCAAGAACGAGAAGTATCTCAAGGACGAGAAGGCGCTCAACGACTACCTCTCCGACCTGGCCGTCGAGGACGTGGAACTCTCATTCGACGGCCAGGGATTCGTTACCGGCCGGCGCCTCCTGCCCGCCCTGAAGAAAATGATCGCCTTCGAGGAGATGCTGACCCGTCTCGCCAGAAAAGAGTACGAGCCGGGCATTCTGCGCGTGGTCATGGATGAGCCGGGCCTGGATCGCGAGATGCTCAAGAACACCCCCGAGCTCAGAAAAGCGGTCGCCAACATCAAGAAGGGGCTCGCGCTGGCCTATCCCAAGGCGGCGATCACGGTGGACATCGCGGACGACGAGGAGCACCGTTCCAACAAGATCATCTGCACGGTCCAGCCCAACGGGATGACGCGCAGCCAGGAGATCACGCACGATGTGGTGGCCTCGGCCGAGTTCCGCGAGCTGCAGAAACTGGCGCCGTCCGCGATCGGTCTTGGCCGTCCGCCCTACAAGCTGAAGGCCGAGGACGTGGAGACGCAGTACGCCGGCACAGGCGAGCTGGTCAAGGCGATCCTTGAGATCGGCAAGCAGGGACTGAACATCCAGCGGTACAAGGGGTTGGGCGAAATGAACCCGACCCAGCTCTGGGAAACCACGATGGATCCGGAGAAGCGCTCGCTGCTCCAAGTCAAGCTCGAGGACATGACCGGCGTGGACGAAGTGTTCTCCGTCCTGATGGGCGACGAAGTGGAGCCGCGCCGGCAATTCATCCAGCAACACGCGCTCGAAGTCAGGAATCTTGACATCTAGGCGATGGGCAATGGGCGATGGGAGGTGCCGATCAGCTCTCTCGCCTATAGCCGATCGCCCATAGCCTGAAGGAATTTTATGCCCCTAGATGAACGCCTAGCCCAGATCGCCATCGAAGACGAGATGCGCTCGTCCTACCTCGATTACGCCATGAGCGTGATCGTGGGGCGCGCCCTCCCCGATGTGCGTGACGGGATGAAACCGGTCCACCGGCGCATTCTCTACGGCATGAACGAGATGGGCCTGGCGCACAACCGGCCCTACCGCAAGTCGGCCAAGATCGTCGGCGAGATCATGGGCAACTACCACCCCCACGGCGACACGGCGATCTACGACACGCTCGTCCGCATGGCGCAGGACTTCAACATGCGCTACATGCTGGTGGACGGCCAGGGCAACTACGGCTCGATGGACGGCGATCCGCCGGCGGCCATGCGGTACACCGAGGCGCGCATGACCCGGATGGCCGAGGAGATGCTGGCCGACATCGACATGGACACGGTGGACTTCGGGCCAAACTACGACGAGTCGCGCACGGAGCCGCTGGTGCTGCCGGCCAGGGCGCCGAATCTGCTCATCAACGGCGCAGGCGGCATCGCCGTCGGCTACGCCACCAACATCCCGACCCACAACGTCGCGGAGATCATCAACGGTCTCGTCACATTGATCGAGGATCCCGAGACGACCATCGCGCAGCTGATGAAGGACATCCCCGGCCCCGACTTTCCGACCGCCGGGTTCATCTACGGCACCGGCGGCATCAAGCAGGCCTACGAAACCGGGCGCGGTCTCCTGACGCTGCGGGCCAAGGTCAGCGTCGAAGTGGACGAGCGGACAGACCGCAGCAGCCTGATCGTCACCGAGGTCCCCTACCAGGTGAACAAGGCGAACCTGATCGAAAAGATCGCCGAATTGACCCAGGACAAGAAGATGGAGGGCATCTCCGACCTGCGCGACGAATCGGACCGCGACGGCGTCCGCATTGTCATCGAGCTCAAGAAAAACGAGATTCCACAGGTCGTGCTGAACAACCTGTTCAAGCACACGCAGCTCCAGACGACCTTCGGCGTGATCATGCTGGCGCTGGTCAACAACCGGCCGGAGGTGCTCAATCTCAAGCAGATACTCGAATACTTCATCGAGCACCGGCGCGAGGTGGTGGTCCGCCGTACGGCGTTCGAGCTGCGCAAGGCCGAAGAGCGGGCCCATATCCTCGAAGGCCTCAAGATCGCGATCGACAATCTGGACGCGGTCATCAAGCTGATCCGCGGCTCCGCCTCCCCGGACGTGGCGCGCAGCGGCCTGATGCGGCAGTTCGAGTTGAGCGAGGCCCAGTCGAACGCGATCCTGGAGATGAAGCTGCAGCGCCTCACGCAGCTCGAACGCAACAAGCTCGTCGAAGAGTATCAGGAGTTGCTGAAGCGGATCGAATACCTCAAATCCGTGCTGGCCAGCGAGCCCCTGGTCCGGAAAATCATCAAGGACGAGCTGCTGGCCGTCAAGGAAAGCTACAAGGACGAACGGCGCACGCAGATCCTGAAGGAAGAGGCGGAGATCAGCGTCGAGGACCTCATTGCCGAGGAAGAGGTCGTCGTCACGGTGTCGCACGCCGGCTACATCAAGCGGAACCCGGTCTCGCTCTACCGCGCGCAGCGGCGCGGCGGCAAGGGCAAGATCGGCATGGGCATCCGGGACGAGGATTTCGTCGAATCCTTGTTCACCGCCTCCTCGCACGACTATCTCCTGTTCTTTACGGACGCGGGCAAGGTCTACTGGCTCAAGGTCCACGAGATTCCCGAGGCCGGCCGGGCGGCCAAGGGCAAGGCGCTGGTGAATCTTCTCGCCCTCAAGGACGATGAGAAAGTCACGGCCATCCTGCCCGTGAAGGAATTTCGCGAGGATCGCTTCGTCGTCATGGCGACCAAGCAGGGCGTCATCAAGAAGACGGAGCTCTCCGCCTACGGCAACCCGAGACAGGGCGGCATCATCGCGCTGACGCTGGATGAGGGCGACAAGCTGATCGGCGTGGATATCACGGACGGCCAGCGGGAGATTCTCCTGGGCACGAGGCAGGGCATCGTCATCCGGTTCAAGGAGGACGAGGCCCGCCCGATGGGCCGCACGGCGCACGGCGTGCGCGGCATCACGCTGGAAGAGGGCAACGAGGTGATCGGGATGGAAACCATCACGCCGGATTCCACGACGTCGATCCTGACGGTCACCGAAGGCGGGTTCGGCAAGCGGACGACCGTGACGGAGTATCGCGTCCAGGGACGGGGCGGCAAAGGCATCATCAGCATCAAGACCACGGAGAAGAACGGCCTGGCCGTCAGCTTCCTCCAGGTGCGCGACGACGACGAGATCATGCTGATGGCGGCCAAGGGGAAGATCCTCCGCTGCAAGGTGAATGACCTCCGCGAGATCGGCCGCAACACGCAGGGCGTCCGCGTCCTCGACCTGGAAGGCGACGACGACCGTGTGGTGGGCGTGGCCTGCATCGCCGAACGCGAAGAGGAGCCGCCCGAGAACGGCAACGGCGAGCA
>DASWIN010000052.1:0-1526 GCA_036397655.1 Nitrospiraceae bacterium | reverse complement strand
CGGCATCGTGCCGGCCGCGCGCGCGGCGGCGCAATAGGCCGCCGGCGCAGATGAGGACGCAGGCGGCGCCGACGCCGACCCGGCGGCCGGACGTGACGGGAGGGGCGATTGCCGCTGCCTCGAAGCTGCGGCACAATCCGGCCGCACCGCGTGGGGCGGTTAGCTCAGTTGGTAGAGCGCCACGTTTACACCGTGGATGTCGGGAGTTCGAGCCTCTCACCGCCCACCAGCCTTCGCGCGCGGAGCGGGCGAAGGCTGCCGCGCCGGAGCCTGAAGGGCGGAGGCGGGCGTCCGTTGCCCGCGCGCTACGGCTCGGCGAGCCAGCCGGCACACTGGTGAGATTGGGGGGTAGGCCATGTACTACGTCTATATTCTCCAAAGCGAGGAGGACCCAGATCGGTTCTACGTTGGCATTGCAAAGGACCTCCGGGATCGTCTCAAGAAGCACAACGCAGGCGAGGTGAGCCACACCTCAAAGTTCCGACCTTGGGGGCTGAAGACCTACATCGCATTCGGTGACAAGGATCGCGCATTCGCGTTCGAAAGATACCTGAAGTCCGCTTCGGGGCGGGCCTTTGCCAAGAAACGGCTGTAAGGGGGTTGGGTGCGGAGCGGGCGAAGGCTGCCACGCCGAAGCCCGGGGGTGGAGGCGGGCGTCCGTTGCCCCGCGCGCTACGGCTCGGCAAGCCAGCCGGACGCCCATTTCCTTGACTAAGGGAGCGGCCTCCCTTAACTCACCTTCGCCGCAAAGCGTTCACCTGCGGCCGCCCGCGGGGGCGTAGCTCAGTTGGTTAGAGTGCCGGCCTGTCACGCCGGAGGTCGCGGGTTCGAGCCCCGTCGCTCCCGCCAGTTTGTTTCCTACCTGACGAGAATGGCGTTGCGGAGTTCGACCGGCGAGTCGATCCGGTGCAGGTGTTCGATTCCTTCGCCGGTGCCACGCACGTGGATGGTGCCGTAGTCGAGCAAGCGGCCGAGCAGGCTCTGGCGCACCGTGACCGACTCGACCTTCTGCATGTTCATCTCGGACGTATGTCGCCAGATGAAGCCCCGCTTGTAGATGACGCGGTGGCTTGTCACGCAGATCTCCGTGATCCATTGGTCGAACCACGCTTTGACGGCGGCAAGAAACGCCAGGATAAACGCCGTGACCGCGGACACGATCATCGCGGTCTCAAAGCGCGGGAACGCCTGCGCCAGGAACAGGAGGCCGATTCCCGCAGCGGCAAAGAGCATCGCGTAGATGTAGATCGTCCAATGGAGCTTGCCGCGATAAACGATGACTTCGTCGGATCGCAGCACCCGCTTGACGTAGCCCATCGTCCGTCCTCCCGCCGCCGCACGAGAATGCTAGGAGGCTCACGTTGGGATTGCAACGAGAACCCCGATGCCGGCGTCCGACCGGTTCAGAACCGTTCCGGAGACTTGCCTGTCAGTCCCGCCTCGGCTAAGCCTCCGGCGCGGTTGCGACCGCCAGATTCCCGGCTCCGCCGCCGCTGCGGCGATCCTTCCGATTGCTTGCAAAGCGA
>DASWIN010000051.1:0-1682 GCA_036397655.1 Nitrospiraceae bacterium | reverse complement strand
CCACACCACGAAATAGGTGCCGCGGGCCGCAGCCACGGCAGTCGGCGTGTGCACTTCGAATCGCGACCCCTGTCCGAAGGCTTTCCCCACCAACGCGCGCATTTTGCCCTGCACGAGCCTCAGCACGGTGCTCCGCTGGTTATTGGCAGGGTCGTACACGTGCTCGCTGACTTCCACGCGGCTCTTCTCGCCGATCGTCAGGAGGCTGTCGTCTTCAAACAGCGCCTTGGCCCTGGCCCCCGCCTGCGTCTCGATCACGTCCTTGAAATATACGTCTCCGCGCAGGCTCACCGGTGCTGCCGCCGGCTGCCCTGTGTGGAGTGCCATGACCTTGCCGGACACAGCCGTGTAGAGCCCGATGGCCTTCTGCGCGGCGTCCTGCGCGCCGGCCGGCCAACTCAACGCCAGCACCAATCCGATCCCGCCGATCCCGACCAGCCACCCAAGATATGGTCGTGCGCTGTTCATACGCCACCCCCTAGAACTGTCCCGTCAGCGACAGGCCGAATATGTTCCGCCGGAAGTTGAACGCCGCCACGTTGGAATCTTCGTACATGTGTATGTATTGAAATGCCACCGACACATGTTCCATCAACGGGCGCGACACGGTCAATGAATAAGTATAGACCTGATCCTTCCGGAATACAGCCCCCCCGGGAGAAAAGGAGTTGGCGTTGCGATAGTCCTGATAATAATAGTCGAGGGCTGCGTCCACCGTGATCTTCTGCCACGGAGGCAGGGTGCTGCCGATCTGGAACCGGTGCCCATCGTAGGACCAGTCGGCCGACGAGGCCTGCGTGGCCAGCGCCACGTCCCCTCCCCCGGTCGCGTTCTTGTCGAACGTGTAGCCTCCCCGCACGTGACCGGCATTCTTCGCGAAGTACCAGTACTGCGTCGCTCCGATCAGCCAGTTGCGCGCGTCCCGTTGCGAGTTGAAGAGAAACCGTCCGTGCTGGAAATCCTGGTCCTGGTACCGCATTTGAATCCGTGTAAACAGGTTCGGCGCCTCCGTCACCGTGATCAGCGGCGCAAACGAGTGCGCGACGAGATACGGCGACCGCCCGACCTGCGCATAGTCCAGGATGTACTGCAACCGCGCCTGCACCGGTCCCTTCGTGTATTGCAGAAAGAGCGTCGGTGTGTGGGACTCGACGTCGAAGCCGCTCAGGGTCCGATGGAGGCTCTGATAGAAGGTATAATTGGCGCCGCCCAGGAGCGGACCTTTTTCAAACGTATTGACATCCCCCCGCAGAAAGAACGCCGTGAAGTAATCGCTCTTTCGTGAAATGCCGGTCGCGCCGGCCGGCGGCGAGGTTCCGCTCGGCAAGGCCACCACGTTGTCGTCCCACTGTGAGCTGATGCTGAGCGCCAGGTTCCAGTTTTTCTGCGTCGGCGGGCGGCCCGTCTTGATCTGTTCCAGATATTCTCCGGCCGACCTCCCGAATTCCGACTCCGGGGCCAGCTGCTTCGCCGATTCGAATTCCCCCTTCGCCTCCTCCAGCGCGCCCGCCTGGAAGTACCCAAGCCCGCTGTAATAATGCGCGGAGGTCGCCAGGTCGGGCCCCAGGGCCAGGGCCCTCGCCATCGGCGGCTGCATCTGTTCATACTCCGCGAGCCGGTAATGAGTCAGTCCGCGGTAGTAGTACACCAGCGGGTCGTTCGGCAGGGTTTTCTGCGCCTCC
>DASWIN010000050.1:0-8159 GCA_036397655.1 Nitrospiraceae bacterium | reverse complement strand
ACGCTCACTCGAATGGGCTGACCCATCGGCCCCCCTTCGCTATTTCACCACCTGGCGTCCTGAGAGAGCAGAGCCATCTTCTTCTTGCTGTCTCGCACAGGATGCCCGGTCAGCCCATCTTCACGTGGCTCGGCGCTGTTGCGTCCGGCTAATACGTCTGCTTTTCGACCGTTGGGACAATCTGGCTCTGGACTTCCTCCGTGATCGTGTAGCGCATATAGGCGTTCTCGACCATCTGGTTGGCATAGAGCCGGCCGGTCGGGGCGGTCACTTTGAAATCGACGGTCGCCTGCCCCTTCGCCTTAATGGTCACGGTCTTCTCGTAGGTCTCGCGCACGTAGGGATGCCAGATCGTCACCTTGTACGTGCCCGGCGGAATGTTGCCGATCACGAACCGGCCGTCCTTGCCGGAGATGGCAAAATACGGATGGTCTACGACGAGCGCCCAGCTTTCCATGTAGGCATGGAAGCCGCACTGCATGGTGAAGATCTTGCGGCCTTTGGTCATCCGGACGGTCTGGGTGATCGGCACGCCCTCATAATGTTTCGTTGCACGCGCGCTCATCCCGGCTTCATGCGGATAGCGCGTGCTGATGGGAAGCGGGACGTTAAACAGGACGCGCGGGCCCAGGTGGGACGTTTCATAGGCCTGGATGTCGTGCATCGCGGGATCCTTGTTCACCACGACGACGTCATGGAGATTACGCACGATGTTCGTAAAGGGCAGAAAAAGGCAATCCACAGCTTCAATCTTGGGCACCTTGTATTCCCCGAAGGCCTTGCCTTTCTCGATGTCATCCAGCAGCACCACGACCCGGCTGAACGCGCCCCCCTCCCCGACCTTGAACGGCTGCAGGAGACGCCAGCCATGACCGTCCGAAATGCGCCCGCAATAGATCGGATCGGGCAGCGTCGTCAGGTTGTACCCTTTGGGCTTCGGCACCTCGCCGACCAGCGTCACGGTGCCGGTCAGCGTGCCTCCGTCCTTCACCGAAATTTCTTCATAGGCGACAGCCGGGTCGCCCGACAGGACGACACCGAACGCAAGTATTGCGAATAAGATTCTGCGTGCCATAAACTGCATCCGCTTCATTCCGGCCTCCTTTCAAACAAGCCTCCCTTACCGGCCATGTGCCTACCATAACCGATTCGCGCGTCTAAAAAAAGACTGCGGGGGAGCCGCATGCCCTCACGCGACTCCCCCGCAATGTCTTACCACGCCATCGCGGTTATTTCAGCGCGGTGGGGATCGCCTGGCCCTCGGCAGGCCGGGTTTCCACCTTTCGTGATCCGGCCGCTCCGGAGGACAGCGGCTGAATGCGCTGGTCCCCGACCGGCAGTACTCGGAGGTAGCCCCATTGTCCGGCCTGGAGATAGTTCAGCCGGGCATTGGCCCAGACGTAATCCCCCGGCAGCCGGTACGGACCGCCCGCGCCTTGCCTGAGGAATACATCCAGCGTCTCCGATCCGGCGAACTCCACCACGCTGATCATGTCGGCGCCCGGCATGTAGGGCTCGATCGGCCACTCGTGGCCTTCCACCTGGAACATGCCGTTCTGTTCGCTATTGGCGCCGATCACGTGGATCCGCACCGGATCGCCCGCATGGGCTTCGATCAGCGGCGTCACGGGATCCTCCGGCTTGTCCACTTTGCACGGCTGGAAGATCTTGTCCAGCGTGCAGCCCTGCTCTTCGCGGTACTTCTCCGGCTCGGACCGGTAGTTGACCGATGTCAGGCCCGCCACGTTCTGCACGTAGGGCATGAAACTCGTCCCGATGATGTTGTCCTCATCCTGGAAGAAGAGCGCCACATCCCGGTAGTTCCGCTTGCCGGCATTCTCCGGCAGGCTGTGATCCACGATCACATCCGCCCGCCAGCTGTTCTTCTCGGAGATGTCCTGGCCGGTCACCGGGTCCCGGTACTGCGACCCGCGAGGCCCGACGATCACCGCTCCGTACAACCCGTTGCGCGGGTTCGTCACGATATTGCCTCCGTCCCACACCAGCGACGTCGTCTCCTTGTTGTCCGGATGCGCGTAGAAGGTGTAGGTGCGGCTCTCGCCCGGGGCGATGGTCTGATCGCCCGGGTTGTTGCCGACGTTCAGGCCCTGTGAATCCCTCGGATCGAAGGCCAGGCCCGGCGCAAAGAACGACGCCCGGCTTGCCTTCATCTTGTTCTTCAGATTGACCTTGATGCAATCGCCGAGGTTCGCACGCAAGGTCAGCGGGTTCGGCATGAGGCTGCCCGCCGCCCGCGTGGCTTCGTCCTCGAGCATGAAGACTTTGCCCTCCGGCATGGTCATCTCGATCTTCCGCTCGAAATCCACCTCGATGGCATCCGGCGCGTTCGGATTGAGCTTCAACGGGCGGTCCACCGACACCACGCTGAAGTTCTTCACCGGCGCATCGGATGGGCATACGGAACCCGGCACCGGCGGAATCCCGAGGGGGTTGGTCCCCTTCGGAAGCGGCTGCAGATCCGCCGCCGATTTGCCCAGCACGCGCAGGATGCCCCATCCGCCTTCGGCGAAATGCGAGCTCCGCCCGTTAAAGTGGATGTAATCACCCGGCATGCCCTGGAAGCCGCCCGCCTTCGACACCAGATCGTACCGCTCGGCGATCCCGACATGGATCGAATTCTTGCGGTTGGCGTCTCCCGCGTACCGTTCCGTCAGGAACGTATGGCCGGAGATCGTCCACACATGCGATTCGTTCATGAGCTGGTGCAGCAGCCGGAACACGACCGTGTCCCCGACATAGGCACGCAGCAACGGGGTATCCGGGTCCCCATGGATGGCGCTGTTGAACAGCTTCGAGGTGTCCGGATTGTTGGCCAGGCGCTGCGCGAAGGGCTCGGCGCGGAAATTGAAGCCGCTCCCTGTCGTGTGCGTCCCGCCGTTGATGTACTTGTTCGGCGCCATCATGATCTTCTCGGGCATCTGGAAGGACACGGTCTTCCCGGCCTCCAGTGCCACCTCGACCGGCTGTCCGGGCGGGTTCCCCGCCTGGATCACGTTCACGGTATGCGGCACCGTGTCATGGATGGACACCATCAGTTCGCGGAAGCTGCCGCTGACGCCGGCCCCGATCGGCTCGTTGCCGTGAATATCCGCGATCGGACCGCTGTAGACGAGCTTCCCGTTCTTCGGATCGTGATAGGTGGATCCGAAGGGCTCCACGATCGTCACGCCGAACCCGCCATGGGGCCAGGTCGTCGCGCCGAACGCGTGATCGTGCCAGAACACCGTCCCGTAGTCCGCATCCACCCAATACCGGTAGCGGACGAATTCCGGCGTCACGATGTCGCCGGCCGGATGGTTGTTCTTGAGTGGCGTGAAGAACGTGATCGTATCGCCATTGATGGCCTTGATTCGAGCGATTTCGGAGCAGCTGCGATCCCGCTTCAACGACGACGTCGAATCGGTGCCCGCTTCCAGACAATCGGCACCGACCTGCAACTCTGTGTTGACGTGGTACGCGGTTGCTCCCGTGGCCATCTTGATCGTGATGGACCGGGCCCCCTTCTTCGCCGCTGCCGTCAGCTTGCTGTTCATGGGAACCGGCAAGCCGACCTTCTTCGGCTTGGAGAACATCGTGAACGGACGAACCGACATCTCCCACTCGAACGCCGAGATCACGCCGTCGGAGTTCCCGGTGTCGAACTGGAAGAAATGGGGATGGATGTTGATCTTCGACGCCTGGAAATTCGTGAATTCATCATCATCCCACTCGCTCGTCAGGATCGTATCCACGCAGTCATACACGTTGGCGCGCAGGACCGCCGGATATTTCAGGTCGTCGTTGGCCCTTGTCAGCTGCTCCTCCTCGTGGTGGACGTAGATCAGTCCGTCCTTGTCAACGATCGCCGCCTCCTTCCCCTGCTTCTTCGCCAGGGTGATGGGGAGCCGAATGAAGTGGAGGTTGTTGATCTTCGGGACATTGGCGTTGTCCGGACAGAGGCTCCAGCGGCCATTCTCACCCGGCTTCGCCGGCTCGCTGGTCCGCTCGCCGTTCTCGTTCTGATGGATCGGCTCCAGCCAGGGCGCGCCGCTGTGATTCGCGGAGAACGGCACGCGCTTCCCGAAGTGCGGTTTCAATACCGGCCATGAAATCTTGCCCGTCGTCGGATCGAAGAGGATCGCCGGTCTTGTGCTGTTATCCCACTTCGCGGCAGCGGGATACTTGGGATATTTCGCGGTGCTTTCCCGCTCGCCCTTTGCCACATCGCCGTCCCACGTCCAATCCCACACGGTGGCGTCGTAGGCCATGATCTGGCCCTTTTCGTCGTCCGTGTGGCCCGGCTTACCCGCCGTAGGAATGAACATCCCGACCCAGTCCTTGATGTTCACGACCACCGGGTTGGACTTCCAGTTGGATTTCTGGCTCTTATCCACGATTCTGAATGACTTGCCGAACCAGTCTACGGTGGAACCGATCAGCTTGTCGGAGCTGACACCCAGTTTCATCCGTCCCTGGCGATCAGGCAGTTCCCGCATGTCCGGCATGGTGTCCGTCCGCGCGGCGCCCACTTGCAGAGTGTTGTAGATACGCCCGTAGCCCCACATCCCCGCCACATAGTGATGCGCCACGTGGCAGTGGAAGAGGAAATCGCCTGCCAGATGCTGGCAGCCGCCGCCGCCACATTCAGGCTCCAGATCGAGCGCTTCAGACGGCCCGATCACTTCAACGTCCACGCGATCGGACTTGGTCCGCACGATCGGATACTTCACCGGCCCGTCCTGACCGGCCGCCCAGAGCATGTTGGGCTCCGTGCCGGGGCTGCGCTGCCATCGGATAGTGCCGCTGTGCGGATGGTGCGAGTGAAACACTTCCGATCCGCCGTGGACCAGCCGATACTTGACCGGATCGCCCAGATAGCCCCGTGGAATCGTCGTCGGCGGCTCGCCGAAGGTATAGGCGCTGTAGGCCAGCGACTCATCCTCGAAGCCGAAGTACTCGTGCTGCAGATGCATTTCGTCGATGCCGAAGGGCTCGCTGCGGTAATTCAGCGCCCGCCCGCCAGGACGATAGGCGTCCGTCAGGGGATCGCGCTGGGGCAGGAAGTCGCCCTTCTTGTTGACCGGCCTGAAGGCTTCGTCGCCGATTTCGTGATAGAAGATCACGAACTCGCGGAAGTCAGGCCCGGAACCGTTGTCGATCATCATCTGCCAGCCGCTCTTCATGCCCGGCGCCGGGCCGGTGCCCAACGGATCGACATACTTCGATCCCTGCGGCTCGACGATCAGGGCGCCGAACAGCCCCATCACCGTCAGTTCACGCGCATGGCTGTAGGAATGGAACCGGCGCACGCCCTCCTGTGTCTTTGGATGGATGTACCACTCCATCTCCACGCTCTTGCCCGTTGCAACCACCGTATCCTGGTTGGTCGTCGTCGCAGCCTTGCCGGTCGCCGAGATCACCATGCTGCCGCCGTTGATATGCAGGCTCCCACTCTCACTGTCCATCTGGTTGCGCAGCGTAATCTTCAGGCAGTCGCCCTGGTTCGCCCGGATCGCGAGCGGCTGGATGTAGTCGCCCTGCAATCCTGTGGACACCGCCCCTGGATCAAAACCCTCCTTTTCGCGCGCGGCTTTGTTCATGGCTTCCTCGGCCCGCACCTTGTCCACGTTCTCGGTCAGCACGTACATGTAGCCGGGATAGTAATCCTGCCACCGGTTCAGGGTAATCTCGGCATTGATCATCGAGATGTCGTAGTGCTTGGTCGGCACCGCAGCCGGGCACTTCGCCCCGTTCATGCCGGCGAGGTCGGTTTGCGGATCCACGGCGAGCAGGAAACTCGAGCCGTCCTGTCCCATGTACTGGTGCATCGTGGACATCCCGTTGAACGCACCCGACGTCATGTGGGCCTGCCCATCCTGCTGCGCCTGCTCTTCGAGCCTGCGCATCAGCCGGTTATGTTGCATCTCGAGCTTCTCGGAGATGCCGGCCCGGCCTTCGATCGCCTCTTCGACAATCGTCTGGCCTTTCAACTGCTGTTGCCAGCCCACCGACGTCGCCGTTGGCTGATGGTGATGACTCTCCTCGGCAAAGAGCGCCGGTGTCCCCACCAGGCTGCCCGCCAGGATGATGCCCGTCAGAATCCTCGATGGAGACTGATGGCGAATGTTACATGGCTTCATGATGCGGCCTCCCTTTAACCCTCTGAGCGAATAGCTAATAGCTGATGGCGAATAGCTAATCGCACATAATGATTGTGAATTATGATTCGTCGACATCCTTGAACATCTTTCCGGCCTCTCCTGCTACCAGCTATTCGCTGCCGGCTTTTTAAGAACCGGCGAAGGGGCCTCCGTGAGGAGGGGTCTAGGGTAAGTCGGAGGCCGGTCCAAGCTACACCCCACCCTTCACCGGCAGACAGGAGTACCGCAACAGTCGTGCCGGGCATCTTCGACGGAGGGCAGAACGGCAATTCGCTTTTGATCAACCGCACTTAGAAAAGATTCGCAGCAACTCGAACCCGACGACTCTTGACAGAAATTCCACAGCCATGGACAGCCAGGAAGAAGCCGTGAGCCAGGTTGCAATTCTTTCAATGAGATGGGTTGTCCAACAAGTTGGACACTGACGCGTGGAAAATGGGGAGGAATGGGGCAGGCCGCAATGAATTGAGATGTGAGCAAGTGGAAGATCGATCAGAGATTTCGAAAGGCTCACGGCGGGCAGGGTTGTTGACGAGGAGCAGCGGCACTGAGGGCTCCCGCAGGAACAGGGTTTATTCGATTCCGTAGCCCCTAAGCTTGTTATAGAGGCCGGCGCGGCTGATCTTCAGCAGTCTGGCGGCCTTCATCTTATTGTTGTTGGCGTCATGCAGGACTTGCACGATGCGCGCCCGCTCGACCCGCTGTGAAGCCGTGCGCGCCACACTGCGCAACCCCGGCTCTTCCGCTCTGACGGCCTCGGCTGACGTGAAGAAATCCTTCGCGGTGAGTTTCGGCCCCTGCGCCGTCACGACGGCGCGTTCGACGGCATGCTGCAACTCACGGACGTTGCCCGGCCAATCCGCATCGCACAGAGCCTGCATGGCATCCGGAGTCACGTCACGGGCGGGCCGGCGATGCCGCCGGGAGGCAGCCGATACGAAATGCCCGGCCAACAACGGGATGTCTTCCCGCCGCTCTCGCAACGGCGGTATCAGCAGGGGTAGCACCGCGAGCCGGTAATAGAGGTCCTCGCGAAAGGCCTTCGCCTTGATCAAGTCGGCTAGGTCCTTGTTCGTCGCCGAGATCACGCGCACGTCGATTTTGATCGACCGGGTGCTCCCGACCGGCTTGATTTCCCCCTCCTGCAGAACCCGCAGCAGCTTGGCCTGGAACTGCGGGCTGGTGTCTGCGATTTCGTCGAGGAAGATCGTGCCGCCAGAGGCTTCTTCAAACAACCCCTTTTTGGTGGCCACCGCGCCGGTGAAGGCCCCCTTCACATGGCCGAAGAGTTCGCTCTCGAGCAGGGTCTCCGGCAGGGAACCGCAATCCACCACGATGAAGGGCTGATCGCGCCGATAACTGAGCTGGTGGATCGTCCGCGCCGCCAGTTCCTTGCCGGTCCCGCTCTCGCCCTGCAGCAATACGGTCGCCTGGCTGTCTGCCACCAGACTGATCATCTCGAGCAGTTGCCGCATCGGCGCGCTCTGCCCGATAAATTGACCCGCCGGGTCCGGCCTGACGGAAGGCGCCGGCGCCGCACCGCTCAGCAACACCAGCACCGCGCCCGCACGCTGATCGCCTGCCATGAGCGGGTAGGCCTGTTTCATGCCGCAGGCGTTGCCGTCGCCGGTCGAGCAGGATACGGCCCGCACGTCGGTCGCATCAAATACTTCCCTGGCCGAACAGGACGCACAGGGATCGGATCGGTGTAAGAAGGCCTCGTAGCACTTGGCGGGGCGAGTGGGAGGGCCTGCCTGGCCGGCGCCGGCCCAGGCCGCCTGGTTGGCATAGATGACGGTTTGATCGGGCCCGATCACCATGATGCGATCAGAGGACCCCTCGGCCAGCAACTGCAGGGCTTCCAGCCTTGCGGCCAGAATGGAATCCAGGTGAAAAGAAGGCTTGATATGAGATCCGGCCATCCCCACTCCTTCAAAGCGCTGACAGGTTCACAAGCTGACAAGCGGCACAGATTGCACGGCCAGATTTCAAGGTCGG
>DASWIN010000049.1:0-7118 GCA_036397655.1 Nitrospiraceae bacterium | reverse complement strand
GCCGGGCTTTCGTCGGGCGCACAATTGAAGTCCTCGTGGACGGCGCGTCAGAAGAGACAGAGCATTTACTGGAAGCCCGGCACGAGGGCCTCGCGCCGGAAATCGACGGCGTCGTCTATATTAATGCTGGTGTTGCGAAAGCGGGTGAACTGGTGAAGGCCAAAATCACCGATGCGACGACGTTCGACCTGGTCGGGCATATCACAGGCAGGCCATAGGCACTAGGCTATGGGCAATAGGAAGACCGGGGACTTTTCTCCGGCCTATAGCCTATCGCCCATTGCCCCTCGCCTTGTGGTTACACCTTCGCCGACAGGAAGAGCGACGCCCCCCGGCGGTTGATCAGCATCAGGACACGCTCGCCCTTCTTGACATCGGACGCCAGTTTTTCGAAGTCCTTCACGGATTTGACCGGCTGACGATTGATCTCCTTGATCACGTCGCCCCGCTGCAGGCCGGCCTGCTCGGCGCCGCTGTCCGGCTCCACGCCCGTGACCACGACACCCCGGACCTTTCCGTTCAGGCCCAGTTCCTTGGCCGTCTGGCGATCCAGATCCTGGACCGTCACCCCGGCCAGCACCTGCTTGCCGGCTTCGCCGTCAGCCCTGGCGATCTTGACCGGTTCCGGCAGCTCGCCGATCGTGACCGCCAGTTGCTTCTCATGGCCGTCCCGGATGACGGTCACCGTGGCCTTGGCGCCGACCGTCGTCTTGGTGACCAGCCGCTGCAGCGACACGCCATCGGCCACCGGCGAGCCTTGATAGGACACAATCACATCACCGGACTTCAGGCCGCCCCGATCGGCCGGGCTGTCCTCCTTCACCTCGCTGACCAACGCGCCCTTCGACTCGTTCAGCTTGAATGATTTCGCCAGGCCCTGGTCCACGTCCTGGATGTGGACCCCCAGCCAGCCGCGCGTCACCTTGCCGGTCTTCACGAGGCTTTCGTAGACGGGCTTGCCCATGCTCGTCGGCACCGCAAAGCCCACCCCCTGGTAGCCGCCGGTCCGGGAAAAGATGGCCGTGTTGACGCCGACCAGCTCGCCGTTCGTATTGACCAGCGCGCCGCCCGAGTTGCCCGGATTGATCGCTGCATCGGTTTGAATAAAGTCCTCGTATTGCGTGATCCCCATCTTGCCCCGGCCCAAGGCGCTCACGATCCCCAGCGTCACCGTGGAATTGAGCCCGAACGGATTGCCGACGGCAAGCACATACTCGCCAACGCGCAGTTTGCTCGAGTCACCCCAGGGCACGTAGGGCAGATCCTTTCCGTCGATCTTGACGACGGCCAGGTCCGTCTTCGGGTCGGTGCCGACGACCTTGCCCTTGAATTCACGCTTGTCCGGCAGGGTCACGGTCAGCTCGCCGGCGTCCTCGACCACATGGTTGTTGGTGAGCACATAGCCGTCCGGCGTCACAATCACGCCCGAGCCCTGGCCGCTTCCGCGGTGCTCCGGCATGTCCGGTTCGCCGCGCGGAATGCGCGGACCGCGAAAGTCCTTTGGTCCATGCGGGTCGAAGGGAAATGGAAAATCAAACCGTTCTCCCGACTGCTCGCGCGCCTGCGGCCTTGACGTGACGATGTTGACCACCGCCGGCGTGACCGCCTGGGCGATATCCGCGAAACCCTGCGCCGGCAGGCCCGGCGCTGCCACTGCCACCGGCGCGGCGGTCGCGCTCACCGCATGCGGCCCAGGCATGGGGCCGCCCCAGGCGACCGCCAGGCTGATCAGCGACACTCCGAAGATCAACCATAATCCCGTTTTCAGTTGTATGCTCATTGCTGCCCCCCTTGTTTGTTCTTGGGTTGAACCGGCGCCTCTTGCTCCCTTTTTGCATTGATCGCGCCGGACAGAAACCGTGATGTGTTGTTGCCCTCGACAGGAACACGGAGCCGCCGACGGATCCCTTGCACCTGCTTCTTCCTGATCTTTCCGCGAAGGCGCGCCGTCTGTACCCGTCTGGTCAGCCAGCTCATGGGTTCCCTCCTGCCTGGAGGATAGCAACCGAGGATGAGAGGAAGATTAACGGAAGATTAAATGTTTCTAATCTTCGATCGTGAGGGGAAGAATCACGGTAAAGCAGGAGCCCTGGTCGGGCTGGCTCTGGACTTCGATCCGGCCCTGGTGTGACTCCGCGATCCACTTGCAGATCGAGAGGCCCAGGCCCGTCCCCTGCTTGGCATGGGCGCGGGCCTCGTTCGTCCGGTAGAACCGGTCGAAAATACGGGCCTGCGCGGGGGTCGGAATGCCGATGCCCTGATCGGACACGGACAGCCTGGCCCAGCCGCCGGCCGTGGCCAGGCTGACCTCGACCCTGCCGCCCGGCTTCGAGTATTTCACGGCATTATCCACGAGATTCAGCAGCAACTCGCGCAGCCGCAATTCGTCGCCCAGAACCGTGGCGGACGTCAGTGGTCCCAGCGACACCTGCGCGCCGTGCTCCTGTCCGAGCACCGAGGCCTGCTTGTGCACATCCCGTATCAGCTCATCGAGCCGGACCGGCAGGGACGCCATCTTGACCTCGCCCAGATCGGCGCGCGAAAGGAACAGCAATTCGTCCACGATGCGGGTCAGGCGGTCGATTTCCTCGAGATTGCTCTCGAGCACCAGTTGGTAGTCCTCCGCCGCACGGGGGCGGCGCAGCGCCAGTTCCGTTTCGCCCTTCATGACCGTCAGCGGCGTCCGCAGCTCATGTGAGGCGTCGGCGCTGAACCGACGGACCTGCTGGAAGGACGCATCGAGCTTGGCGATCATGTCGTTGAAGGTCGAGACGAGCGTGCCGATTTCGTCGGCCGCTGCCGGCGTGGCGAGCCGCTGGCTCAGGTCGCCCTCCGCGATGCGTCGGGCCGCCTGCGTGATGCCCTCCACCGGCTTGAGCGCCCGGCCGGCCAGGAACCAGCCGGCGGCCAGCGAGACGGCCAGCGCGACCGGCATCATCACGGCCAGCACGAGCAGCAGCCGGCGCAGGGTTTCCTCGACCGGCAGCAGGGACGTCCCCACCTGGACGATGTTGACCAGCGTGCCGCCGGCCCTGATCGGCACCGCGATCAGGCGGAGCGGTGATTCTCCGGTGAACTTGACGGATTGATATACGGAGCGGCCCTGCAGGGCCTGCTCCAGCGCGACCCGACTGAGCGGGATGTCCCGCCGCGTGATGTGCGGCGACTGGATCGTGATCGCGCCGGACGGACTGAAAATCTGAAAAAACTTGTCCACCACGGCCAGTTCGGGAAACTGCGCGGCCAGATCGTCGAACTGCGAGAAGGGACTGTTCCGCGTCTGTTCTAGCGACCGCACTGCCGCGGCTGCCGCGCTCTCCAGGGAGAGGTCCACCTGCTCGCGCAGTTCGCGCGCCATTTCCGCGTACAGCACGCCCGCAAACACGGCCAGCACGAGCGCGAGCGCGGTTCCGTACCAGAGGGTCAGACGTACGCGGAGGGGCAGGCCTCGGGCAGGTTGAGGCTGAGGTTGAGCAGAACGGTCCGGCTCAGAATTCATCTCTCAACCTCAACCTGAACCTTGGCCTTCCGCTTTGAGCACGTAGCCGCTGCCGCGGACGGTGTGAATCAGCTTACGGTCATGGCCCTTGTCGATCTTGGCACGCAAGTAGTTCATGTAGACGTCGATGACGTTCGTGTAGGTGTCGAAGTCCTGGTTCCAGACATGCTCGGCGATCATCGGCCTGGTCAGCACCCGCCCCGCGTTCCGCATCAGATAGTCCAGCAGCGCGTACTCCTTGGCGGTCAGTTCGATCTTCTGTCCGCCCCGCGTCACCTCGCGCGTGGCCGGATTGAGCATGAGATCATCCACCTGAAGGATGCCCGCAGCCGCGCCGCTCCCCCGGCGCAGCAGCACGCGCACGCGCGCGAGCAGCTCCTCGATGGCGAAGGGTTTGGTCAGGTAATCGTCGGCGCCCGCATCCAGCCCGCGCACCTTGTGTTCGACCTGCGCCTGGGCCGTCAGGATCAGGACCGGCGTGCCGATAGCCTTCTTCCGCAGCGCCGTCAGCACCTCGACCCCGGACAGCCTCGGCAGCATGACGTCGAGAATGATGAGATCGTACCCGCCGTCTTCGCCCATCGCCAGGCCCTGCGCGCCGTCGGTGCACAGGTCCACGGCGTAGCTCTCCTCTTCCAGCGCCCGCCGGATAAAGGACGCGACCTTGGCTTCGTCTTCCACGACCAGAATGCGCATAGGCACCAGCGCGACGGGCGGGACATGCGGGAAAGGCGCGACTCGAGTCTCGCCCGTCTCGCACCTCCCGCAAGTCTCGCGTCCTTACCCCGCTACCCCGTTACACCTCTACCCCCTTACCCCTTCTCCAGTCACCTCGGCTGAAATTGCGTGATCGTCACCGGGGCGTAGGACAGTTGCGGGCCCTCCGCTGTCTGAACGGCCAGCGTGTGCCTCAGCCATTTCGTATCGTCGCGTTCCGGAAAATCCGACCGGTAGTGCGCGCCACGGCTTTCCTCCCGCGCCAGCGCGCCCGCCACGATGGTCTCCGCGATGTCGACGAGACAGCTCAACTCCAGGGCCTGGACCAGGTCCGTGTTGAACACCATTCCCTTGTCCTCAAGGCGTACCTGATCCGCGCGGGTCCTCAGTTCACGGACCTGCTGCAAGGCCTCGGTCATGGAAGACTTCGTGCGGAAAATACCCAAGTTCGTGCTCAAGACCGTCCCCAACGCATCCCGCACCTGCCAGGCCCGCTCTGGTCCATGATTGTCCAGAAGACGCCGGAGGCGCGCCTCCTCCTGCCTCAGCGCTTCATTGGGCAGGGCCCTGGGCTTGACTGTGGCGATATACTCAGCCGCCTGCCGTCCGGCCCGGCGGCCGAAGACGATCGTCTCCAGCAGGGAGTTCCCGCCCAGCCGGTTGGCCCCGTGGATGCTCACACAGGCGCATTCGCCGGCCGCGTAGAGTCCGGGCATCGGCGTCTCGCCCCGGATCGTCGTGTGGACCCCGCCCATCTGATAGTGCGCGCCCGGTCGGACGGGAATCGGCGATTCGATCGGGTCCACCCCGGCGAACTCAACCGACAACTGGCGGATTTGCGGAAGCCGCTCGAGGATTCGCTGCCGGCCCAAATGCCGCAGGTCCAGTAGGACGCAGCCGTCCACTCCACGCCCTTCGAGAATCTCCTGCCCGATCGCCAGCGAGACCGTCGAGCGCGCGGCCAGCTCCATCTGCTCAGGCGCATAGGTCTTCATGAACCGCTCGCCCAGTGTGTTCAGCAGGTACGCGCCCTCGCCCCTCGCCCCCTCGGTGATCAGAATGCCTGTGTCCTTCAGTGTCGTGGGGTGGAACTGCACGAACTCCATGTCCTTGAGCGGCGCCCCGGCCCGGTAGGCCAGCGCCATCCCGTCGCCCGTGTTGATCACGGCATTGGTGCTGGTCAGAAAGACGCGGCCGCTGCCGCCCGCTGCCAGGATCACCGCCTTCGCGCCGATCGCGTGCAGGCCGCCGCGCACGATATCCCAAGCGATGACACCCCGGCAAACGCCCTCGTCCACGATCAGCGAGGTCACGTACCATTCTTCATAGACGTGGCACTGCCGCTTCATGAGCTGCTCGTGCATGGCGTGGAGGATCGCATGGCCGGTGCGGTCGGCTGCATAGCAGGTGCGCGGAAAGCCGGCTCCCCCGAACGGGCGCTGCGCGATGCGGCCGTGCCCGTCCCGGCTGAAGATGACGCCCATGCGCTCCAGCTCCAGGATGTCCTCCGGCGCCTCCCGGCACATGGCCTCGATGCCATCCTGGTCGCCCAGGTACTGGCCGCCCTTGGCCGTGTCCAGGGCATGGGCTTCCCAGGAATCGTTCTCGCCGAGCGCGGCGTTGATGCCGCCCTGCGCCGCCACCGAGTGGCTGCGGACGGGATGGACCTTGGAGATGAGCGCGACGTCGAGCGGCGGCGGGGCCGCCAGGGCCGCCCGCATGCCGGCCAGCCCGGCGCCGACGATGAGCAGATCATGGATTTTCATGCCGCAGAGAAGGAACTACGTATCATGTCTGGCTTCATCATGGCGTAAGAACGGCGGAGGTGCAAGAGAGGCCTTGCTTCGGTCGCGTCCGCCATGCAAAATGAGGGAACTGGCTCACTGGGGACTGACACCCTTCCATGTGGTGTCTGTCCCCGTCCGAAGCGGGACAGGCACCGCCGCAAATGGCGGAGCCAGTCCCTCCGGTGCCTGTTCCCGTATATGTAGGAGCCCCATGAGCCCACAGTCATTCCTGAATCCAACCGATACGTTTGTCCACCGCCACATCGGGCCGACCGAGGCCGATGTCCAGGAAATGCTGGCGACGCTGGGCCTCAAGTCGCTCGATGCCCTGATCGACGGAGTCGTGCCGGAGGACATCCGGATGCGCCAGCCGCTCACCTTCGGCGCCGTCCGGGGCGAATTCGACGTGCTGGCCGAGCTGCGCGCCATGCATGACCGCAACCAGGTCTTCCGCTCCTTCATCGGCATGGGCTTCCACGATTGCATCACGCCGTCGGTCATCCAGCGGAATATTCTGGAAAATCCAGGCTGGTTCACCCAGTACACGCCCTACCAGGCCGAGATCGCCCAGGGCCGCCTCGAGGCGCTGCTCAATTTCCAGACGATGGTAGCCGACCTGACCGGCCTGCCCTGCGCCAATGCCTCCCTTCTGGACGACGCGACGGCCGCCGCCGAGTCCATGACCATGTGCCTGCGCATCGCGCGCCGGGACCATGAGGCGGGCAAGGAACGGCACGGGTTCTTCGTGTCCAGGGACTGCCATCCGCACGTGATCGCCGTCATGCAGACCCGCGCGGAGCCGCTGGGCATCCGGCTGCACGTGGACCGCGTCGAGAACATCGACTACGACGGGCAGAACCTCTTCGGCGTCCTGCTGCAATACCCGGCCACGGACGGGACGATCCGGGACGACCACGAGTTGATCGAGCGGGCGCATCAATCCAACGCGCTGGTGGTCGTCGCAACGGATCTCCTGGCGCTCACATTACTGAAGCCGCCGGGCGAGTTCGGCGCCGACATCGCAGTCGGGTCGACCCAACGGTTCGGCGTGCCGATGGGCTTCGGTGGTCCTCATGCCGCCTTTCTCTCCTGCAAGACCGAGCACGTACGGCAGA
>DASWIN010000048.1:0-4709 GCA_036397655.1 Nitrospiraceae bacterium | reverse complement strand
GATCATCCCGTAGGCGGGAATCCCGTAGATCTCCCGATGATTGCTCAGGGTAAAGTGCAACTCACGGTGCTGCACGTAGAGGCCTCCGGAGGTGATCTGCCGCTTCACGGACGTTTGCGGATAGCTCAGATAGTAGGTGACACGCTCCTGCGGCGTCGCTTTCGCCAGCGCATCCGATAATTTCGGCGCCAGCAACTCGATTTCCGCCTCCGTAAATGCCGGCTCGAGCTCTGCTTCGCCTGAAATCCAGACGTGCATTCTGAGCCGGTGTTCCCTCACATGGATTCCCTTGAGGATTACCGCCATCTCGTCCGCGCTGACCGTTGCCGGATGCGTATGGCGGGTTTCCGGCCGATCGGGCAACACGCGATGGTCCGCTTCCTCGCGCACGAAATTCGTCGGGTCTTCATAGACAATCCGGGAAGGCACAAGCGGCACGGCGCAAGCCGGGAGGCAGGTTAAGGTCAAGGCTAAGGTTGAGGAATATAACCCGAACCTTCTGATTACACTGAATTTTCCACTTAGCCTCAACCTTAACCTCAACCTTCGCTGACAGCGACGGTGATTTCGATCCGCTCGAGCGGGTTGTCCCGTCCGTCCCGTTTCACCGACACGATCTTATCCGCCACGTCCATCCCGTTCACCACTTCGCCGAAGGCCGTGTACTGCCAGTCCAGGAAATGCGCGTCGGCCACGCAGATAAAAAACTGTGAGCCGGCACTGTCCGGTTCGTTCGATCTTGCCATCGACAGCACACCCCGCGTATGCGGCTTGCTGTTGAATTCGGCCTTGACGCGATGGCCGGGCCCCCCCATGCCGTGCGACGCGCGGTCAGGATTCTTGCTGTTGGGATCTCCACCCTGGATCATGAATCCCGGGATCACGCGATGGAACGTCGTGCCGTCGTAGAGTTTCTTGCCTGCCAGATCAAGAAAGTTCTTCACATGATTCGGCGCCACGTCCGGATAGAACCGCAGGACAATGTCACCCCACGCTTGCCCCTTGCTGGTCACCTTGATGGTTGCACGCGTCTTCTCGCCACGTTCCGCCATGATCATCCTTTCGTCACCCGCCTTCGCAGATCGTCACGGGCATGCCCGTGGGCAAATTGATTGCATGGTGTCCGCCGAAGCCTTGGCGAAGGCGGACAGGCTCCAGCGGGTTTCGCTGATCAATTCAACACTATTACAAGAACGTAAACATGAGCTTCATTTCTGCACGCCCGATGATGGGTCGGCCAACCCCGCGCTGATGTTGACCCAATGCTGCCCCTCATCGTCGCTGCGAAACACGCCGGCGCTCGTTCCCGCGTAGAACACCCCATCGCCCGCCGGCATCAGCGTCTGCACCGACAACTCCGTCAAGCCCGCATTCAGCGGCATCCACTGCCGGCCGTCGTCCAGGCTCTTGAAGATTCCGCGCCCGGTCGCCACGAACAGTCCACGTGGCCCGACCACAATACCTCGGATGGAATCGTTCGGTAATGCCCGGCTGATCGGCCGCCAGGTTTCCCCGCCGTCGCCGCTGCGAAACACTCCGCCGTCGAACGTCCCGGCGTACAAGGTCCGGTCCTTGGCGGCCACCAGGACCCGGATGAAATTTTCGACCAACCCCTCGTGGTCCTTCAAGCCATGCGCGGCCATCCGTGACCACTCCGACCCGTTGGCCTTGAAACGCTGGACCCCCTTCGCCGCCGTCCCTGCAAACATCGTATTGTCATCCGTCAGCACCAGCGCATGGATGACCGTTTCGTCCAGCCCTTTGGTTATGATCGTCCAGGCCGCCTCCCCTCGCATAAGACGGTAGACCCCTCCTCCCGTGCCGGCATACAGCGTGCCGCGAACGATCAGCAACGTTTTCACCTGTCCGCGGGCCAGCCCGTTGTTGATCGGCTGCCAGTTCCGTCCACCGTCCTTCGTCTGAAACACACCGCCGTGCAACGTGCCTGCGTACACGGTTCCATCGTCCGCCACTGCGAGGCAGAGAATGAACCGGTCGCGCAGGCCGGTATTCGCCGGTGACCAGGACTGGCCGAACGTCTCGCTTCTGAAAATCCCCATCCCGAATGACCCGGCATACACAGTACGGTCCTTCGCCACGGCCAGGGCCTGGATGCTAGGAGCCTGTCCGACGTTGCCGTCCGTCGCGAGGCGAAGGAGGCGGGGCCAGATGCAAGGCCGCAGGTCCGAAAAAACCGGAGGTGTACTCGCTGGAATACATCGAGGATTTTTTCGGGCCGAGAACAACGCAGATGGTCTCGGATCGTTCGCCGCAGCAGAACGGTCAATGTCGGATAGGCTCCAAACAGCCGGCTGCATCTCGGGGCCGGATGGCAGGGCGGGATGCTTCTCGGAAGCCGGTGGAGCCGCCGCCGAAGAAACCGCCGGCAGGACAACAGTGACAAGACAGAAGAGGACGGCACGGATGCGCCCGGGTCCTGTGAGTAATCTGCCTCGATGCACTTGTTACTCCGGACTTCTCATTTGACCCGCCTCCCCGCCGTCCCAGTCGGCAGGAGCCCCTCAAGATGACTCTCATCCGTTTCGGGCGACCCCGGCACCGGCTTCCTGCCGAACAGCCTGGCCCCCACGATTCCGATCTCGTACAGAATGATGAGCGGGACCGCCATGAGCAACATCGTAAACAATGTGGCATCCGGTGTGATCACCGCCGACACGATCACGGCGGTCATGATGGCATGCCGCCGATACCGGCTGAGAACCGCGGCCGATACGACCCCGGCCCTGGCCAGCAGGGTCAGCACGAGCGGCAGCTCAAAGGCAAACCCGAAGATCAGGAGAAACTTCACGTTGAAGTCCACATAGGTGCCCACCGCCATCTGAGGTCTCAAGGCGCGGTCCATACCGAAACTGACGAAGAATTTGATGACCAGCGGCAGGATTACCAGATTGCAGAACGCCAGGCCCAACGCGAACAACGCAGCCGCAAGACAGAACAGCGGGATCCCCCAGCGTTGCTCGCGGGGCAGCAGCGCCGGCTCGATGAACTTCCAGAATTGATACAGCATGACGGGCAGGCTCAAGACGATCCCGGCCAGAAGCGAGATTTTGACCGAGGCGAACAACGCTTCGGTGGGACCGTAGAAAATGAGGTCGTCGATGAACGGCCGCTTGAACCACTCGATCAGATCGGCCGAATAGGCGAACGTCAGCACAAATGCGCCTGTCACCGTGACCGCAATGGTCAGCAGGCGGTGCTTGAGCGAACTGATATGTCCGGCCAGCGGCGAAAGCATCAGCGACGTCCTCAATTCATCCCTTCACAATCCGCGACCCCTAGCTGGTGGTGGAATGTGTCTGCTGTTCACGATAGGTCCGAATCAGCCGTGCCAGTTCGTCTTTTTTGGCCAGTTTCTCCTTGTGCATCTGCTTAACCTGGACTTCTTCCTGCGGCGTCAGCACGTGGCGCTTGTGCATTTCGGCCAGCTCCCCATCCAGGCGATGGTGGGCCGCTTCGACCTGCCGAAATTCGATGCTGGAGGCACGCAACAACTCAGCAATCCGCTCATCAGTCATCATGAGTCCCTCCTTTTGTTAGGCGCCAAGGCTTGACAGCCGTGGCATCTTAATAATTCTTCGGCGAAACCCGCCGAAGTGTATCCGCCTCCCCCAAGCTTCGGCTATGACGGCCGGGCATCCGTCCGTCCTGCGAAGGCGGGTAAAGCGGCGCCAGACGTGGAACGCCTCACGCCGTGCCAGCAGACAACTCTCGCTCCATCAAGACGGCGTCTTCAACGGGGTTCGCATAATAGCGCGTGCGAACCGCCGTCCGATGAAATCCCTCCTGTTCGTACAGGCTCAGCGCGGCGGCATTTGAGGCTCGCACTTCCAACAGCGCGCGCGTGGCGCCCTGCGAGCGCCCCAGTGCCATGGCATGTCGCAGCAGCCTGCGCCCCAACCCACGCCGGCGAACGGACGATTCCACCGCCAGCGTCATCAGCCGGAATTCCTCGAAGACCACCCAATAACACACATAGCCAAGCAGCCCGCCCGCCTGAGCCAGGGCCCCTGCAGGCCTGGCGACATACACATACCCAAACGGGTTTTGGCCCAATTCCACTTCGAACATCTTGCGCGTCCACGGCACAGAAAAGGATGTTTGCTCGATTGGCATGATGCGGTCGAGATCCTGCGCCGTCGCTCGCTCCATAAGCACACCATCCGCGTGCACTGTCTCAACCGCCATCACGACACTCCGGTCTTGCGCCTGGACGGCTGCCGGCTCGCTTTGGTCAAGGGAGAGCCACCCCTTTGCTCCCAGACGATTTCGGCCTCTGCGCGCTGCACGTACAGCGGAGACAGCCCCTGCCCGGCCACCTCGCCCCGGCGGAGCCGTTCGGCCCCCGCGCTCCCAACGCTGACTGCGGACGGGCGCATGGCTTCCGGCGGCGCTGCTTCCACATTTCTCGAATGCCGGCCGAGCAGCCCGCAGAGTTCCTTCTGGTGCAGCAACCAGCCCTCGCCGAACATCAGCATCGAATCGCCCGCGGATTGCGCCAGCGCCTCAAGCGTTCCCGCCCGTTCCTCCTGCACCTGCTTGAGCGACCCGTCCGCCAGCCATCGATACTGGGCCCAATACACTTCTCCGGTCCGTGCACGAAGCACCGGGCAGAGCAGCTCCGGCGCGCCCCGCAGGTTCCAGGCCATCGCCTCCAGCGTCGGCACCGCCGCCAACGGCAATCCCGTCAC
>DASWIN010000047.1:0-7657 GCA_036397655.1 Nitrospiraceae bacterium | reverse complement strand
GCAGACGATCGCAAAATGGATGCGCGGCTCTCGGAAGTCCGGGATCAGCAGTTTCTTCTCGAGATCGTACAGATTGATGGATTCGCCCCCCACCCGATGCTGCTTCCCGATGAAATACCGCCACTGACCGATCGTTGTCAGCGGCGAATACCCGTCGAGGATGCCCTTGATCGCGAAGGCGTTGTAGGCGTTGATCCAGAAGGCCAGCTTGTGACGCCTGTCGGGAAGGACGTTGGGATCGACGCGATCGAGCTGATCAAGGTAGGCCGCGAAGCGGACATCCCTGGCCACGGCCGGGTAATCGACCACCCCGTCCTTCACATGAGCCTGCAGCACTTCGTCGAACGCCTGATGGGAAAATTCGTTCGGCGGGATCGGCTTCGGGGGATGAAAGGATTTCGGTACGGTGGAACATCCTGCCAGCAGCAGGAGGCACAGCATTAACACTCCATACTTCATGCCAGCCCCTGCGGTTTGAATGACATCGGCCTCATCAACGCCCAGAGCGGGTACCGCAGCGCCGACCCGATGACCCGGCTGCAGCGCATGTTACAGGACGACCGGTCGGAGCAGGCCTTGATCGAGCCACGGCCGAAGCGGGCCAGGATCTGCGCGAGCGGGGTCTCCAGGATGTCGTTGGGAATGTCCGGCGCCCTCATGCCGACGCCCGCATACGCGAGGCTTCCGCACAGCACAGAGATACTCACGATCAATATAGCGTGCTTCATTTTGTTACCTTTTCAAACACGATATCCCCGAAATAGGCCACCGCGGATTCCTTCGTGTTGTCAGTATCGCTCATGATGGCGACGCCGTTGATCAGTGGAGGTTCACCGCCGAAGGCCTTCTGATAATCCTCGTAGATGTTGCGCTCTTCCTCCATCCAGGCCCCGACGCCCTGCGAGCCGCTGCGGACCACGACCATCTTGGCGAAATCCGTATAGGCATTGTCGACAAACAGGCCCTGCGGCGACTTCGCATCCCAGATGTAATTGATCGCCGCGATCGGGATGTCTCCGAAGATTAACTTGCCCGCCTTGTACTTCACTTTTTTCCCGAAACTCACCTTGTCCGGATCGTATTCGAACGTGACGTACAGCCGCGCGGGATAGTCGTCCCCTTCCTTTGTCGCGATATCGGCGGCCTTGAGCAGGTTTTCGACCTTCCAGCGCCAGCGGACGATTGGATATTCCTTGGGATCAATCCTGACAACCTTCGTCAGCCCCGAGGCCGACGCGTGGCTGGCCGCCTTGACGACGACCGCGCTCCCGTCCTTCACCAGCGAGTAGGCCGTGTGTTTCGGCACCTTCGGGAAGGTCAGCGGCTTCCAGCCGTCCGGAAGCGCGGTGCCTTCCGATCCCGCGGAGAACTTGCCGACATCGAGTGTGGCGAAAGATTCCGGGTGAGCAGGGGCTGCAAATATCGAGATGGCGGCTGTTATCAGGAGCCACTCAGCAAGACGGGTCCCGATATCACTTGCCATCTTCCTGTCCTCCACCCTCCCAATCGAACGGGAGCCGCCTGGCCCGACATTGCGCGCCACCTTCTTACCCACCCGCCCCAGGTGCGCCAAGACGCGCCCCTTCCCGAAGCGAGCCCTGCCTTCTTCGTCCGATCCTCGATTCTCCCCTTTCGAGCGGCGGCTCGGTCTGCCTTCGACTGCGCGCATCGAGCGAGCACCGTCTGCGTGTGCGCGCTCTGCGAGCACGGAAGGTGGACCGAGCGCCACGCTCGCCTTCTCCCGCCGCGTTGCGCGAGCACGAGGGCCGGCCGGCTCCCCGTTCACCCTCTCCTACCTCATCCAGGCGAACAGCTTCGACAGCAGCCGCTTCTTGCCTTCCGTAAACGTCGTCTTGCGCCAGACGTTGGCGACCTTCTTCACGACTTCGGCCTGGGTCGGATAAGGATGGATCGTACCGCTGAGCGTGCTGAGGCCCTTGCCGGATTTCATGAGCACCGTGAACTCGCTGATCATGTCGCCGGCGTGGGAGGCCACGATGGTCGCGCCCAGCAATCGGTCCGTGCCCTTCTTCACATGCACGCGCGCAAAGCCCTCGTCTTCCCCGTCCAGAATCGCCCGGTCCACTTCATCGAGCTTGTACGTGAAAGTCTCGACCTCGATCCCCTTGGCCTTCGCATCGGCCTCGTACATGCCGACGTGCGCGACTTCCGGCTCCGTAAAGGTGGCCCAGGGAATGATCAGCGAGTTCGTGCTGGCGTAGCCGAGGCCCATCGGATGCGGGAACAGGGCGTTCTGGATCAGGATCTGTGCCATCGCATCCGCGGTGTGGGTAAATTTGAACGGGAAACAAACGTCCCCTGCTGCGTAAATGTTGGGATTGGTCGTCTGCAGCCGGTCGTTTACCTTCACGCCGGTCTTGTCGTAGGCCGCCCCAACCGCATCCAGCCCCAATCCTTCCGTATTCGGCTTGCGTCCGACGCCGACCAGGATTTCATCCACCGTGAGATCGTACTGCCGGCCGTGTGAATCCACCGTGAGCCGCTTGCCGTCGCTCGTTTTACTGGCCTTCAGATCCTTGCCGCAGCACATCAATTGGAGGCCGTCGCGGAGCATGGATTTGAGCGCAATCTCTGCCGCATCGCGGTCCTCGTTCGGCATGATGCCGTGTTGCGCTTCGATCAGATAGACCTGGCTCCCAAAGCGGGCAAAGGATTGGGCCAGCTCGCATCCGATGGGACCGGCGCCGATCACCGCCAGGCGTTTCGGAAGGTCGGTCAACGTAAAGACTGTCTCGTTGGTCAGATAGCCGACTTCCTGCAACCCTGGAGTCGGCGGCGCAGCGGCGCGGGCGCCGGTGCAGATTGCGGCCTTCTTGAACCGGAGCGTCCGGTTTCCCGCTGGTCCCTCGACCGTAATCGTGTCCGGTCCGGTGAACGTCCCGCTGCCGATATAGACATCCACGCCCAGTTTCTTGTAGCGATGCGCCGAATCCGTGTGGCTAATGCGGGCCCGCAGCTTTCTCATCCGCGCCATGGCCGCTGCGAAGTCGTACTTCACGCCGGCCGGAAGGTGCACGCCGAACTCCTCGGCGCGCTTTATGTCCGCCCAGGCCCGCGCGGCCCGGATGACCCCCTTGGACGGCACGCAGCCGACGTTGAGGCAATCGCCGCCCATCAGGTGTTTCTCGATCAGCGCCACCTTGGCCCCGACCGCCGCGGCGATCACCGCCGTGACCAGCCCCGCCGTGCCGGCGCCGATCACCACGATGTTGTACCGACCGTCGGGCTCCGGGTTGACCCATGTGGGCGGATGGACGTTGTTGACGAGTGCGCGGTTGTGCTCGTCGTCTGGAAGCACGGTGACGGTCTCGTGCGACATCGTCGGCTCCTTCCTCACTGCACCGCAGGCTTTTTGGTGGTAAATTTTTGATACACGATCGGGACCAGCGCCAGGAGTCCCAGCAAGGTAAAGGCCATCAGCACGTTCGGCGAGGCGATTTCCTTCAACGAGCTGATCGTGCCGAGCTGTCGGCCGGCGTAGGCAAACACGAAACTGCCGGGGATGATCCCGATCGCAGTGGCCGACACATAGGTCGCCAGGCTGACCCGGGTCAGGCCGGACACCATGTTGACGACGAAGAACGGGAACAGCGGGATCAGGCGGAGCGTCATGAGGTAGCTGAATGCGTTGCTTGCGAACCCTTCCTGGATCGGGGCCAGCCGGTTTCCGAATTTGGCCTCCACCCAGTCCCGCAAGAGATATCGCGCGACCAGGAAGGCCGCCGTCGCCCCGGCCGTCGCCCCGATGTTGACGTACAGGGTTCCCAGCAGGCTGCCGAACAAAAATCCTCCGGCCAGCGTCATGATCGCCGCGCCGGGAAGCGACGCTGCCACGACAAGACAGTAGGCCGCGATGAACAGGGCCACCGCGGCGACATAATTCGCCTCGGTGAACGCCAGCAACTTATCACGATTGTCCTTCAGCGCGTCGAGGGAGAGATAATGACCCAAATCGAAATAGAAAAACGCGCCGATCGCCGCGGCGAACAGCAGCGCAACCACGATTTTGCCGCGGTTCGATGCGGGACGGGCCTCCGGCGTATCCATAGATGCAGACATTGTCACCTCGCGATTCATCATGGCGGCCTCTTTCTATCGTGTCAATGGGTGATGGGGGTGATAGCGGCAATCACCACGCGCGGTCAGGGACCTGGGCGCTACTGTGTAGTCGCTAAGCCGTCTCGAACCTTACAGTCACTACCCATGCGCGTCCTCCAAAGGAAGTCGAGGGGGGGGAACAAGGTTGCATACACGTACGACTGTGCCGGTGGCAGAACAGGGCGAGCTAATGTGTCCGCTGCTGGCGGATGGCCCGCTTGAGCCGTTCACGGGTTTCGGGGGTAAGCGTGGGAGGTACCGGCTGATCCCCACTCACTAATTCATCCGGATGGCTGCGCACGGCATGGCGGATGAACAGCAGCTGCTGTTTGTACCGCGCGCACCACTTGCAGATGGAAAAATGCACCCGCAGGGAGAGCCGTTGTCCCAGCGGCAGGGATCGGTCCAGGCTCTCGGAAAAGAGCTCCGTCACTTCCTGGCACGTCAACCATTTCATCGGTCGCCCCTATGCCAGTCCCTGGCTGAAGTGATGCCGCTCGAGACAGCCCCGCAAGTGCTTCCGCGAGCGGTGCAACAGCACCCAAAGATTGTTCGGCGAGATCTTCAGCATGGAGCAAATCTCTTCCGTGGAGACTTCATCCACTTCGCGTAACGTGAAGACCTGTGCCATCCGAGGCGGCAATTCTCCCAGGCACCGTTTCAAGACATCCCAAAACTGCTTCTGTTCCACTGCCGCATCCGGATGGTCCGGCCAATCCAACGGGGCTGTCCGATCCGGCTTCCAATGGCCCTTCATGTCAAACGTGCCATCGGAGTCATTTTCTGTCCACAGGCGGTCTATATCATCTGTCGGTATTTCACGCGCAACCTTACGGAAATGGTCCACAATCTTGTGCTTCATGATTCCGACCAGCCAGCTCCGTTCCGTGGATTGGCCGGCAAATCTTCCCCTCGACTGCAGCGCGGCCAGAAACGTCTCCTGTACGATCTCCTCGGCCACGCTTGCCTCCCGGACGCGCAGTATGGCGACGCGATAGAGAAAATCACCGTAGCGATCGGGCCACAATTCGGGGTTCGACGCCGACATTTCCATGCGCTGTTTCTTATCGACCTGCGGGACGTTTTTTCCTGTGTGACGGTTCAGCCGTTGCGGCAGGCTTCGATCCTTGCCCGGCCGCGTGCGTCTCCCCGATATCTTCGATCAACGCCCGCAGCGGTTCCGCGATGGACCAGGCCTGAGCAAAACACCCGCGCGGCCTGTGCGGCTCGTCGGCGTCGAAGATTTCCGAGACCTGTCCGATGCAGGCCTCGCCCAGTTGCCGTTCAATGCCATCGAGAAACCCTCGTGCCGTGCGTTTCGCGCCCGCCGTCCCGCCATGGACTCTCAGCCAGGCGGTCACAAAGGGGCCCAGCAAAAACGGCCACACGGTCCCCTGGTGGTAGGCCTCGTCCCGACTCTGCACACCGCCCTCATACCGCGGCCGATACTGTGGATCGTCCGGCGCAAGCGTCCTGAGACCGACCGGCGTCAGCAATCGTTTTTCGACCACCTGCACCACCCGCTTCGCCTGCTTCGCCTCCAGCAATTCCCCGGGGAAGGCCACGGCATAAATCTGATTGGGGCGCAGCGACGCATCGTCGCCGCCGTCTCCATCCACCACATCGTAGAGATACCCACCCCGTTCGTACCAGAACCGTGCGCGAAAAGATTTGATGGCCCGGATGCGGTCGTCTCCGCAACGTGCGGCAAAGGCCTTGTCGCCGAATCGGGCGGCCAGTTCTTCGCCCACCGCCAGCGCACGCACCCAGAGCGCCTGGATCTCGACCGGTTTGCCGTGCCTGGGCGTCACCACCCAGTCCCCGACTTTCGCATCCATCCACGTAAGCTGGATGCCCGGCACACCGCCTGCAATCAGCCCGTCTCTATCCATGCGAATCCCATAGCGCGTCCCCTGCCGGTAGCCGTCGAGAATCGCCCGCACCGCCGGCCAGGCGACACGACGAACCGTGTCCTCGTTCTTCGTATAGTCGAGATACTGCCCGACCGCATGGACGAACCACAGGGACGCATCGATCGTGTTGTACTCCGGCATTTCGCCAGCGTCGGGGAAGCGATTCGGAATCATGCCCTGTGACACGTGCGCGGAGAAGGCCGTAATCACCTGACGCGCGATCTCATGGCGCCCGGTCGCCAGACACAGGCCTGGCAGCGAGATAAACGTGTCCCGCCCCCAGTCGGCAAACCAGGGATAGCCGGCAATCACTGTTTTGTGCGTCCCGCGATCGGAGAGGTAGGCTTCGGCCGCCCGCCAGAGCGCACGAACCAGACGGTCGTTCCCCGGCGCGCCATCCGCCAGCCGCTGCCGGCGTTGGCGTTCGTCCCGCAGGAGCGTCTCGACCTCCACTGATTCGATTGGTTCCGTCGTCAACACCAGGGATGCCGACTGGCCGGCGGACAGCTCCGTCATGAACTCGCCCGGCGACCACCAGTCCTCTTCGCCGTCCAGGCCCCGTTCATACTCCACCGGAAATTGCACGCGGCGAAACCAGTCGGGCCTATGTCGATACCGTCCACGGAAGAACACCGTGATCGCCGGCAGGCCGCCATAGGGCTGCCAGACCACATGCCCGTTGACCGATCCGCCGGTCTGCAGCGAGCTGTTTTCATGGTGAGTGGAGTGGTAATCGCGTCCGGAGAGCATCGGCCGCACGAACAAATTGGCAGCCTGATCGCCTGCTCCCGCGAGATGCCAGCGGATGACGACCATGTCCCGCCCCTGCGGGCAAAATAGTTCCCGGATCGCCTGCACGCCGCCGATGTCATAGGTCCACGTCGGCCAGGGTTCGTTCGAAAACCCCACGCAACGCGTGAAACCGTCGGGATGAACGGCATCGGGGTAGCAATTGGCCGAGAGCGACACGGACTGCCCGTTGATCTCGACCTGTTCGTCCAGATGGTTGACGAGCACGAACCGGTCCACCGGCGGGTTGCGGGCGACCAGGAGCAGCGCATGGTACCGGCGCGTGTTGGGCCCGGCCACCGTGCCGGAGGCAAAACCTCCGCGGCCGTTCGTCTCAAGCCACTCCAGGCTCAACGCGCGTTCAAGGTCCTGGCAGTCTTTTCCTTCGATATTCATCAATGCCTATCGTGCGGACGCTTCGGCCATCTCTATACAGCGAATCCTTCGCGCCGTCCAGCCGGTCTGAGGAGTTGCGTACAGTGCGCCCATTCACCTTTGGATCGAACGGCAGCGAGGGATACCGGGAAGAGGGCTACAACTGATACGCAGGGATTTGACCGGCATGCCCAGTATTGCTATAGTGTCTGCATGCCGACACTCGCTCTAAAAAGGAAGCGGCACATTAAAGCCGGAACGAAGAGAAAGCAGGACTATCAGGAAGTCTTTGTAAAACCTGCTAAACGACTAGCTGCGCTTCTTAATAGGCTCGATCAGAAAACTAGCCCCCGCTCGCAATCCGCTTAAATTCCCGTACGCTCAGGCCAAACGCAGGTGCCCACCCGGCAGCGATCTTGTCCCGAAGGGCTCCTTTGGCAACTCCGAACACCAGGGTGGCG
>DASWIN010000046.1:0-5920 GCA_036397655.1 Nitrospiraceae bacterium | reverse complement strand
CGGTTCCTTGGCGAAGGGCACGAAGGCGAGCCATCCACTCGCAGCCAAAAGAGCTGACGCGAGCAGGATCCCGCCTGCGATCCTGAGAAGGCTCCTTCCCACCCCCGGCCCCCTCAGAAGTTGAATCGGAACCCGGCGCGGAGGACGTACTCCGTCTCGAGCGCCGTGCCGTTGAGGTCCTGGACGACCGGAATCTGGACCCCGCCCTCGCCGATCCATCGCTTGGTGACGTATTGCAGGCCCGGCAGGACGAATAGGCTCAGGCCGCCGGAGTTGGGATCATCGTCGCCGTCGGTCTGGTTCTTATCCTGATGGATCAGATTGGCTTCCAAGACGCCGTAGAGAAACCCCGGCACGCCCGGCCCCAGCTCGCGCGGCCACAGGCGATACTGCAGCGAGCCGTCGAGCCGCGCCACGTCGCCGAACGCGAAGTCGTCGGCCTCCGTGTTCGCCTGGTAGCTGGCCTGGGCGTCGACCTGGAAGTCGAGGGTCTGGTAGGTGAGGACGAGGCCGCCGAACGGGTCCCAGGAGCCGGAGCCGGGCTGCACGCTCGGCGGCAGGCGCCCGGCGCCGTCGCGCTCGTCGTCGTCGCCGGTCGGCAGCTCCAGCCCGAGGAACGGCGCGACGCGAAAGGTGCGGCCGGGCCAGTCCCGCCGGTAGACCGTGTAGCGGGCGAACAGGCTGACGTCGCCAAGCCCGCTGGCGCTCCGCTCGGTCCTGGTTGCCCCTTGGGTAACCTCCAAGCTCTTGTCAACGTAGGGGACGACCCCGAACAGCGCCAGGTCCGCCGTCGCCCCGTAACCGAGAACCGAGACCAAGGCCCAGGCCGTGCGGTCACGCTCGGCAGCGCTGGGGTCGTCTCCGGACCGGTCGAGGACGAACTGTTCCCGGAACACGAATTCGCCCTCGGCCACCGGCAGCGCGGTGTTGAAGGTCTGCGGGGCGGCCGGAGCCGGCGAGACCCAGCCAACGGCAAGGAAACAGGCCAGACAGGCGCTGGCCAGGCGAAGCCTCATTCACCCGCCCCTTGAGCCCGGAACCCCCGCATCGTGAAGCCGGCGGCCGCCACGGCCTTTCGCGCAGCGTGATCGTCGAGCGTGGAACCCGGCTGCATGGTCACCGTCACGGTGCCCGACCTGATGTCCGTTTCGACCGTCTCTACGCCTGCGATGGCGAGAAGCTGCTTCTCGATGCCGTAGGCGCAGAACGGACAGGCCAGACCGTCGACCTCGATCGTATAAGCGGGCGGCGTCTCCTGGGCTTGAGTTGATCCAGCCAGCACAAGGGCCGCCAGGAGGGCCCCGAAAAGTACCCGGCCCAAGACCGATGTCTTCATGATCACCGGTTACGACACCGGCTGGCCCAGCCCGGCGGCCTCCAGGACGGCGATATCGGGGCCGCGCCCGGCGCAGCAGTCGGCCAGCTTGCCGTCGACGACCACCGCCGGAACCGACCGGATGCCGAGAGCCTTCGCACGCGCCGCGACGCCGGCCTCCTTCATGTCCAGCACGACGATGTCGCAGGACGGGCCGGCGCGGTTATTGACCTCTGCGATGGTCTCCGCGCAGGCCGCGCAGCCGGCGCTGAAGATCTCGATCTTGCGTTTCCCGTTCATGGCTCTGTCTCCTGGCATCGTTGTGCTGGCGCCCCTTCCCTCTCATGGGTCTCCAAGGCCTCGAGGATCGAGCAGCAGCGCGCCGCCGGGCCACGTCCCGGACAAGCGCTGATGAGGCCCTGAAGTGCAGATCGGATGGCACCAAGCTGAGTGATCTTCTGGTCGATGTCTTCGAGCTTGGTTTGCGCCCGCGCTCGGACATCCGCGCAAACCGCCGAAGGATCAGCCTGCAGCGAAAGAAGCTCATTGATCTCCTTGAGCGAAAACCCCAGGTCTTGGGCCTGGCGAATGAAACGTATTCGCCGGATCGTCTCGATCGGGTAATCGCGGAAGCCAGAGTCCATTGGTTTTGGCGGCCGCTCGATCAGGCGTCGGCGTTCGTAGAAACGGATGGTTTCCACCCCAACACCAGCCAAACCGGCCGCCTTGCTTATCGTCACGCGGTTCATCTTCTGCACCTCCGGCCACAGCTTAGTCTCCGTACCACGATACGGAGTCAAGGCTATTGCCGGTCCGTCGGGCGGCCGACTATTAGCCACAGAAAGGTTTCTTGCTTGCCCTCCGGACGCAAAGTTTTGTAGACCAGACCGCACCGGCAGATGTCAGTAAATCACTTACCCAATCCGCGGTGGCGCTCCACGGAGAGGAGATATAATCGTCCTATTGATGTTAAGACGATCGCAAGAGGGCCCACCATAAAGTGAGCCCGCGGAAGCTTGGGAGACGCCCTTAAGATGGTCGAATTAGCTCGTCGCCGGAAGATCTTAGGGTGGTGCCTGTCGCTCTTTGTGGTCGTTGGCTCGGTGACGGCTTGGTGGGTCCTCGGCATCGGCTTTCGCGCGGACGAGGAGGCGTTATCGGCCGCGGATAATATACCACCCGACGAGTTCGACCGGCGCGTTCGCGATTACATCCTCAACAATCCGGAGGTGATTGCCGAGGCGGTGCAGAAGCTCCGCGCCCGGCAGCAACAGGCGGCCGAGCAAACGCGGCGCGAGGCGGCCGGCGCCGTTAAGCCGGTCGACGGCGAAGACCATGTCCTCGGCGACCGCGACGCATTGGTGAAATTGGTGGAATTCTCCGATTTCGAGTGCCCGTTCTGCAAGCGCGCTCACCCGACCCTGAAGCAGATCATGGCAGACTACGGGGAAACCGGACAGGTGGCGTGGGTGTACCGCCATTTCCCACTCGATACCCTTCACAAGAAGGCGCGCAAGGAAGCGCAGGCGAGCGAGTGCGCCAACGAGCTCGGCGGGAATGACGCGTTCTGGGCCTATATCGACCGGATATACGAAATAACCCCGTCAAATGACCAGCTCGACCTATCGCTCTTGCCGAAGGTCGCTGAAGAAATCGGCCTGGACCGCGACGCATTCGAGGACTGTCTCGGCGGTGATTCCCGCGGCGGTAAATACGCGGATCATATAGAATCAGATTTTCAGGATGCCGTTGCCTCGGGAGGGACTGGGACACCTTACATGGTCGTGATCGCGCCCAACGGGGAAACCTTCCCGATAAACGGTGCTCAACCGTTCGCGGCGGTGAAGTCGATCATAGAATTGGCGCTCAACAAAAAGTGAATTCCGATGATTGCCCAGGCGCTGATGTGCGTTTTCAAGGAGTGGACGTACGTTTTCATAGCAGCGGTGGTTGCACTTCTCGTATTCGTTCTTGCGACGTGGCTGGCGAACCTGGGGCTTGTATGGCAGATCACTGTCTCCCCGTCCGTGCCCCTTTTCGACAAGGCCAAAATTCTCGCCGGTCTCGTTGGCTCGATACGAACGAACTTCACCGTTTTGTCTGCCCTGTATACCATTGCAATCGCTGTGTTGTTTGGACTGAACACTGCGATGGTGACGTACTATATGAAGATGCAAAAGGGCTTGCGTATGAACAGGGGACAAGCCAGCGCCGCGGCAGGCCTCGGCGGACTCGCGAGCGGCTTTATCGGTATGGGATGCGCCGCCTGCGGCACGTTTGTGCTCGCCCCCGTCCTCTCGATTGTAGGCGCCGCCGGATTTATCGCCCTGTTACCATTTGACGGACAGGAGTTCGGCTTGCTCGGGGTCGGCATGCTCGGGTTTTCGATCGTTCTGGTGGCAAAGAAGATCGGCGAGCCTCTCGTCTGTCCACTTGTTCCTCAAGAAAATAGGAAGATCTAAAGCCGGCGATGGAGGACCCGACGATCAGGACAGCTCTGAGAATGCGCTTGCGACGATGCCGGTCGTGCAAAGGCCGCCATTCGAAAGAAAATGGCCACCCTCTCCCTGATCCCGGCTAATATTCTCTGAAGTCGGAAACGGAGGACGGAACATGAAGATATTGCTTCTTGCCGGCGCCTTCACAGTCGTGATGGCTGGGCCGGCGCTTGCCTGCCGAGGGACCACGGAGTTCCCCCAAGCCTTCGATCAGCTCGAGCAGTCGGATGTCTCGCCGGAACGCAAGACCGAACTCAGGGAGCAACTAAGCCAGGGCCAGTCGATGCACGAAGAGGGACATAGCCAAAGCGACATGAGCAAAATGAGCGGGTCGCTTCAAGTTCTCGACGAAATCCTGAAGGAAATCGGCCAGTAGACGCTCGGTCGACCGGGTGAAATTACTACCGCGTGAACCCTTGTCAGCATAGCGAGAGCACCGCGGAATATGATGACCCATTGTCTTTGGTCCTGCCGGTGTGAAACGTCGTAGTCTGACGATGCACCTCAATCAGAGGTGGTCCCCGAATCTCGGACAGCTGTGTTAGGTGGGATCCGAGCTATTTGAGGAGGATCTCAGGACATGGCGAAGCGGCGGAATTTTTCGGCGGGCTTCAAGGCGAAGGTGGCGCTTGAGGCGCTTCGGGGCGATCACACGTTGGCCGAGTTGGCGGCCCGCCACGGGGTGCATCCGAACCTGATCACCAAGTGGAAGCGCCAGGCTGCCGAGGGGATGGTCGAGGTGTTTTCGGGCAAGCCGGGGCGGCGTGACGGCGCCCACGAGGCAGAGATCAAGGAGCTTCACGCCAAGATCGGCGAGCTGACGATCGAGAAGGATTTTTTGTCCAAGGCCTTCGGTCGCTGAGCCACGGCCGGAGGGTAGAGATGGTCGATCCGAAACATCCTCGGCTCAGCATTGTCCGGCAGTGTGCCTTGGTCTCGATCAACCGCTCGTCGTTCTCCTACGAGGGCAAGGGAGAGAGCCCCTTGAACCTGGCCCTGATGCGGCTGATTGACGAGCAGTTCCTGGAGACGCCGTGGTACGGCTCGCGTCAGATGGCCCGGCATCTCAGGCGCCTGGGATATTGTGTCGGCCGCAAGCGGGTCAGGCGTCTCATGTGGGTCATGGGGCTGGCGCCGATCTACCAGAAGCCGCGCACCAGCAAGCCGCATCCGGAGCACCGGGTCTATCCCTATCTGCTGCGGGGGCTGGCGATCGGGCGGGCGGCGAGCTGACAGGGTGACTGAGGCGGCATGGCCGCAGGACTGGCGCGCCCGGCAGGACTCGAACCTGCAACAACCGGCTTAGAAGGCCGGTGCTCTATCCGGTTGAGCTACGGGCGCCCGAGGGTGCGACAGTCTATACCAAAGGCCCTTCAGATAAAGCCAGAAGCCGGAAAAGCCGTTGCTTGGTTGGGTCTCGGCGTCGCGCGCGGCCTGCCTAGTGGGTCCACGGCAAAATGCGCTTGTAGCGGAAGTTGTCGGCGTAGGCCTTGGGCCTCGGCTGGGGCTCGCGGGGCTCGTCGACGACGTACATCAGGCCGTGCTTGCTGGCATAGGCGATCGCCTCCTCCTTGGTGTCGAAGCGCAGGCGCAGCTGCGCCTTGGTGTCGGCCGAGGAGGTCCAGCCCATCAGCGGCTCGACCCGGCGCGGCGCGTCGGGCTCGAACTCGAGCGCCCAGCGCCGGGTGCCGGCGTGGCCGGACTGCATGGCCGTCTTGGCCGGGCGGAAGATGCGGACCTGCATGACCCTTTCGCGCTCCCCTCGGAGCGGGCAGCACCCCGCCCGACGATGCCGCTACCCCGCGGCCGCAGTCAATACGGTCAAGACGGTCGGGACCGTCAACCTGGTCGGGGCGACTGGATTCGAACCAGCGACTTCCTGCTCCCAAAGCAGTTCTGATATGAATTTAGACGCGACGGGATGAAACGTCAAGCAATTTCAGATTCGCCACGAAAGCACGGATTTCTCTGGGCAAACTTAATTCACCTTGTCTCTTGCCGTTTCACACAATTGCGCCCATATTGCTACCCATAGAGCCCGTGGGTAACACGCGGGTAGCGGAGGACCTATCATGAAATTCACCGACAGAGCCATTGCGGCGCTTAA
>DASWIN010000045.1:0-2916 GCA_036397655.1 Nitrospiraceae bacterium | reverse complement strand
CGGCGCGTCTCGCCTTCGATGGGCGTGAAATAGGTCGCCACGTCCCCGGCCTTGAGCATCTCCACCATCACGCGCCCGTTGTGCCCGCCGATGAACCCCAGCGCGATGCTGTCGCCGCCGAGGCGGCGGATCGCGCGGGAGACGTCGATGCCCTTGCCGCCGGCGAAATACCGTTCGCCCGTGACGCGATTGGCGTCCTCCACGAGGAACCGGTCCACCTCCATATAATGGTCGAGGGCCGGGTTGAGCGTGATGGTGTAGATCATCGCCTTCGCGCAGGCACGAGGCAATAGGTGATGGGCGATAGGTTCATCATCTTGTATTCCCCATTGCCTATTGCCTATAGCCTCTCGCCTGAATTCATACGATCAGCATCGCATGATGCGCAGTCGCCGGGATGCGGTCAAGCCTTTCCACCCGCACCGCCGAAACCTTGTACTCGGGGCATTTCGAGCTTTCATCGGCATGGTGCGACGTCAGATCGTTGACCGCGCTCGCCGGAAAGTGAAAGCTCGTGAAGAGCTCGCCGGCCTGCACCCGCTCGCTGAGCGCGACCGGCAGCACGGCCTCGCCGCGCGCGCTTACCAGGCGTGCGATGTCGCCGTCGCGGAAGCCCAGCCGGCGGGCGTCCTCCGGGTGCATCTCCAGAACGTCCGTATCCACCACCTGCATGATCGCCGTCCGCCTGGTCTGCGCTCCGCAATTATAATGTTGTAGAATGCGGCCGGTGATCAGCACGAAGGGGTACGCTTCCGTCGGCGATTCCCCCGGCGGGAGATAGTCCACCGCCACGAAACGGGCGCGGCCCTGCGGGAACCGGTCGCCGTGCATCAGCGACGTGCCGGGATGGTCCTTCGCCGGCACGGGCCATTGGAGCCCCTCGGCCCGTTCCAGCCTCTCGTAGGACACGCCGGCCAACGACGGCGTCAGCGTCGCGATCTCGTCCATGATCTCGGAGGGATGGCCGTAGGACATCGGATAACCCATGCGGGTCGAGACCTCGCTCACCACCTGCCAGTCCGGCAGCACGCCGCCCGGCGGCTCCACAGCCTTGCGGATGCGCTGGATGCGCCGCTCCAGATTGGTGAAGGTCCCGTCCTTCTCCAGGAACGACGCGCCCGGCAGAACCAGATGCGCGAACTTCGTCGTCTCGGTCAGGAACAGGTCCTGGACGACCAGGAACTCCAGCCGCGACAGGGCTTCGCGGACCTTCTTCAGATTCGGGTCGGTCTGCGCGACGTCGTAGCCGATGATCCAGAGTCCCTTGAGCCGCCCCTCCAGGGCCGCATCCCACATGTCCGGCGTTTTCATGCCGCGTTTCGCGGGCAACGGACGGCCGGTCACTTGCCGATGCTTGGCCGCCAGGGCGGGATCGTCGAACGGCTGGTAGCCGGCGAAATAGGTCGGCATCGAGCCGACATCCGATGCCCCCTGCACGTTGTTCTGGCCCCGCAACGGGTTGATGCCGGTCCCGGGACGGCCGATGTTGCCCGTGGCCAGCGCCAGATCGCACAGGGCGATCACGCCATGGCTGCCCCACCGGTGTTCCGTCACGCCGAGCCCGTGGACGCAGAGCGACGCGCCGCTCGTCGCGTAGCGGCGGGCGGTCTCCCGGATCAGCGCCGCCGGTACGCCGGTGATTTGCTCGGTCTTCTCCGGCGTGCAGGCCGCCACGGTCTCCAACCACTCCCCGACCCCCTCGGTCCTGGATTCGACGAACCGCGCGTCGAGCAACCGCTCCCGGGCAATGACATGGCCCAGTCCGTTGAGGAGGGCCACGTTGGTCCCCGGACGCAACTGCAGATGCAGCGTGGCGAGACGCGCCAATTCGGTGCGTCTCGGATCGACCACGATGAGCGTCGCCCCGCGCCGGACCGCCTGCTTGATGCGGGCGCCGATCACCGGATGGGACTCGGCGGGATTGGCGCCGACGACCAGGATCAGCCTCGCGTGATCGAGGTCGGCGATCGAGTTCGTCGCCGCGGAGGCGCCGAGCGTCTCCATCATGCCGGTGACGGTCGCGCTGTGGCAGACCCTCGCGCAGTTGTCGATGTGGTTCGTCCCGAGGACGCAGCGCACGAACTTGGCAAACAGATAATTCTCCTCGTTCGTTCCCCGGCTCGAGGAAATCACCGCCAGGGCGTCGGGTCCGTAGGCCTGCGTGATCCGTGTGAAGGCCGCGGCCACCAGGTCGAGCGCCGCCGGCCAGGTCATCTGCACCAGGCGGTCGCCTTCCCGGATGAGCGGCTTCTGCAGGCGGTCCGGCGCATAGATATAGTCCCAGCCGAAACGCCCCTTCATGCAGGCGTGGCCGGCGTTCGACGGCCCGTCGTCCGCCGGCGCCATGCGGACGACGCGGCCGTTCTTGACGCCGGCGTCAAACGAACAGCCGACGCCGCAGTAGGCGCAGGTGGTGCGCACGGTCTGTGCCGGTGATCCCCACTGTGCGACGGACTTTTCCTGCAAAGCCCCGGTGGGACATTCCTTGACGCAAGCGCCGCAGGAGACGCAGTTCGACGCGGCGAAACTCCCGCCGCCGGCCATGGGCCTGGCGTCGAAACCGCGGCCCACCATCGACAAGGCATAGGTCCCCTGGGTTTCGTCGCAAGCGCGGACGCATCGCGCGCAGGAAATGCAGGCGGCGTTGTCGAATGTGAAGAACGGACTTGAGTCGTCACGCGCGGCGGCCCGCTTCCCGTGCACGCCGTCGGGGTACCGCACCTCCTTCAGGCCCAGCGTCACGGCCAGCGCCTGCAACGGCTCCGGCACCGGCGCGCCTTCCGGCTGCTCCGAGAGATAGAGCTCTACGATATTGCGCCGGTGCCGGCTCAGTCCGGTGCCTTCCGTCCGCACGACCATGCCGTCGCGGACCGGCGTCGTGCAGGAGGCCGGCGTTCCCGCCTGCCCCTCCACTTC
>DASWIN010000044.1:0-2122 GCA_036397655.1 Nitrospiraceae bacterium | reverse complement strand
CTGATCGCTGTGCTCGGGCGCCAGCAGCCCGGTGCGCGGGTCCACGCGCGCATAGCGGATGTCTTCGGGAATTTCGAAGGGCGCGGCCGGCACCAGCGGCAAGGCGGCCTGCATGAATTCCAGCCAGACCGGCAGCGCCGCGTGCGCGCCCGATTCCGTTTCGCCCAGGGTCCGGATATCGTCGAATCCAATCCACACCGCCGTGGCCAGAGTGGGCGTGTACCCGATGAACCAGGCGTCCGTGAAGTCGTTGGTGGTTCCGGTCTTCCCCGCCACGGACCGTTCGATCGCTTTCGCCCCCTGCCCGGTTCCTTTCTGGATGACATCCTCCAGCACGTTGGTGATCAGGTACGCCGTTTCTTTCGTGATCACCTGCTGGGGCTCGAACAGGACCTGCTCCAGCGGCTGCCCGTTCGCATCCTGAACGGTGGAGACCGCGTAGGGCTGGAGTCGATACCCCTGGTTGGCCAGCACCCCGTAGGCGGACACCAATTCGAGCGGCGTAATGCCGGAGGATCCCAGGGCCAGCGACAGGTCCTGGTTCAGCGGGCTGGCGATGCCCAGCGTCTTGGCGAACTCGACCACCGGCTTGATGCCGATCTTCTCCAGCAGCCTGACGGTGGCCACGTTGTGGGAATGGATCAAGGCCTCGCGCAGGCTGACCGGTCCGTGGAACCGCCTGCCGTAATTCTCCGGCTTCCAGGTCTTTTCCGGATCCTCCTCGTTTTCGTAGATGACGGGCGTATCCATCACCACGCTCGCGGGGCTCAATCCCTCGTTGAACGCCGCGGCATAGATGATCGGCTTGAACGCCGAACCCGGCTGCCGGCGCGCCGTGATGACCCGGTTGTACTCGCTCCTGGCGAAGTCGTAGCCTCCGACCATGGCCCGGATCGACCCGTTGCGCGGATCGATCGCCACCAGCGCGCCCTCGACAACCGGCGTCTGCTCGAGTTGGAAGTAGGTCGTGGTCCGTTCGACTTTCTTGAGGCTGACTTCGATCAGGTCGCCCGGCTTCAGGAGATTCTTGACGGTGGGCAGCGTCACGACATCCTTCACCGGGTCTTTCCCTTTGAGCCGCCGCTTGGCCCAGGCCATGTCGTCGAAGGTCATCTGTCCGAGGATGGAACCGGCCTGCACCTGCACGACGCCGCGCGCGATTTTCACGACGACGCCCTGCACGACCTCGCCGGGCTGCAGCGGTCTCTCCTGCGGCGCCGGCGGGCCCGGTGCGGGCAGCGTGGTGATATCCTGCGTGCCGATCGGACCCCGCCAGCCCTGCCGCTTGTCCAGCTCGCGCAGGCCCCTGGTGAGCGCCTGCTCCGCCGCCTTCTGCATGTCGATGTTCAGGGTCGTGAAGATTTCCAACCCGCCCGTGTAGACCATCGTCTCGCCGTACTTGCTCACGAGATGCTGCCGGATGTGTTCGATGAAATAGGGCGCGACCTGCTCGGCCCCGGGCCGGCGCAGGACGAGCGGCTTCGTCAGCGCATCCAACCGCTGCTCGATCGTGATGAAGCCCGCCTCCTCCATCCGGAGCAGCACGTGCTCCTGGCGTTTTTTCGACCGCTCCAGATTCTTGTACGGGGAGTAGTTGTTCGGCGACTTGGGCAGGCCGGCCAGCATGGCCGCCTCGCCGAGGGTCAATTCCGAGAGGCCCTTCCCAAAATAGGTCTGGGCCGCCGCCACCACGCCGTAGGCGCCCTGTCCGAAGTAAATCTGGTTGAGGTAGAGCTCGAGAATCTCCTCCTTGCTCAGGATCAGCTCCATTTTGTAGGCGAGGATCAGCTCGCGAATCTTCCTGGCATAGGTCCGCTCGGTGGACAGGAACAGCGAACGGGCGAGCTGCTGGGTGATGGTGCTGGCGCCCTCGACCTTGCCGCCCCGGCGCAGGTTGGTCCAGACGGCGCGCGCGATGCCGATGATGTCGAGGCCCGGGTGCTCGAAGAACCGCGCGTCCTCGACGGCGATCACCGCCTGGGTGAGCACTTGCGGCACGTCGACCAACTGGGCCGTGAGCCGCCGCTCCACGTAGAATTGCCCGACGACCTGGCGGTCGTCCGAGTACACACGGCTGACCTGGCTGGGCTGATACTCGGAGAGCGCTTCCAGCGACGGCAGG
>DASWIN010000043.1:0-4121 GCA_036397655.1 Nitrospiraceae bacterium | reverse complement strand
CGAGAACAGGTCCCTGGACGGCGTATCGTGCAGATAGATACTGTAGGCATTCGGAAATATGAACTTGAGCTGGCCCAGGGCGTTGTCAGGCCCCGGCGACTGGCGGACAGCGTAAGGAAAGTCGCGAAACGAAACGGATCCCCAGTCGATGCTGCCCGGATCGACGGCCCTGTCCCGGGAATCGCGCAGCGTCATGTTCTGCCGGCCGAGGAGGCCGGGGTCGGCGCGCAGCTTTGGCAGGAGATCCTCGCGCAGTATGGTGGGCGGCACGGTCCAGGTAGGGTTGAACACCAGGTAAGTGATTTTCGACCTGAACACGGGCGTCTTGCGGTAGGGACGCCCGACCACGGCACGCGTTGTCCAGACCGGCCTGCCGTCGAGTACGAAAGTCACGCGGAAGCCGGCAATATTCACAAGCACGTAGTTATCGCCAATGTCCTGGAACACCCACCGGGTACGTTCCAGGTTGACGCGGAGCTGATCGATGCGCGACTCGACGGGCACGTTAAGCGCAGCCAGCGTCTGGGCACCGACGGCGCCGTCTGCCTGGAGCCCGTGTCCGCGCTGGAATGAAATCACGGCCTGTTTCAGTGTCTCATCGAAATGGTTCGGCTCGCCGGCGGGGGCGTCGAGTTCTCCCGTGACGCGCAGGCGTTCCCGCAACAAACCGACGCGGGGATCGGACATTTCGCGCTTGAGCGTCGGACCCGGAGGCACCGCAGGCCACCCGCCGCTTTGCGCGATGGCACGGTAGCGCGCGAGGGCTTCCTGCAAACGCCCGTAGTCGGGGGTTTGCGGAATAATCTGCTGCAGCGGCGGTCGCGGATTATCGATAAAAGCCAGCAGGCGATCGATGACGTCCGGATCGGGTAGCTGCCGGGTAAAATTCCATTTGGCGTCGAGACTGGCCGGATCGACCTTGCCGAAGCGCAGATGATAGACATAGCGAAGCAGGCTGTGGGTCAGCAGCAAATCGAGATCGACGCGGCGGCGCAGGTCCCCGCTTTCGCGGTTCAGGGTCTCGATCATCCGCGCGAGCTTCGGCGCGTGATAGTCGCGGGGCAAAAGACCCTGCTCTTCCGCACGACTGACAAGACCAACGAATGCCTCGATGTTGTCCCGGGATTTCCAGAGCGGCTCGAAGGATTGCCTGCGGTAGAGCAGCTCGAGCACTCGCTCGCTGGCGACATGGACGTCGTCCACCAGCGGCGCGTCCGGAAGGTTCTCAATCCGCACGCGGATCAACTCAGCCGCAGAATCGAGGACCTGCGCCTGAACGGCGGTGCAAAGTCCCATCGCGAACGCCACCGGGAGGCCGAACTGCCGTAGTTTGCTTGTCATCGCCGGGTTCGGCTGATTCTTGTTCGCTGGAATTTCGTCTTTTGGCGAAAACGCCGGAATCGCGGATCCATTTTACACACCCGGCCGTATAGGTGCTTTTGCGCGTACAGACGATGCTGGCAAAGGGATCTTTCCCTGCGGTATGCTCGGCACCCGATTTATCGGGTGGGGTGGAGAAACGTCCATGAACGAACCGGTAGACACAGCTTTCGCGGGGCGAAAGTGGAGCCGGCGCGCGGTCCTGCGCACCGCGGCCCTCGGGCTTCCCGGCGTGCCCCTGCTTGCCCCGGCGCCGGCCATGGCCCTGGCTTCCGGGCCGAGAAAGCTTTCATTTCACCACCTGCACACAAACGAGACGCTTTCGGTCGTGTATTTCCAGGCCGGAGATTACGCGCGCCGGGGACTGGAACGACTGAATTATTTTCTGCGCGATTTCCGCAGCGGCGATGTCCATCCCATCGACCCCGGCCTGCTGGATCTCCTCTACGCCGTGCAGCTTGCGGCAGACAGCCGGGGTGTGTTCAAGGTCATCTCCGGCTACCGCTCGCCGCTCACCAACGCGAGTCTGCTTCGCCAGGGACGCGGTGTTGCCAGGCGCAGCCTGCATGTTCAGGGGCGCGCCATCGACGTTCGCCTGACGGACGTTCGCACCGCCGGGCTGCGCGACGCTGCGCGGCGTCTGCAGCGGGGAGGCGTGGGATATTATCCGCGAAACGATTTCGTCCATCTCGACACCGGCCGCGTCCGCAGCTGGTAGATGTTCAGAAAAACAACGGGATAGCCGTCGCAACGAGACGAGGCGCTGACGGCCGGTCAAACGGACGCCGTCCTCAATTCGCTGTCAGGGGGTGAAGGGTTCAGTTCAGCCCGGGCTCGACAAACACGGAACGTGCCGCCGCTTTCGATCCCGTTGGCGTCAACGACGCACGGTGCCGGCGATTCGGCGATGCCGGAAAGCCTTTTCTACGCTTCGAACTCCAGGCTCGCGACAATCCTGTTCAAGCGGCCCTGTTCTCCGGCTTCATTCTCCAGGGCGCTGTTTTGACTGTCCTGCGTGCTTGCCCTGAGCAGGACCTTGGCGATGTAGCTTTCGTTACACTCGACGACCTTGCTGTTCAGCAGTTTCAAGCGCTCGACGATATCGTCGGGGCTTCTCACCCAGGTTTCTATGTACAGGCCCTCATCGGGTTGAATTTTTGCCCTGATCTTTCGGCTCGACAACAAGGCGTTGAAATCCTCGGCCCAGTCCCTGGGCACCTTGTGCGAAAGCTGAAAGTAAAGATCGATGTAGGGCTGTTTCCGGGTCACCGGCGGGCGCTTTGAATCGATCCCGGTGATCTTGATGTCGCTGATGCCTTCCATTGGTTTTGCTCCGCTGCGAGGTCCGTATGAGCACGGAATCCTCTCCGGACATCTTACGCCTGCGCGGACTAAAAAGCTTGAAATTCCGGCTACAGGAGGCATTCACCACACGTAACCCCCTGATATTGTTATACACGGCTTCGCGCAGGCGTGCCGCCGACCCGTGCAGGCACGGCGACGCCGCCGTACCGGACGTGAAGATCCCGGGACACCGGTTTTGACCGCACCCCCTTTTGGCGCCCTCGATGTGTTACAAGAAGCGATGCGATGGGAAATTTTTCCGTCCACGAGAACGAAGAGGAACATGGAGATGGCAAACAATAGACGACCCTGGTCACCGCCGCAGATTATCTGGAGCGCACTCATGGCAACGGTGGTCTGGACCGCGATCGGCTTCAACTGGTTCGGACCCGGATTCAACTGGACGACCCAGGGAAGCGCCGCGACCATGTCGGCAACGGCTGTCAAGGACAGCCTGGCGGCGATATGCGTTGCCCAGGCCCGTAGTTCATTCAATACGGAAGCGTCCCTCGAGGAGTTGTCGGGACTGTCGCCCTGGAAACAGGGCGAATACGTTGAAAAGGCGCGTTGGGCGAAGATCCCGGGCCGGGAATCAGTACAGACCGAAATCGCCGAGCTGTGTGCGGTCAGGCTGCGGGAGACTTGAGTTCGTTCTTGTAAGCAGCGATTAACGCCATCGGGGTCGGCCCCGTGGACGCCCGGTCGACGTCCAAGCCGGCGTCCCCTTCCTGCGCGGGCCGTTCCCCTTTTTTGCCATCACCCCACACCTTGTCCTCCCGGCCGCCGGGGTTCATCAATCCGTTGATCTGTGTCAACGAGGGGCGCCGACGCCGGGCTAGAATCCCTTCCAGACTTTCGAATTGACGTCGATTTTCGACAGGAGCGCTTCCATGGCAGGTACAAAAGTTGCGGCGGGGATTCTGGCCGCATTGATCACTTCGGCTGCCGTTGCCGGCGTCGCGTTCGCTCACGGCGACAGCGAATTCCGGGCCCCCGCCTACGGCATGGGTACCGGCATGAGCTCCGGCATGATGGGCGGCCAGGGCATGGGTCCGGGCATGATGGGCGGCCAGGGCATGGGCCCCGGCATGATGGGCGGCCAGGGTATGGGCCCCGGCATGATGGGCGGCCAGGGCATGGGCTCCGGCATGATGGGCGGCCGGGGCATGGGCCCCGGACCGATGTACGGACTCGACCTGAACGGCGATCAGCGCAAGCAAATCGCCGGCATCCGTTCCGGCTTGCGCAAGCAGCATTGGGGCCTGCACGGCCAAATGATGGACGCGCGGGACGAGCTTTTCGAACTCTACGCCGACGAGACACCGGATCCGAAAAAGATCGGCGCAGTGTACGGAAAGATCTTCGATCTCCGGCGACAGATGATCGAATCCGCCATC
>DASWIN010000042.1:0-3032 GCA_036397655.1 Nitrospiraceae bacterium | reverse complement strand
GAGAACAGGGCGAGCCGCCGTACCTGAATCTGGACACGGAAAAAGCGCTCCATGCCTGCGTGTTGAAACTGATTCGCGATGGATTGGTTCAATCCGCGCACGATTGCTCGGACGGCGGTTTGGCCGTCGCACTGGCCGAATGTTGCCTGTCCAATCCGGCACAACCGCTCGGTGCTGTGGTACGATTAACCGGTTATACGATTCGACGGGATGCGCTGCTGTTCGGAGAGAGCCAGTCCCGGATCGTACTCTCGGTCAAGGCCGATGCTGCCGATAAGGTTTTGACGATTGCCCAGGCGATGGGCGTGCCGGCGGCGAAGATCGGGACTGTCGGTGGCGAGCGGCTGGTCATCGACGTCGAAGCGGACAAACAGGCTTCTGCCTGTCGGGTTGACGCAGAGTTGAAAACCCTGTTAGATCGATGGGGAAACAGCCTCGAACGGGCGCTCAATCAGGCGTGAGGAAGTAGGGGTCATGGGCCGCACCCGAAAAGAGCTTCCGATGGCTCCACGCTCCAAGGAGCGTGCGTCACGTCCTCAGTTCATTACTCCAGACAAATTCCACGACGAATGCGCGGTGTTCGGCATTTACGGCCATAAGGAAGCGGCGAACATGACCTACCTGGGGCTCTACGCCCTCCAGCATCGCGGGCAGGAAGGCTCCGGCATCGCCGCCTCAGACGGCGAGCATTTCCACGCCGAAAAGGGGCTCGGGCTCGTCGCCGATATTTATACCAAGTCGACGATCAAGCGACTGCACGGCCACATGGCGATCGGCCATAACCGCTACTCCACGGCCGGCGGCGGAGGACTCAGAAACGTTCAGCCGCTGACGGTCAATTTCGCTTTCGGCAACCTGGCGCTGGCCCACAACGGAAATTTAATAAACGCGCAAATGCTCCGGAGCGAGCTGGAAGCCTACGGCGCGATCTTCCAGTCCACCACGGATAGCGAAGTCATCATCCATCTGATCGCCCATTCCCGCGCCGACACGCTGCTCGCGCGCATCGTGGATGCGTTGAGCCAGGTGCGGGGGGCCTTCTCGCTTGTGATCCTCACGGATCAGGGCGTCATCGCCGCGCGGGACTCGTACGGGCTGCGGCCGCTCTGCCTCGGCCAGGTCAAGGGCAGCTGGGTCGTGGCGTCGGAAACCTGCGCGTTCGATCTGATCGGCGGGGAATATGTGCGGGATATCGAGCCCGGTGAGTTGGTGGTGCTCGACCACCGCGGGCTGACCTCGCTCAAGCCATTTTCCAAGACGCGCGAGGCCATGTGCGTGTTCGAGTACGTCTACTTCGCACGGCCCGACAGCAAGATTTACGGTGACAACACGGTCTATGCGACGCGGAAAGCGTACGGGAGGCAATTGGCAAAGGAATCCAAGGTGTCGGCGGACGTCGTGATTGCCGTGCCGGACTCCGGCGTGCCAGCCGCGCTGGGATTTTCCGAAGGCGCGGGGATTCCGTTCGAAACCGGCTTGATCCGCAACCATTATGTCGGCCGGACGTTCATTGAGCCGGAACAACAGATCCGCCACTTCGGCGTGAAAGTGAAGCTCAACGCGGTGCCGGACATTCTCAAGGGCAAGCGGGTGGTGGTGGTGGATGATTCCATGGTGCGCGGCACGACAAGCCGGAAGATCGTGAAGATGATCCGGCACGCCGGGGCAAAAGAGGTGCACGTGCGGATCAGCTCACCGCCCATCATCTCCCCCTGCTTCTACGGCATCGACACGCCGACGAAGAAGGAACTGATCGCCTCCGATCACAAGCTGCAGGAAATCAAAAAGTACATCACGGCGGATAGCCTGGCGTACCTGAGTCTCGAAGGCATGCTGAAAGCCTCTCCGGTCACGCCGACTCGATATTGCAGCGCCTGTTTTACGGAACAGTATCCCATTCCGTTTACAAGGGCCGAAGAGCTCCAGTTGGGCCTGTTCGAATCCCACCACTCGTAGGGCGTTGAAAAAGGTCGCCAGCGTCGTTCTCGCGTCGCTCCCAGGCTCAACGTACGGATCTAAGCCTACTGGAGGCAAAATACCTCTCCGCTCGCATTTGATCGAAGCGAGCGGCTCAAGCGAAGCTTGGTATGTACCTCCTCGCCCTTCGCTCGTGCGGCCGACACGGGAAAAGCACGCGTCTTGGCGCGTGCGGGGTGGGCGGGTGAGAAGACGACCTTTTTGAACACCCTAAAAGACGAGATCCCTCAGCCATCAGCCAGTTGCCCCTGAAAAATTGCGCGTGGTAGGATGCGGTGTGTTAATTGTCTCACCGTGTTCACGGAGGCCATTATGAAACGTCCATTATTGATCGCACTTTCGGCCCTCGCGCTTGCGCTGCCGGTGTTCGCGGCCGGGTTCTTCAAGATCGGTGAGCCGGCTCCGAGTTTCACGCTCATGTCCATTGCCGGCGAGACCGTCTCGCTCCAGAGTTTCAAAGGCAAGGTCATCGTGCTGGGCCTGTTCCACATTTGCGAGCCCTGTCTCGAGCAGGGGACCAATTTGCAGAAAGTGTACGAGGCGACGCAGGGCAAGAACGTGGCCGTGGTGGGCGTCAACTCCGCGGGGAACTCCAAAAAGGAAGTGACGGAGTTTCTGGCGGTGTTTCCGGTGAAAGTGACGTATCCCTACCTGCTCGATCCCAAGAAGATAACGGACAAGCTCTATGGCGGCGGCAAGTTCATCCCGAACGTGTACGTGATCGATCAGAGCGGCGTCATCCGCTGGCAGCGGGTGGGGAATATGGACTTGGCGGGCGCCGAGGTGATCATTCAGGAAGTAAACAAGCTGCTGGCTGGTGGCGGCGGAGGGAAGTTATAAAGACAGGCTGCAGGGCTGGCCCAACTGCGGCCGTCGAGCGAGCACATTCTGATCGTGCGCGCTCCGGAAGCACAGGGCCAGCCCTGCAGCCTGTGGACTCAGCGCCCGGCAGTCGTAAGGAGTGAGGGAAGGAATCGAAGATGGACGAGATCGAGGCCGGGATCAAGAAGTTTCACGAGCTGGTCAAGGGGCTGGATGCCACCGTGCAAGCAGTC
>DASWIN010000041.1:0-1971 GCA_036397655.1 Nitrospiraceae bacterium | reverse complement strand
GTCCCAGGCCTGCCGCTTGATGTCGTAGAGCAGGGTGCGTGCGGCGTTGGTGGCGTCGGTGGCGTGCACCCGGCCGCCGGTCAGGCGCCACAGCAGGAAGCTGTCGATGGTGCCGAAGGCCAGATCGCCCCGCTCCGCCCGCGCCCGGGCGCCGGGCACGTTTTCCAACAGCCAGACAATCTTGGTCGCCGAAAAGTAGGAATCGATCAGCAGGCCGGTCTTGTCCTTGACCATCGGCTCGTAGCCGTCCCGGCGCAGGCGGTCGCACAGCGGCGCCGTGCGCCGGTCCTGCCAGACGATGGCCTTGTGCACGGCCTCGCCGGTCTTGCGGTCCCACAGGACCGTGGTTTCCCGCTGGTTGGTGATGCCGATGGTGGCGATGTCCGGGGCGGTCAGGCCGGCGCCGGCCAGCGCCTCCCGGGCCACGCGCAGCGTATCGCGCCAGATATCCTCCGGCTCGTGCTCGACCCAGCCAGGCTGCGGGAAATGCTGGGGAAATTCCTGCTGGGCGGTGGCCAACGGCTGGCCGCGGCGGTCGAACAGCATGGCGCGGCTGCTGGTCGTTCCCTGGTCGATCGCCAGAATGGCCCGCGCGCTGCTCACAATCCTGCCTCCCCCTGCTGCCCCGGCTTTGGACCGGCATGGTGGATTTGCCGCGCGTAAAGATCAAGCGGCGGCTTGCGCTTGATGTGCGTCAACGAGTGACCCATCTCTTGGGTATAACCTTCCCGGCAGGACCGCGCTCCGGATGGAGCGCATTGAAGTGAGGAGTATTGTAAATGGCGACCAAGCAAGAGCTCAGCGAAAAGTCATCGGGCGCGGCGACTCCGCCGGCGGCCCAGAACGTTCCGGGCTTTCCGCTGATGGATCTGTGGGCGAGAATGGATCGTGCCGTTCACGACTTCGCGGACGTTTGGCGGATGCCGACGCTTAGCCGCGGCCTGTGGGACATGGCCCCATACTGGACTCCCTTGTGGAGCCGTGGCGACGTCAACGTGCGCTTCGACGTGGCCGAGACCGAGGATGCGGTCGAGCTATCGGCCGAGCTGCCGGGCATCGAGGAGAAGGACGTGGAACTGACCGTGTGCGACGGCATGCTCACCATCAAGGGCGAAAAGAGGGTCGAGGAAGAAACCAAGGAGAAGGACTACTACTTCTCCGAGCGCCGCTACGGCTCGTTCGTCCGCACCCTGCCGCTGCCGCAGGCCGTGGATGTCGGCAAGATCAAGGCGACCTTCGCCAACGGCGTGCTCAAGGTGAACATGCCCAAGCTGCCCGAGGCCAAGACGAAATCAAAGACCCACAAAATCGCCATCGGCCACTAACCGGCCTGCACAGTGGCAGGTAGCCCCGATTAGAACAGCGCTTCGTCGAGCGGGAGGGCGCTCTCGTTCGGGCAAGCTCGATATGTCCCTGCCGGAGTTCCCTTCCGCGCATTGGCCGTCCGGCATGTGTCTCCGGAATTCTGTCCCAGTACAGGCGTCTAGGTCGTGGACTCATAATTTCCTCCCCGTCATCCCGGACGTTAGAGCCTGCCCCCGACTCGATCGGGGGCGAGCCCGAAAATCTGCGATTTTCGGATGGCGAGCCTTGCGATCCGGGATCCATTTCTCCGCCACCTCGCTGCCGGACCATGGATCCCGGATCACTGACTTTCCTCTCCAAATCACAGATTTGGAGGAAAGTCGCGTCCGGGATAACGGCTTTATGAGTACAGGCATCTAGGCCGCCTTGACGCGCTTGACCTTGATCTTCCGGTCCAGGTCTTTCGATTCTGCCAGATCGTAGGCCAACTGCATCCCCAGCCAGGTTTCCGGGGTGGAGCCGAATGCCTTGGACAGCCGGTAGGCCATCTCGATGGAGACCGACGCCTTCCGGTTCACCAGGTTGGAAAGCGCCTGGCGGCCGACACCAAGCCGCTTCGCGCCCTCGGTGACCGACAGGTCCAAGGGCTTCAGGCAGTCTTCAAGC
>DASWIN010000040.1:0-1733 GCA_036397655.1 Nitrospiraceae bacterium | reverse complement strand
GTCCCAGGCCTGCCGCTTGATGTCGTAGAGCAGGGTGCGTGCGGCGTTGGTGGCGTCGGTGGCGTGCACCCGGCCGCCGGTCAGGCGCCACAGCAGGAAGCTGTCGATGGTGCCGAAGGCCAGATCGCCCCGCTCCGCCCGGGCCCGGGCGCCGGGCACGCTTTTCAGCAGCCACGTCAGCTTGGTCGCCGAAAAGTAGGAATCGATCAGCAGGCCGGTCTTGTCCTTGACCATCGGCTCGTATCCGTCCCGGCGCAGGCGGTCGCACAGGGGCGCCGTGCGCCGGTCCTGCCAGACGATGGCGTTATGGATGGCCTCGCCGGTCTTACGGTCCCACAGGACCGTGGTTTCCCGCTGGTTGGTGATGCCGATGGCGGCGATGTCCGGGGCGGTCAGGCCGGCGACGGCCAGCGCCTCACGGGCCACGCGCAGCGTATCGCGCCAGATATCCTCCGGCTCGTGCTCGACCCAGCCAGGCTGCGGGAAATGCTGGGAAAATTCCTGCTGGGCGGTGGCCAACGGCTGGCCGCGCCGGTCGAACAGCATGGCGCGGCTGCTGGTCGTCCCCTGGTCGATCGCCAGAATGGCTCGCGCGCTGCTCACAATCCTGCCTCCCCCTGCCGCCCCGGCTTTGGACCGGCATGGTGGATTTGCCGCGCGTAAAGATCAAGCGGCGGCTTGCGCTTGATGTGCGTCAAGGCGTGACCCATCTCATGGGTATAACCTTCCCGCCAGGACCGCGCTCCGGATGGAGCGCTTTGAAGTGAGGAGTATTGTAAATGGCGACCAAGCAAGAGCTCAGCGAAAAGTCATCGGGTGCGGCGACCCCGCCGGCGGCCCAGGACGTTCCGGGCTTTCCGCTGATGGATCTGTGGGCGAGAATGGATCGTGCCGTTCACGACTTCGCGGACGTTTGGCAGATGCCGACGCTCAGCCGCGGCCTGTGGGACATGGCCCCATACTGGACTCCCTTGTGGAGCCGTGGCGACGTCAACGTGCGCTTCGACGTGGCCGAGACCGAGGATGCGGTCGAGCTATCGGCCGAACTGCCGGGCATCGAGGAGAAGGACGTGGATCTGACCGTGTGCGACGGCATGCTCACCATCAAAGGCGAAAAGAGGGTCGAGGAAGAAACCAAGGAGAAGGACTACTACTTCTCCGAGCGCCGCTACGGCTCGTTCGTCCGCACCCTGCCGCTGCCGCAGGCCGTGGATGTCGGCAAGATCAAGGCCACCTTCGCCAACGGCGTGCTCAAGGTGAACTTGCCCAAGCTGCCCGAGGCCAAGACGAAATCAAAGACCCACAAAATCGCCATCGGCCACTAACCGGCCCGCCCAGTGGCAGGTAGCCCCGATTAGAACTGCGCGCCATCGAGCGCGAGGACGATGATGCTCGGGGGAGTCCTATCAGCCCCTGTTGGAGTTTTCTTCCGCGCCTGGACCGCCCGGCATGTGTCCCCGGAATTCTGTCCCAGTACAGGCATCTAGGCGGCCTTGACGCGCTTGACCTTGATCTTCCGGTCCAGGCCCCTCGATTGTGCGAGATCATAGGCCAACTGCATCCCGAGCCAGGTTTCCGGGGTGGAGCCGAAGGCCTTGGACAGCCGGTAGGCCATCTCGATGGAGACCGACGCCTTCCGGTTCACCAGGTTGGAAAGCGCCTGGCGGCCGACACCAAGCCGCTTCGCGCCCTCGGTGACCGACAGGTCCAAGGGCTTCAGGCAGTCTTCAAGC
>DASWIN010000039.1:0-5733 GCA_036397655.1 Nitrospiraceae bacterium | reverse complement strand
GGGCGCAAGGGCCTCGATCTCGTCCAGACTCTCGAGAATGGCCCGGTGCTCGAATCGCGCAACCTTCGCCGAGACGAAGATCCCGAGATGGCCGACATGCGGGTTCGTCAGGTAGACGATGCGTTGCTCGGCCCGCTTAAGATCGTCGGTATCCCGATAGACCACCGGGATCCAGCCGAGCGCCTGATGCGGCGGCGTGATGTTGTCGCCGTAAGAGGCAAAGATTACAAGCGGATTCTTGATCCGCCTCAGCTCGACGGTGCAGCCCTCGCAGATCCGAAGCTGCCCCTGCTCCAGCTTGTTGCCGATGAACAGGTTCTCGACGACTGCGAGGATTTCCTCGCGGCTCAGGAAATAGTAGCCGTTCCACCAGCGCTCGAACTCGAGAAAGCGCTCACGCTCGGAGTCGATGTCGGTAAAGAGATGGGCGTACTTCTCCCAGATGGCTTTTTCCGGTTTGAGGTTCTCGAAGTTCTGCACGAGCCAGGCGCCATCGAACCGCCCACCGCCAAGGTCGGCCGTCAGATGGGCGAGCCAGGCGCCGCCTAGAAGGCCACCAGCGACGCGCATCGGATTCACTCCGGACTCCCCTGCCCAGTAGGACAGCGGCGAGCCGTTGAGGATCGCCGGGCCGACGAGGCCCTCACAGTCGGCCGAGAGGAGGGTCACGGCCCAGCCCGCCTGGCAGTTCCCATAAAGGACCGGCGGCTTGCCATCGTGGCGGCGAGCCACCTCCTCGACAAACCGGCGTAGCGCATGGTGGACGTCCGCCAGCGTCTGCCCAGACACGGGTTCCGGGAAAAAGATCACGAAATAGACCGGGTGCCCCTCGTGGAGAGCCATGCCGACCTCGGACTCGCGCTTGAAACCGCCGATTCCCGGGCCGTGGCCGGCGCGCGGATCGACGACTATGACCGGCGGCTTGTCGGGATCGACGCAGTCGTCCCAGCAATCCTCGCCAACCTCGGTAATCCGTAGGAGGGCATAATTCGCGGGCTGCTCGAACCGGCGCGCGTCAAGCACAGTCTCGTACTTGAAGTCGAGAAGCGGCGGCAGGCCTGTACGCTCATGCTCAAGCATGTTGTTCGCGCGCCGGCGCAATGCGTCCCAGAACAAGATCGAGCGCTGCCAAACGTCGAGCTGATAGTCCCAAGCCTCCTGCAGAGGCTGGGCCGGAGCCGGTTTCGCCGCTCGCGTGTCACCGCGAACCTGCATCACTGTGGCCTTCAAGGGCGCCGAACGCCTCTTGGAAACCTCGGCTGTCCGCTTACGGCTGGGAGATTTCTCTCTGCTGGCTTTGTGAGTCACAGTCCTTACCCTTCCCTCAATCGCCACCCTTCCCTCAATCGCCCATGGGGCGTTCATCCACTCCGCTGAAAAAGTGGCATTACCCATCGGAACGCTAACGAACTCTGGGTCAGCGATTCCGAGCCGATGCCAATCCCGGCGGTTGCTGTAGGGTCACGGGGATTTTGGGAGGGCGGCGCAGTGGTGAGACCACTCGGTCTCCACCAATTTGACAGTTGGCGATGCTTACTGCGTTCGAGCCATGTGGGTCGACCGTTGGGCTCGCGAAAAGTATGGCCTGAACGGAGCATTGACCGTAGTGCATACACGTGTTGTGAGCAACAGTTGCACTACCGCCGGATGAAGTGTCGATGTGTCCGATTGCGATCTCGAGCTGTTCAGCACCTGCTGCCGCCGCTGAAGACGTCTCTACCTCCGCGAACAAGGCTGATAGAAGAGCCAGCAAGCAGACAAGCACGCCCGCATGACTGCGCCACATCATCTGCCTCTTGGGCGCACAGCTGTTCGGCTCATGCCGCATAATCAATCAGCTTTCCTCACCTCGGATCATCTTTCTAATTTCAGGAGTCATCTCGCTCATTGATCTGCGTCAATTGGTCACGGTCGAATTCACCGTAAGGGACGGTCTGAACGTGCTGCGCTTGAGACCAGAAATTCTGAAGCATGATAACCCCGAACAGGGCCACGATGACATACCAGATGTTGATCTCCATTCGCCAGTCCATTTTACATCTCCTGGTGAACTCGGCCGAGGTTCCGGTCCCCGATCGGTGGTCGCGTCCTTGAACAGGGACACACGAACCCGAAGATCATTGGGCAAGGCTTCCGGTTATCGTTCCACAGTGGAATTCGGGACGGCTGCGGCACACCCGTTGCTCCGACCAAAATGCACTCCTTCGCCGCCATCATCTCGCTGATTAATAGCGTGACCCGAGAGATGCGCGGCCAGCACGACCCCGCCGGGAGCTACTCATTTGCGCCCGGCGCATGGACGCTTGGAGACGACTGCCCGCCGGCGGCTTCGCGGACAGTCTTCCATGTGAAGTGTTCGTATACGCCGGACCAGTACGCACCAAAGGCCATGGCGAACAGCAACTCCTCCACAGGCATGCCGAAGAGATTGAGACCGGACAGGGCAGCGAGATTCCACACTCGGGCGATATAGCCCGGGGCGGTCCATTCAAGCCCGAGAAGGAAGATCACGTAGTAGCTCAGGAACAATAGTCCGCCCACCCACGTCTTCCGTCCCAGATCGGGCCGGCAAACGACCGTGGCAATAGCGCCGATCACCATGGCTAGGATTGCAGGATAGATGGGATTCCATGCGAGGACGTAGAGGACCGGAAAGGACAGGAACGGCGCTGCCAAGGCCCAAAGGTGAAATCGGTGTCGGCTATGCCGCCTTTCTTCGAAAGTGGTCGGCAGGAGCCTTCGTCGCGTCAAAAGATTGTAGAGAACGGCGCCGATCCCACCGATGCCGAAGCAGAAGATCAAGCTCTCGATGTCGAATCCCGTCCTCTGAGCCAGGTCGAATAGGCTTGGCGGACTCCAGTATTCGGGGACGAACAGCGGCTCGGTGAGGCCGAACGGCATCGTAAAGACGCTCGCCCAGATCATCGCCCTGCGATGGCGAGGAAAAACAATAAAAGCAACGAGCCAGGGGAGGAGAAAGGCGCTCGACCAGACCAGCCAGACATAGGCCTCGGGAATCATAAACCGGAACCCTCCTCGACGATCTCTTTGACGGTGATGTAGAAATACGAGAGAACGGCGCAGTTTGAGGGGACTTTCCGTTATTCGGATGAGCTTGATTTCCGCAGCGGAAAGGCTCCTCATCGCGGGGCACGAGGATATCGGAGCCGGTGGCAATATCAACAGTCCTGCAAATTATTCTGGTCATGATTCTCTGGGCCATTTGTTTTCCGTTGATCACAGCCGGCATCGCCTATGCGCCTCACCTGACGTTCGCCGCTCTTCGGGCTCTCCTGGCCGGGGTCGCACTGGTCGCGCTCGCCGTCGGGCTCGGCCGTCCCGCGCCGAAGGGCATGCGTATCTGGATCATTCTGCTCTTCGTCGGCTTGGGCGCTACCAGCCTGGGGTTTCTCGGGATGTTTCACGCGGCCGAATTCGTATCCCCAGGGGTCGCAACGGTCATTGCCAATACGCAACCGCTGCTAGCCGCCCTGATTGCCAGCAGGTTTCTCGACGAACATCTCGATGGGCGCGGCAAGATTGGGCTCACGCTTGGTTTCGTCGGCATTCTCCCGATCACGTTGCCCCAGCTCCTCCTCGGCGGACCAGGAAGCTACGCTATCGGAGTCGCGTACATCATCCTCGCAGCTCTCGGCATCACGGTGAGCAACGTCCTCATAAAACGGATTGCCGGCGAGGCCGATGCGATGATGGCCATGGGCGTTCAATTGCTTATGGGCAGTCTGCCTCTTCTCATTGCCTCCTGGGCGCTCGAGGCGCCCCAGAGCATCGACTGGTCTCCGCGCTTCGTGCTTGCTCTCATCGGCCTGAGCCTCCCCGGCACGGCTCTCGTCTACTGGCTCTGGTTCTCAATCTTGGAGAAGGTTCCGTTGAACCGGGCCAATGCCTTCAGTTTCCTGATCCCAATTTTCGGTATAGCTATGGGCGTCCTGTTCTATGGCGAGAGAATGGACTGGTTGGCTGCCGGTGGAATTGGCCTGACGCTCCTCGGCATCGTTCTGGTCAATAAGAGAGCCACACCGCGGGAAACGAACTCAGCGCGGCTCCACATATGAATAGTTGCTCCTACTGGCGAGTGACTTCGGGTAGCTTGTCAATAATTTGCTCGAACATCTATCTCAGATCTTGTCATGCAACTGGTTCGTCGCGAGCCGAACGCCGCAACCCTCGGCTGGATTTTGGATTTCATCTCCACTCCGAAGGTCATTCAGCCCCCAGCGAAACCCAGCTTCGGCCGCCGTCGCGGCTCATGTAGAGGGCCTGAGCGCGCGTTTCGGGATCGAACGTGGCCGCATAGACTGCGGACTTCCCCTCGGTCGTGCTGGCTGCAAGGTGCAACACGAGTGCGCCGCCGAACTCGTCGCCGAGGGCAGTCCAATCAAGGTCCGGCTCCGTCCCACGCACCAATCCCGTGCCGGCGATAAAGGCATAGACTGTCCCGCCGGGAGTGACGTGCACCATGGTCGCCGGCTGCCGCGAATCGTGTGCCGATTGCCAGCGCCGACCACCGTCGGCGCTGACCATCAGGCCGCGTTGGGTCGCGGCGTAGACCCGGTCGACGTCCGTGCTCGAGGCCGCCAGGCCGATGATGCCCTCGGGGGCGGCGCCAATTGGGGTCCAACTGCGCCCAGCGTCGGTGCTTCTCTGCAGCGCACCGAAGACGCCGTAGACGACCTTGGGGTCCGCCTTGCTGACATCCATCTGGTGGAAGTCGACCGGACCGCCAACGCCATCCGCAAGCTTGGTCCACGACTTTCCTCCGTCTCTCGAGACGATGAAGCCGAGATTGCCGCCGCCCGCGGGATGTCCGCTCGCGTAGAGCACGTTTGGATCGGCCGGGTGCGGCGTGAACCCCATAAAGTCGTCCGTCGTGTCCGAGATCCGCCGAGCCGCGCCATCCGGTCCGACGACGAACACCCCGTGATGGGTCGCAAGATAGAGACGGCTGGCATCGCGCGGATCGACGGCGATACCGTGGAAGTGGGTCTCTCCGGCCAGCGCGGCGACGGTGGTCTCGCCGGCCGAGAACGAGCGGCTGGCGACAAACGCGACCACGGCCGCCAGGGCGACAATAGCCAGCAGGAGGTAAGTGAGGGTCCGGTTTCGAATCATGCGTCGGTTTCTTTCGGTTGTTTGGCAGAGCCTAATGGGCGGCGAGCCCACCAGAAGGCGGCGAGGGGGATCACGATCCATTGAGCGAACGGCGAAACCCCGGCCCCGATCAGGGGCAGTGTCGGCATGACCTCCGTGTAAGCCCAATTGCCCCGGATCCCGGTGTTAAGCCACTCGCTGAAGATCGTGAAGGAAAGCCCTCCGGTGAATGCCAGGCACGCCACGGCGCCGTACCGCTCCAGAGGCCAGCGGCCGCTGCCGACAAGAAGAAGCGCGCCGAAGAGAGAGGCGCCGGCGATCAAGATGTCGCCCGCCGTACAATGCGCGATCGCGAACGCGATCTCGCCGACGGTACCTTTCGACCAGATGGTATAAAGCGGCAGTTGTGCCGTCTCCCAAACGAGGTTCGCCACGGCGATGAATGCGAAATAGCGACGCAACAAGATCAGCCAAAGTCCGGAAGATTGTGACCTCGAAGAATCGACTCGGAGATCACCAGCGGCCTCACCATGCTGCGGCCCAATGTAACGGGACCCGGTAGCTCGGAGTCGGGTGTGCTTCGTGAAGGTGCTCATAGCTTAGAAAAACGCCCGGACTTTG